>NZ_OX458333.1:3630000-3939912 GCF_949769195.1 Methylocaldum szegediense
CTTCGGGGGGTGACTGCGTACCTTTTGTATAATGGGTCAGCGAGTTACTTTCAGTGGCAAGCTTAACCGAGTAGGGGAGGCGTAGCGAAAGCGAGTCTGAATAGGGCGTTAAGTCGCTGGGAGTAGACCCGAAACCGAGCGAGCTAGCCATGGCCAGGCTGAAGGTGCGGTAACACGTGCTGGAGGGCCGAACCGGGATCTGTTGAAAAAGATTCGGATGAGCTGTGGCTAGGAGTGAAAGGCTAAACAAGCTCGGAGATAGCTGGTTCTCCTCGAAAGCTATTTAGGTAGCGCCTCGTGTATCACTTCCGGGGGTAGAGCACTGTTTCGGCTAGGGGGTCGTCTAGACTTACCAAACCGATGCAAACTCCGAATACCGGAAAGTGCAGCACGGGAGACAGACGGCGGGTGATAACGTCCGTCGTCAAAAGGGAAACAACCCAGACCGCCAGCTAAGGTCCCCAAATCAGACTTAAGTGGAGAACGATGTGGGAAGGCATAGACAGCCAGGAGGTTGGCTTAGAAGCAGCCATCCTTTAAAGAAAGCGTAATAGCTCACTGGTCGAGTCGGCCTGCGCGGAAGATTTAACGGGGCTTAAAGTCTGTACCGAAGCTGCGGATGCGAGCGCAAGCTTGCGTGGTAGGGGAGCGTTCCGTAAGCCTGCGAAGGTCAACTGTAAGGTTGGCTGGAGGTATCGGAAGTGCGAATGCTGACATGAGTAACGATAATCAGGGTGAAAAACCCTGACGCCGAAAGCCCAAGGTTTCCTGCGCAACGTTAATCGGCGCAGGGTTAGTCGGCACCTAAGGCGAGGCCGAAAGGCGTAGTCGATGGAAAACCGGTTAATATTCCGGTACCAGGTGTAACTGCGATGGGGTGACGAAGAAGGCTAGGTCAGCCGGGTGTTGGACGTCCCGGTTTAAGCGAGTAGGCAGATCCTTTAGGCAAATCCGGAGGATCAATGCCGAGACGTGATGACGGTGTCTTGGTTCGCCAAGACCGAAGTGATTGATGCCAGGCTTCCAAGAAAAACCTCTAAGCTTCAGGTTACATTTGGCCGTACCAAAACCGACACAGGTGGGCGGGATGAAAATTCTAAGGCGCTTGAGAGAACTCGGGTGAAGGAACTAGGCAAAATGGTACCGTAACTTCGGGAGAAGGTACGCCCCTGGTACGTGAAGTGACTTGCTCATGGAGCGGAAGGGGGTTGCAGTGAAACGGTGGCTGCGACTGTTTAATAAAAACACAGCACTCTGCAAACTCGAAAGAGGACGTATAGGGTGTGACGCCTGCCCGGTGCCGGAAGGTTAATTGATGGGGTCAGCGCAAGCGAAGCCCTTGATCGAAGCCCCGGTAAACGGCGGCCGTAACTATAACGGTCCTAAGGTAGCGAAATTCCTTGTCGGGTAAGTTCCGACCTGCACGAATGGCGTAACGATGGCCACACTGTCTCCACCCGGGACTCAGTGAAATTGAACTTGCTGTGAAGATGCAGTGTACCCGCGGCTAGACGGAAAGACCCCGTGAACCTTTACTACAGCTTTACACTGGACTTTGAATTTGCTTGTGTAGGATAGGTGGGAGGCTGAGAAGCCGGGACGCCAGTTCCGGTGGAGCCGACCTTGAAATACCACCCTGGTGAATTTGGAGTTCTAACCCAGATCCTTGAATCAGGATCGGGGACCGTGTATGGTGGGTAGTTTGACTGGGGCGGTCTCCTCCCAAAGCGTAACGGAGGAGCACGAAGGTGCGCTCAGCACGGTCGGAAATCGTGCAGAGAGTGTAAGGGCAAAAGCGCGCTTGACTGCGAGACAGACAAGTCGAGCAGGTACGAAAGTAGGTCCTAGTGATCCGGTGGTTCTGAATGGAAGGGCCATCGCTCAACGGATAAAAGGTACTCCGGGGATAACAGGCTGATACCGCCCAAGAGTTCATATCGACGGCGGTGTTTGGCACCTCGATGTCGGCTCATCACATCCTGGGGCTGTAGCCGGTCCCAAGGGTATGGCTGTTCGCCATTTAAAGTGGTACGCGAGCTGGGTTTAGAACGTCGTGAGACAGTTCGGTCCCTATCTGCCGTGGGCGTTGGAGATTTGAGGGAAGTTGCTCCTAGTACGAGAGGACCGGAGTGAACGAACCTCTGGTGTTCCGGTTGTCACGCCAGTGGCACAGCCGGGTAGCTATGTTCGGACGGGATAACCGCTGAAAGCATCTAAGCGGGAAGCCCCTCCCAAGATGAGATCTCCCTGGGACGAAAGTCCCCTGAAGGGCCCTGGAAGACGACCAGGTTGATAGGTGGGATGTGGAAGGTCAGTAATGGCTGAAGCTAACCCATACTAATGGCCCGTGAGGCTTGACCATATAACACCCAAACCGTTTGGGTGACGACACCCAACGCCGTGTACATTGTCCGAGGAAAGAGCGAAAAACAACAGCTCACCTCATAACCCGTTTTGCCTGGTGGCCAAAGCGAGCGGGAACCACCCGATCCCATCCCGACCTCGGAAGTGAAACCGCTCAGCGCCGATGATAGTGCAGTTCCCTGTGCGAAAGTAGGTCACCGCCAGGCACCCTATCCCCTAATAAGCGCCCCGCACATCCAAAGCGGGGCTTTTCATTTTTAGAAGAACCCCACCACTATCGGCCTCATAGGCATCGAGCAGCGATATCATCAAGGACCGAATTGAATCCAGTATAATCTCGCGCCTACCGCCGTTTTTTCTTTTGGAAATATTCTGCTAAAACGAATCAATTTTTCCTTTTTATGCAGGATATTCTTGACCAAATCGAAGGAAATCTCGATCTCTGTCTCCGCAAAGATCGCTATCATCTGAGTAAGAGACTTTCTCAGCTACGAGCCGAGATGCGCCGCGGCCAGTTGGCTGCCGATCGGTTGCAGTCGCTACAGGAAGCAGTCAGCCAGTCTATGGCGAAAAGGCAGCTTCGAGCGGAGAGCGTTCCAGAGCTGGATTATCCGCTAGAGCTGCCAGTCGTTGAAAAAAAAGACGAGATTCTCGAGAAAATCCGTAATCATCAGGTGGTCGTTGTTTGCGGAGAAACGGGCTCTGGCAAGACGACCCAATTGCCAAAAATCTGTCTCGAGGCTGGCCGTGGTGTTTCTGGTTATATAGGCCACACACAACCCCGTCGTATTGCGGCACGAACCGTTGCCGCTCGGATTGCCGAAGAGCTCAAACAGCCTTTAGGGCAGGCGGTGGGTTATAAGGTTCGATTTCAAGATCAGACCCGGCCGGAAAGCCTGATCAAACTCATGACCGACGGCATCCTGCTGGCGGAAATTCAGCACGATCGCTTTCTCGAGCAATACGACACCTTAATCGTGGATGAGGCGCATGAGCGGAGCCTCAATATCGATTTCCTGTTGGGCTATCTCAAATGGCTGCTGCCCAAGCGTAAAGATCTGAAGCTCATCATTACTTCCGCCACGATCGAGCCAGAACGTTTCGCTCGGCATTTTGGGAACGCCCCGATTATCAATGTTTCGGGACGCACCTATCCGGTGGAGATTCGTTACCGGCCGGTTGAAGTCGAGGAGGGCGATGAGACCGACCATGCCGAACAGATGGCGATTGTTAACGCCGTGGATGAGTTGTGGCGTGAGCAGCCTGGGGATATTCTCATCTTTCTCAGCGGTGAGCGCGAAATCCGCGAGACCGCCGAGTCGCTACGTAAGCACCACCCGTCAAACTGCGAAATTCTGCCGCTGTACTCGCGCCTGTCTCAATCCGAGCAGGAACGAGTATTCAGACCTTCAGGCATGCGTCGCATTGTGCTCGCGACCAACGTCGCAGAAACGTCGCTCACCGTGCCCGGAATACGCTCGGTGATTGATACGGGGTACGCCCGTATCAGTCGGTATAGCCATCGCAGCAAATTGCAACGCTTGCCAATCGAGAAGATTTCCCAAGCCTCGGCTAATCAGCGCTCCGGCCGCTGCGGACGAGTGGGCCCCGGGATTGCTATCCGCTTATATTCCGAACAGGATTATCTGAATCGGCCGGAATTCACCGACCCGGAAATACTCCGTACCAACTTGGCGGCGGTCATTCTGCAAATGCACGCTCTCAAGTTGGGTGATATTTCAAACTTTCCCTTTGTAGAACCGCCCGACGCCCGGCTGATCCGCGACGGTCTTCGGACCTTGCAGGAGGTCAATGCGCTGGATGATCGCGGACAGATCACCGATATCGGTCGCAAGCTCGCAAAGCTGCCGGTGGACCCGAGGCTCGGGCGTATGCTTTTGGCAGGAGCGGAAGAACATTGCCTGAGCGAAGTCGCTATTATCGTCGCTGCCCTGAGTGTGCCCGATCCACGCGAGCGCCCTGCCGACAAGGCTTCGAATGCCGATCAGAAACATGCCCGTTTCCGGGATGACAATTCGGATTTTCTGTCCTTCCTGAAGCTATGGACCGAGTACGAGGAACAGAAGAAGTACTTGTCGAAATCCAAGCTGCGTCAGTGGTGTCGCGAGAATTTCCTATCCTATGTGCGGATGACAGAGTGGCACGACATTCACGGGCAGATCATGGAAGTGCTGAAGGGGGAACTGGACCTGAAGCTGAACCAGGTGCCTGGCGAATACGGCGAAATTCATAGGGCGCTCCTTTCGGGTCTTCTGTCTAATGTCTGTCTCAAGCAAGAGCAGAACGAATACGTTGGAGCGCGTGGAACCAAGTTGTTCATTCATCCTGGCTCCTTTTTGTTTAAGGTCAAGCCCAAATGGATCATGGCGGCCGAGCAAGTGGAAACCACTAAGGTCTACGCCCGTACGGTAGCTAAGATAGAGCCGGAATGGATAGAAAAGGTGGGGGCTCATCTCGTTAAGCACCAACACTACGATCCGCATTGGGAGCGCAAGACAGCTCGCGCCGCGGTGTATGAGCGCACTACGTTGTTCGGACTCATTGTTCAAGCGGGGCGAAAGATTCCGTATGAAAGGATCAATCCACAAGGGGCGAGAGACATGTTTATCCGTCACGCCCTTGTGCACATGGATTACGACAGCAAGGCACCGTTCTTCCTGCACAATTTGAAACTACTGGAGGAAGCGGATTATCTTCAGCACAAGGGACGGCGAGCCGATCTGCTGGTGGACGAGGATTGGCTGTTCCGCTGGTTTGACGAACGTATTCCGCAGGATGTAGTCAACGGCGTTACCTTCGAGCGCTGGCGTAAGTCCATTGAAGCCCGTGAGCCCGATCTTCTCAAGCTCAGCCGGGCCGACATTACCACAAAGGAAGCCGCTTCGCTGGACGCTAAGAATTTTCCCGATCATTTTCAGGTAGGTCCTTTGCGGTTCCAGCTGCAGTACCGCTTCGAACCGGGACATGAGGACGACGGCGTCACGGTCATTGTGCCGCTGCATCTTTTGAACCAGCTTGATCCTGAGCCGTTCCGCTGGTTGGTTCCAGGGCTACTCAGGGAGAAAACCGTCGCTCTGATCAAATCTTTGCCCAAGACTTTGCGTATCCATTTCGTGCCGGCATCGGACCATGCCGAACGCGTGTTGCCCATGCTCGACTATGGACGCGGTTCTTTCTACGCGCAGCTTTCTTCGGCTTTGAAAAAAACCGGCGGTATTGCCGTATCACCCGACTCTTTCCGAGAAGACGTACTTCCGCCGCACTTGCGCATGAATTTCGCCGTTGTCGACGAATTTAACACTGTCATCGATCGTTCCCGCGATCTGAGAGAGCTCAAAGCTCGCCATTCTGCTGATGCCGGTAAGAATTTTCAGCAGTTGGCGGGACGGGCCTATCTTCATACTGGCTGCAAGAGTTGGACTTTCGGCGAATTGCCTCGCTGTTTCGACGGCCAGTACGACGGCCAGACGATCTTTGGCTTTCCGGCGGTGGTCGACGAGGGCGAAACGGTGGGCGTTAGGGTGTTCGATACCCCGGAAGAAGCGGCGTGTCAGCATGAACTAGGCCTTATCAGGCTGTTCCGTTTCGCTTTGGCGAAAGAACTGAAGTATCTGAAAAAGAATCTGGCGGTAAATGCATCGTCAGAACTTTGGTATCGGCAGTTGCCAGCTCACCCTTTCCTCTATTCTGAGTTAAAGACCGGGCGTGAACTGCGCGAGGATCTTCTGAATAGGCTTATGGGCGCATTGTTCCTGGAGGGACAGCCGGATATTCGCAGCGCCGAGCAGTTCGAAAAGCGGCTTAAAGATCAGAGAGCCGAATTGGTCCTAAAAGCAGACGAAATGGCGCGTATGGCTCAAACCATATTTCAACTGTACAGTGAGGTACAGGCGAAACTGAAGTCGCTGCCCGCTGGTCCGACTAAGCAGGATGTACTGGAACATTTGAGATTGCTCGTTTATGCAGGATTCTGGGTTACCACCCCGTATCCGCAAATCCGGGAAATGCCCCGCTATCTCAAGGCTGTGTTACACCGTTTGGAGAAAGCCACTCAAGATCCGCTGCGCGACCGAAAGCAATACGGCGAGCTTGCGCCCTTCTGGGGACGCTATTGGAACGCCGTGAAAGCGGCCAAAGGACAGCGCCTTGCCCCTGAGCGTGAAACCTATCGCTGGAGCTTGGAAGAATTCCGTGTCTCCCTTTTCGCTCAAATGCTCAAGACGGCCTACCCAGTATCCGCAAAGCGGTTGGAAGAAGCGTGGAAACAACTGGGCTTTCAAGGCTGAGATTTGAGTTGTAGAGCCCTTCGAGGCGACAAGGGGGCTCGAGTCCGTGGCGATCTTTGGGTTCGGGTGGCTCGGAGGGTGTGAGTATTCGTGGCTGAGATTAGAATGGCGAAGAATAGGCTCGATAGCTAAGGGCGCATATCGGGGTGATCATTCAGCGAGAGGAGCCAGTTATGAAAATCGGTACCGCACTTACACGTAGCGCCACCCGTGTCATGCTTCTTGGTGCCGGCGAGCTCGGCAAGGAAGTCGCTATTGCCTTGCAACGTTATGGCGTTGAAGTCGTGGCCGTGGATCGTTATCCCAATGCGCCTGCCCAGCACGTGTCGCACTGTGCCCACGTCATCGACATGATGGATGGCGACGATGTGAAACGGCTCGTTGAGATGGAGAAACCGGATATCATCGTTCCGGAGCTTGAAGCGATCGCAACCGACGCTTTGGCGGAGATTGAGCGCGCTGGAAACGTAGTCGTCATTCCCAATGCGCGCGCCGTCGATTTGACGATGAACCGTGAAAAGATTCGTCGTCTGGCCGCAGAAGAACTCGGGTTGCCTACTTCGTCCTACGCTTTTGCCGATTCTTTGGAATCGCTGAGAAAGGTCGTTTCGTCGGTCGGTTATCCCTGTTTCGTGAAGCCTGTCATGTCATCTTCGGGTAAAGGGCAATTCTTGCTGCGAAGCGAAGCTGACTTAGAAAAAGCTTGGGAGCACACACAGTCGGAAGGGCGAGTAAGGGATGGCAAAGTCATCGTAGAGGCAAAGATTGAGTTTGACTACGAAATTACGTTGCTTACGGTGCGAGCAAGGAACGGGCGCTCCGGAGAAGAAACCTATTTTTGCGAGCCAATTGGCCACCGACAAGAGTTCGGCGATTACGTCGAAAGCTGGCAGCCGCAACCCATGAGCAAAACTGCCCAGGAGGAGGCCAAACGTATCGCAAAGACGATAACGGAGAATTTGGGCGGATGTGGCGTTTTTGGCGTAGAGCTGTTTGTCAAAGGGGATCAAGTCTGGTTCAGCGAGGTGAGTCCGAGACCTCACGATACCGGCATGGTGACCATGATTACCCAGGAGCAGAGCGAGTTCGAGCTGCACGCGAGAGCCATACTAGGATTTCCTGTATCGACCCGTCTTCGAGATCCGGGAGCCAGTGCCGTGATCTATGGCCAGGTCGAAGGCGAAGGCCTAGCATTCGAGGGCGTTGATGATGCGCTTGCCGTTCCCGAAACCGAGATTCGGCTGTTCGGCAAGCCGATTTCATATCCACGCCGTCGAGTCGGTGTGGCTTTAGCCGCAGGTCGCTCCGTCGAAGAAGCGCGGGAACGAGCGAGAACCGCGGCAGGGCTGGTCAAGCCCGTGATCGGTTAGGAAACTCGTGTTCTGACGGGCGTTTTGTATCGTCGGCGCGAAAGTGTGAGCCGGTTCGCAGAATGACATCCGTCAATTGAAAAAAAGCAGATTCGTGCAAAACTTTTCGTCTGTCGACATAGCGACGGTCAACAGGCGGAAAGACGATGTTCAGACCAATTGATAAATGCGGGCTGGCATTTTTATTCTTTCTTTTTTCGAATTCGGTCGGTGCAGATGTTTACAAATATGTTGATAGCACCGGACACGTTTTCTACACGGATAATCCGAAGCACTCAGGATATCGATTGATTATCAAGACGCCGACTGCGTCATCTCCCTTTTCGTCTTCGAGAACATGGCGGTTGGGAACGCGATTTCCAAAGAGGAACCGCAGTCAATTCGACCCCTTGATTGAAGCGGCAGCCAACAAATACAGCCTTGATCCCGCATTACTGCATGCCGTCATTCGTGCGGAATCCGCCTACAATCCCGCGGCTGTGTCTCCTAAGGGCGCTGTCGGTCTGATGCAGCTTATGCCGGAAACCGCTGCCCGTTTCGGCGTTCGCGATCGTTACAATCCGAGTGAAAACATAGAGGCGGGAGCGAGGTATCTGAGGCAATTGATCAACATGTTTCAGTCAGACATACGACTGGCGGTGGCGGCCTACAATGCTGGGGAAAAAAATGTCATCAAATATGGCAACAAGATTCCTCCGTTTCAGGAAACTCAGGCCTACGTAACACGGGTTCTCAATTACTACAACCGCATGAATTGATGCCCATCGCCGAAACACCCGAAACCCTTGTGATGGGGATGCCTCAGTTGGTATCCCCGTCGGTCGCAGTGGCGCGGGTTTGGGCCATTCTCGAACGTGACGATTTCAACTTTGCCGAGATTGCCGAGGCAATCGGTCAGGATCCGGCACTTACCGCACGATTATTGAAGATAGTCAACAGTGCGTTTTACAACTTGCCGGTCCGTATCGAGACCATTACACGTGCGGTCGGGCTGGTTGGTGCCGATACGCTGTACAGTTTGGCGCTGACCACTTCCGTCATCCACAGCTTTCGCAAAATCCCGACGTGTTTGGTCAATATGAATGATTTTTGGTTGAACAGCCTTTATTGCGGCGTGATTTCGCGTCTATTGGCCAAGGAAGCCTCTGTCCTGCACAGCGAACGCTTGTTTGTTGCGGGCCTGTTACATCGCATCGGTGCGCTGATTATCTATTTGCGTTTGCCCGACAAGGCGCGGGAAATTCTGTTGGCTGCCGCTGGCGACGATCGGTTGATCCCGGGATTGGAAAAAGATCGGCTCGGTTTTACTTATGCGGAGATCGGGGCGGAACTGGCCAAGGCCTGGAAACTGCCAGAGGCTTTGCAGGAAGCGATTCGTTGGCATCTCGAGCCTGAATTGGCCGAAACTCACCGCTTGGAAGCCAGTCTGTTATATCTTGCGAATCGACTAAAAACCGTGGCATTACTCGGCTTTCCGGCCGACGACGTGATTCGGGCGATACCGGACGAGGTTGCCGTTACGACACGTTTGGACGAAGGCCAAATAATGAAGGTGATGGCCCTAGCGTCCGAACAATTCAGCGAAACGGCCGCCGTATTCATGCCAGGTGTTTATCTGCAGCATTGATCCGTTTAAACTACCCGTATTCCGAAGCTCGTGAGCAGGCGAGCAAGTCGTATTAGCGGTAGCCCAACCAGCGCATTGGGATCTTCGCCTTCGAACTTTTCAAATAGCACGATACCCAAGCCCTCCGATTTAAACCCACCGGCACAGTCAAAAGGTCGTTCGCGATCGACATAACGTTCAATTTCCCGATCATCCAGTGATCGAAAGTAGACCGCGCAACGGTCGATATCCGTTTTCATTTCTCCAGTGGTCGTGTGCAACACGGATACGGCGGTGTAAAAGGCGACACGTTGTCCCGAAGACTCGCGAAGTTGCCGAATGGCGTTGTCGCGCGTCATCGGCTTTACTAATTGCCTTCCGTTCAGAACGGCGACTTGATCCGAGCCGATAATCAGGCTTTCGGGAAAGCGAGGTGCCGCCGCCGCGGCCTTCTCCTTCGCGAGTCGCAGTGCCTGGTTATCGGGACTTTCATCAAAACCGGGCGTTTCGACAACTCGAGGAGAGACTGCCTCGAATTCGAGCCCCAGCTTTTTCAACAAGTCTTGGCGATAGGTGGAGCTGGAAGCCAGAACAATTTTTGTCATGGAGTCGGATTTGAGTTAAAGATTTGAGCGGTCGAAAGAGGTATACGTGAAGCTATTTTGACACCTTTTCACATTTCTCGATATCATTGCACGTTATGCTTGACTGTTTGCCAAACTCAATCGATCCGTTAGAGTATGCGGACAAGAGGCGCAGGATCGTCGGATCGGTGCCTTTGAACGAGATGTCTCGCGTACGGGACATGGTGCTCAATGAGAAAGGCGAGGCAAAAGTCGATCTCGAATTTCGGAAAGAAGGCCGGCGAGCAGTCGTTTCCGGGTGGGTCGAGGCTGATCTCGAGCTGGAGTGCCAGTGTTGTTTGGAGCCTTTGGACTGGCCGGTACGCAGCAAAGTACACCTAGGCATCGTCAGTACCATCGATGAAGGAAATCTGTTGCCAGAACCGCTTGAGCCTTTGCTTCTCGATGAAACGGGTATGATCGATCCTGCGGACATCGTTGCTGACGAATTGGTGTTGGCGATTCCGCCGATTCCCCAACACCCTCAGTGTGCTTTGCCTAAGACGGAAACCGATGCTGAATCCCGCGAGAATCCTTTCGCCGTATTGGCGCAACTCAAAAATAGTCGACAGTAGGAGCTCTTAAATGGCCGTACAGCAAAATCGTAAAACGCGTTCCAAGCGAGGTATGCGTCGTTCGCATGATGCATTGAAAGCTAAAGCGCTTTCCATTGAACCCACCACAGGCGAAGTCCATCTCCGGCACCATGTCAGCCCGGATGGATATTATCGCGGGCGCAAAGTGATCACCAGCAAAGAGGAGTCGAGCGAAGAATAGTTTCGATATCCTGATCGATTCGGGGAGCCGAAGTTTTCGCGATTTCTTTTTGTTGTTTCTGCTGAGTTTGCCGCTCGATTGATTGAATAATAACTATGAGTAAGAAGCCGACCATCGCTGTGGATGCCATGGGCGGCGATCACGGTCCCGCCGTGATCGTTCCGGCGGCTCTGGATAGTGTCGAAAGCAATCCTCATTTAAACCTGATTTTCGTGGGTGACGAAGCTGTCTTGAAGCAGCACCTTGGGGCGGCGTTAACACGCTTCGGCGACCGGCTTCGCATTCATCACGCCTCCGAAACGGTGGAAATGCACGAGTCTCCGGCTAAGGCTCTCCGTAGCAAGAAGGATTCATCCATGCGAGTTGCCATTGACCTGGTCAAGAGCGGCCTTGCCGATGCGTGTGTCAGTGCCGGGAATACCGGTGCCTTAATGGCGATCGCAAAATTCGTTCTCAAAACGATACCAGGGATCGACCGGCCAGCCATTATCTCTGCTGTGCCGTCCATGGGAGGCCATACCCATGTTCTGGATCTCGGAGCTAATGTTGACTGCTCGGCAGAGCATCTCTATCAATTTGCCGTGATGGGGTACGAGCTCGTTCGCGCAGTGGAGGAAAAGGAGCACCCACGGGTAGGATTGCTGAATATCGGCGAGGAAGAAATCAAAGGCAACGAACAGGTCAAGGAAGCTGCGAAATTGTTGGCTGACGCCCACATCAATTTTATCGGTTACGTCGAAGGAAACGATCTTTACTCGGGGAACGTGGATATCGTCGTGACCGACGGCTTTGTCGGTAATGTGGCGCTCAAAACCAGTGAGGGGCTCGCCAAAATGATCAATCATTCAATCAAGCAAGCATTCAGCAAGAATTTTTTAACCAAACTGGCCGGCTTGGCAGCTATGCCTGTACTTCGCTCCTTCAAAGAGCAATTTGATCACCGACGCTACAACGGAGCCAGTTTGCTGGGACTGCGTGGCATCGTGATCAAGAGTCACGGCAATGCCGACCGTTTGGCCTTCGCAAATGCGATTGGCATCGCTGTCCGGGAGGTCGAGAAAGCCGTCCCAACTCGTATCGGCGAGCGGATCGCTGAAATTTTCGCCGAGAGGAAAACCGCGTGAGACGGTACTCTCGGATCCTCGGAACCGGCGGCTATCTCCCCGAAACTATTCTCACCAACGACCAGATCGCTCAGACCGTCGATACGTCTGATGCCTGGATCGTCGAACGGACGGGTATTCGCGAGCGTCGCATCGCCGGGGAGCACGAAACGGCTTCCAGCATGGCGGAACATGCAGCTCGTCAGGCTTTGCAGTCGGCTGGAATCGAACCGGGAGCGATCGACCTCATTATCGTTGCAACCTGTACGCCCGATCGTGTTTTTCCCAGTACCGCTTGTTTGTTACAGCAGCGGTTGGGCATCCAAAATTGTGCAGCATTCGACGTTCAGGCAGCGTGCTCCGGATTCATATACGCACTCAGTATCGCTGACCAGTATGTCAGGGCAGGAACCGCCCGGCGGGTTCTTGTCGTAGGGAGTGAAGTCATTTCGCGTATCGTCGACTGGTCGGATCGTACAACCTGTATCCTTTTCGGCGACGGTGCGGGAGCGGTCGTGCTCGAAGCTTCGGATGAGCCAGGGATTTTAAGCACTCATATCCATTCGGATGGGCAATACCAGCATCTCTTGTACGTGCCAAATTCCCACAGCATTGGAAACGGCGAAGACAAAGATCGATTCCTGAGAATGCAAGGGAACGAGGTCTTCAAGATCGCTGTCAATACGCTCGGACGCATTGTGGACGAGACCTTGGCCGCCAATAATCTGCAGAAATCGGATATCCACTGGCTAGTGCCTCACCAAGCCAATATACGTATCATCGCCGCTACGGCAAAAAAGCTGCACCTGCCCATGGACCGCGTGGTGACGACCATCGAGAAGCAAGGTAATACATCGGCGGCTTCGGTACCGCTCGCTTTGAATGAAGCGGTTCGCGACGGTCGGATTCAGCGCGGACAAATGATCTTGATGGAAGCTTTCGGCGGTGGTTTTGCGTGGGGCTCGGCCCTAATCCGGTATTAGGGGAATTTATGTCTACACATCGCGTCGACGAAGGCTTGGCATTCGTTTTTCCTGGGCAAGGCTCTCAATCCGTGGGGATGTTGGCGGAACTCGCTATGACCCAGATCGAAGTGGAGTCCACTTTTCAGACCGCATCTGAAGTACTCGGTTACGATCTCTGGGACTTGGTGCAGAATGGTCCCGAGGACCGACTCAACCTTACCCAGTTTACCCAGCCGGCCATGTTAGCCGCCGATGTTGCGGCTTGGCGGGTATGGTGCAAACACACGCCCGTTAAGCCAGCATGGATGGCGGGTCACAGTTTGGGCGAATACTCGGCTCTGGTGTGTTCGGGCGCTTTGGCGTTCGAGGATGCGGTTCGTCTTGTGGCCGAGCGCGGCCGATTGATGCAGGAAGCGGTTCCACCCGAAACCGGAGCGATGGCGGCTATTTTGGGGCTGAGCGATGATCAAGTCGTAGACGTATGTCGCAGGGCAACGACCAGAACGGAACTTGTCGCATCAGCCAATTTCAACGCTCCTGGACAAATCGTGATCGCCGGTCATCGGCCTGCGGTGACGCGGGCCATCGAACTCGCGAAAGCAGAGGGGGCCAAGCGAGCCGTCCTTTTACCGGTGAGCGTGCCGTCTCATTGTCCCTTAATGGAAAGGGCCGCCGAGGAATTTAGGGCAATGCTTGCGGATACCGCGGTCACTATCCCTGAAATCGCCGTGCTGCACAACGTGGACGTGGCGTCCCATTCGGCACCTGAAGTCATCCGGGTGGTTCTAGAAAAGCAATTGTACAGTCCTGTTCGTTGGGCCGATTCCATCCTATTCATGTCACAACAGGGCGTCACGCGTTTTGTCGAATGCGGTCCCGGTCGAGTGCTGAGTGGCTTGAACAAGCGGATTGTCCCGACGTCTAGAACCGAGGCGGTTTTTGATCCAAATTCTTTGTCTAAAGCGTTGGAGCTTGTTCAATGATGACTAAAGTCGCTATTGTAACCGGAGCCAGTCGCGGTATCGGACGTGCCATAGCGCTGCGTTTGGCGAAGGAGGGCCATACCGTGGTAGGCACGGCGACAAGTGAGTCTGGTGCCGATGCTATCTCCGCGGCTCTGACGGAGGCTGGATTCCGCGGCAAGGGCATGGTGTTGGACGTCTCGGCAGCTGGCTCAATCGAGCCGTTTTTCGAAGCCGTGAACGACGCGTTCGGGGCACCGCTCATCTTGGTCAATAACGCCGGGATTACGAGGGACAACTTGCTGATGCGGATGAAAGACGAGGAATGGGAAGACATTATCCGGACCAACCTGTCCTCCGTTTACCGCATGTGTAAAGCGGCTTTGCGCGGAATGATGAAAGCCAGGGAAGGTCGTATGATCAATATTACGTCCGTGGTCGGCGCAATGGGAAATGCCGGGCAGACCAATTATGCGGCCGCCAAAGCCGGAATCATTGGGTTCACTAAGTCGCTCGCGAGAGAAGTCGGGTCGAGGAATATCACTGTAAACGCCGTGGCCCCGGGGTTTATCGATACCGATATGACGCGTGTTCTGCCTGAAGAAAGCCGCAAGGCACTATTGGATAATATTCCGTTGGGAAGGTTAGGGGCCGCCGACGACATAGCGGGTGTGGTAGCCTTCCTCTGCTCGGAGGATGCCGCCTACATTACTGGCGAAACGATACATGTCAACGGTGGCATGTACATGGCGTAAAGCTGCCCGGTGTTTTTCCCGAAAAGGCTTGTATTCACCGGGTTTCAAATTAAAATTTCCCGACTCACTATAACCAGACAAAACAGCTGAGGATATAAAACGATGAGTGATGTAGCAGAGCGTGTTAAGAAGATCGTGGCTGAGCAATTGGGCGTGAAAGAAGAAGTCTCCAACGAAGCTTCTTTCGTCGACGATCTCGGTGCCGATTCCTTAGACACGGTCGAACTGGTGATGGCGCTGGAAGAAGAGTTTGAATGTGAGATTCCCGACGAAGACGCGGAAAAGATCACGACTGTCCAGCAAGCAATAGACTACATCGAAAGCCACATCTGATTTAGTCCTGCCGCCCCGCACGGTTTTCGGCTTGGCGGGGCAGGATTGTTTTTTGTCAATTTCCAACCCCTCTAAGGCATAACGTTGAGTAAAAGGCGCGTGGTCGTTACCGGCTTGGGCGCAGTGTCGCCGGTCGGGTTAACGGTAAGTGATTCCTGGAAAAGCGTGCTTGAAGGCAAAAGCGGTATCGCGCCTATCGAGCATTTTGACGTTTCGGATTTCTCGACCCGCTTCGGCGGCAGCGTTAGGGGATTTGATATCACCCGATACATTCCCGAAAAAGAAGCTAAGAAAATGGATGTTTTCATTCATTACGGGCTAGCGGCCAGCTGCGAAGCGTTCGAAGATTCCGGATTGGAAGTGACGGAAGAAAATGCCGAACGGATCGGCGTTGCCGTCGGTGCCGGTATCGGCGGTATCACGGGAATCGAGAACGGGCATAGCGCCTATTTAAAAGGTGGCCCGCGGAAGATTTCCCCGTTTTTCGTACCCAGCAATATCATCAACATGATTTCGGGCAACGTATCCATCAAATTCGGATTGAAAGGCCCGAATTTCGCCATTGTTACGGCTTGTACGACGGGCACCCACAATATCGGAGAGGCTGCCCGAGTAATCCAATACGGCGATGCCGATGTCATGATTGCCGGTGGTGCGGAAATGGCGACCTCGCCGACCTCATTGGGGGGATTCGCATCGGCGCGTGCCTTGTCCCGGCGTAATGATGATCCGGTCCGCGCCAGTCGTCCGTGGGACAGAGATCGCGACGGCTTCGTATTGAGCGATGGCGCCGGGGTTTTGGTGTTGGAGGAATTGGAACACGCTAAAAAGCGTGGGGCGAAAATTTACGCGGAACTGATCGGTTACGGCATGAGCGCCGACGCCTATCACATGACTCAGCCGCCGGAAAGCGGCGAAGGAGCTGCCCGCTGCATGCGCAATGCATTGAGAGATGCCGCTATCAACGCCGATCAGGTCGATTACATCAACGCTCACGGAACTTCGACGCCGGCCGGCGATATTGCAGAAACCAGAGCAGTCAAATCCGTACTCGGTGATCACGCCTACCGTACCCCGATAAGCTCGACCAAGTCCATGACCGGCCATATGCTGGGTGCCGCCGGCGGCATCGAGGCGATCTTCTCGGTTCTCGCGCTGAGAGATCAGGTCATCCCGCCGACGATCAACCTGGACAACCCAGATCCGGAATGCGATCTCGATTATGTTCCACACACGGCTCGTGAAGCGAAGTTGAACATCGTCATGTCGAACTCTTTTGGCTTCGGCGGAACGAACGGCACTTTGATTTTCAGGAAATTTAGCTGATTCTCTGGACGAATCCGACTCACGCCAGCGGTTGCCGTTGGAAATGGGGTTGGTTCATCTTTAAAAGCACGCGTTAAGCGTGCTTTTTGTTATCTTAGGACGACGAAGCATTTTAGATTCGCCGATAAGACGATGAGCGGCTCCGGTGCGTATGAAGTTTTGATTGACGGCCAGCCGATGCGCTGCGTGGATGCTGTAGACCGCGGATTTCAGTACGGCGATGGGACATTCACCACGATCACCATCCGCGAGGGGGTACCGTTATTTTGGCCTTTGCACCTTGCTCGTTTGGAACGAGACTGCCGGCAACTCCTCATCCCTTTTCCCGGAGTCGAACATCTAGAACCCGATGTGCGGACGCTTTGCGCGGCACATCCGGACGGAGTGCTGAAGATACAAATCACCCGTGGTATCGGAGGGCGCGGTTACCGGTTGCCCGAGCCGCAACGGGTGACTCGAGTCCTGAGCATACACCCACCGCCCGATTATCCATCCGAGTTACGGGAAATCGGCATCGAGGTTCGGCTCTGCGAAAATCGCCTGGGCATCAACCCTCGTCTGGCCGGCATCAAACACATGAATCGCTTAGAGCAAATCCTCGCCCGCGCTGAATGGACCGACGATGCGATTCGAGAAGGCATCATGCTGGATACTGAGGGCTATGTCGTTGAGGGCACGATGAGCAACCTTTTTCTAATTAAGAATGGCACGCTGTATACGCCGAAAATCGACCGTTGCGGCGTTGCCGGAGTCATGCGGAGTATAACGATCGAGACAGCCCTCCAGCATGGTATGGCTGTCGCAGAATCGCGTATTACCCTCGAGGAACTTTTCGCCGCCGATGAGGTATTTTTGACAAATTGCGTGATTGAAACATGGCCCGTCAGACGTTTCGGGCATCGAACGTATGGCGTGGGACCGATTACACAAGAGATTGATCGATGGCTAAGGACGAAGGCGGAAAACGAGCAGGTCGCGGCGTTCAATGGCTGATCGGGACTATCGTCATCGCCGCTAGCTTCCTGATCGGATGGTTATGGATGGATTATCGAGCAGCGCTGGACAGGCCGTTGGTACTCGATCGTCCAGTCTATTTCGAGATTGCCAAAGGGGATGGCCTGGCGCGCATAAGCACCGAGCTTGAACGACAGGGAATCATAGGCAATCGGATTTGGTTCACACTCAGGGCGTGTATCGACGGGTCGGCCAGGCAATTGAAATTCGGCGAGTACGAGATTCCGCCGGGAACGACGCTTCGGCAATTGTTGGCGATGTTCGTCGCCGGCAAGGTTCGTCAGCACCCAATTACTCTTGTGGAGGGATGGACATTCCGCCAGGTTCTCGCCATGCTGGACCAAAGTCCTCCCCTAACAAAGCTTGCGAGGGGTAAGTCTCCCGAGGAGATCATGCGAATGGTCGGGGCGCCGGATGAGCATCCGGAAGGTCGTTTCTATCCGGACACTTATTTCGTGACCAAGGGAACCACGGATATCGAGGTTCTCAGGCGAGCCTATCGGAAGATGCAGGCTGTGCTTGAAGAAGAGTGGGCGAATCGAGACGAAAGGACCACCTATGCCACGCCCTACGAGTCATTGATCGTGGCGTCTATCGTGGAGAAGGAAACCGCGCGCCCAGAAGAGCGACCCCTCATCGCCGGCGTGGTTACCCGACGTCTGGCCAAGGGCATGTTGCTACAAACGGATCCGACGATCATTTACGGTTTGGGGGATGATTTTTCCGGGAATATCCGCAAAGAGGATCTGCTGAAAGACACGCCTTACAACACCTATGTCCGTGTCGGGTTGCCGCCGACGCCCATCGCCATGCCGGGGCGCGATTCGATCCACGCGGCTTTGCACCCAGCCGCGGGAGAAAGTCTTTATTTTGTCGCACGCGGCGACGGTACTCATGTCTTTACGAACACTCTCGAAGACCATCAGCGTGCGGTCGAACAATTCCAAAAGCGCCGGCATGATTAGGGGGAAGTTCGTCACGCTCGAAGGCGGGGAGGGTGTGGGCAAAACCACTAATCTGGAGTTCATCCGGGATTATTTACAAAGTCACGGCATCAGGTTTCTGGTTACCCGAGAACCGGGCGGGACGCCTATCGGCGAAGCCATACGCCGGCTGATTATCGAGTCGCAAGGTATGGTGGCCCAGACTGAGCTGTTGTTGATGTTCGCTGCCCGCGCACAACACCTCGAAGAGGTCATCAAGCCCGCTCTGGCCGAAGGACTCTGGGTTGTTTCTGATCGGTTCACCGACGCTAGCTACGCTTACCAGGGCGGCGGCCGCGGTATCGATACCGGGGTCATACGCTTTCTCGAAGACTGGCTACAGAAAGGTCTGGAACCGGATCTCACCTTTTTGTTTGACGCTCCGGTTGAAATCGGCCTTAGACGGGCGCGTGACAGGGGAGGGCTCGACCGCTTCGAAAGCGAGCGGCCCGCGTTCTTGTCCCGGGTCCGGGAAACCTATCGCGAATTAGCCCAACGGTGGCCTCATCGTATCAAGCTACTCGATGCAACCCGGCCGCTCGCCGAGGTGCAAGCGGACATCGCCGAGCATCTGGATTCTTTGCGTCAACGCTGATGGGAACGGATTCGGGCAACATTCTCTTTCCCTGGCTCGATGAGCCTTGGCAAAGACTGAACGCTTATTTGACTGCTCGGAGACTGCCGCAGGCCTTGTTGATTCATGGCGTTGACGGGATCGGAAAGACCCGTTTGGCGGAGACTTTCGCCCAGAAACTGCTGTGCAGGAACCCAAGCGACTTCGCATGTGGCGATTGTGCCGGATGCCGCTTGTTTCTCGCCGGAACCCACCCGGATTTCCTGAAGTTAGAGCCCGCGGAACGAGGAAAGCCGATCGCCGTGGACGCAGTACGGCACTTGATCGCGAACCTTTCCCTCAAGGCGCAGTATGGCGGCTACCGTGTCGTTGTATTCTGCGAGGCACATCAGTTGAACATCAGTGCAGCCAACGCTCTCCTGAAAACCTTGGAAGAACCGGGCGAGAATACCGTTATGTTGTTGCTGACCGACAACCCCTCGGCTCTGCCGGCTACCATCTTCAGCCGCTGCCAGCGTCTTCCGATCGCGCTTCCGGACCATGCAGTCGCCGCGCGATGGCTGGAACAGCAAGGAACCGGCGATTCGACGGCGATCTTGTTGGCAGCCGCGAGATATGCTCCGTTGAAGGCTTTGGCGCTCGCCGACTCGGATGTCGTGGAACGACGGAGCGCGGTATTTTCGGAGTACCGCGACGTGGTGCTTCGGCATCGGGAGCCGGTGTCGCTCGCGGAGAGGTGGTCGGCGCTGCCGTTTGAGGAGTTGGTCGATTGGATGATTTCCTGGGTGATGGATTTGATCCGTCTTCGCAGCCTACCGGACTATCCCGACTTGGATAACCCGGATTTACGCGATGATTTGCGGGCTTTGGGTTCTCGACTACACTTGAAGAGCCTGTTCGAGTTTCTCGACGCGTTGTTACAAGCGAAACGGGCATTGAACGGTCAACTCAACCGCCAATTGCTTTTGGAAGAACTGTTGATCCATTGGGCACGGCTCGCGTGCTCGCCGCATGTGGATTAGGCCCTGTCATGAGTGCTAGCGAGAACAAATTACGCCAAGGAATTCTGTCTTTGACCATCCGGGACAAGAACGTTCTCTATGCCGCTTACATGCCGTTCGTCAAGAACGGTGGACTGTTCATTCCCACCAACCGGGTTTATAGCCTGGGCGAAGAAGTGTTCATGCTGCTGAACCTCATGGATGAATCGGAACGTATTCCGGTCGCCGGAAAGATCATCTGGATCACACCTATGGGCGCGGAAGGATCTCGCGCTGCTGGTATCGGTGTGCAATTCAGCGAAGAGGACGGCGGGTCTACCCGTGCCCGAATAGAAAACTACCTCGCCGGCAGCCTTGAATCGCAACGGCCGACCCATACGATGTAGATCGCGATTGCCTGCTGCCTTTTTCCGGCCCCGCGATGAATGGATTTCGGTACCATGATCCGGTTTTTCCTCGATCCGGATTCCGGTGAATGTCACCCATTCCTTTCGGTGACCGGTGCCGCCGGCTCCGATAAGTAAACTTCCACCCGCCGATTTGCCGTCCGACCCTGGTGCTGTTCGAAGCCACCGGAGAGCCCTCTCCGTACTCGCGGGCCACGATACGTTCTGCTGGACTGATGCCGTTTCTGCGCAAGAAACTCTGCACGACTTTTGCTCGGCGCAGGGACAGTTCCCTGTTGTAGGATACCGAACTCGGCTATCCGTATGCCCTTCTATCAGTACATTGCGATCCGGTTGCTGTTCGAGCGTCTCCACCACTTGGAAAAGATCGGGTCGAACGCAGGGTTTGAGCTTAGCGTTATCATACTCGACCAACACCTTGCCCAAGGTGACCAACAGACCGCTCTTGCTCTGTTGAGCCTTGAGCGCGGAAGCCGCTGTCGCAAACGCAATTTCTCGCGCTCATCGCGCAGGTGCTGCTCCCCGGTGTCGGCTTTTCGCGTTTCGGCCGTGGCCCGTGCGCTTTCTACTTTCGCTTCGGAGAGGTAGATGAGATGGGTGGTTTTGCTCTCGTCGTCGGCGCCTTCAGCCTGTCGCAAAATACGGCCCGCTTCCGAAAGCGCGACCAGTGCATTTTGCGCGATTTCTGCGTCCTGGAGGGTTTCTCAATCCGAAAAGCGTGCTCTTTCCAATGCTTCATTGTGTGTGGCGAAGCCCGAATATATTGCGATTCGGTTTCGGACTTGAATTTTCGCAGAGGTGGCTCGCAGGTGGAGCACAATCAAAGATTCGTTATCTGATACCGGCCATCCTCTATTCTAGCCACAATATCGTCTGGACTACTTGTCAAAAAGATTTCCCGCCTTTCGTTTGATGTCCTCGGCGCTGTCCTTGAGGCTCTGAACTCTTCGTTTCACGATGCGTAACCAATGCCGTGCCCAGGCAAACTCGATCCCGAGAATTGCTAGACCTAAAGGAATCATCAGAAAGGCCGGGCCTGGCAATACGATTAAAGCGACGCCAATCAACACTATGGATGTTCCGACTACGCCGATGACCACGCGCCGCGCTACCTGATATGTCTTAACGAGGCTCGTACGTGACATAAATTCTCGCCGATTGAAGAGCCGCCGTTTCGTTGAAGGTTCACGGATTTGACCGGTCATCGGGTGGTCGGTTTCGAGGTTCGCCGAACGAATGAAAGGACTTGGCCTCAGCTTGTGCGTCGGCGCAGGCGGTTGCTCAGCGCCGCGATATAGGGTTCGGCTGTCGTGGGTTTTGAAAGAATTGCTTTTCCCTTGACACACCGTAATCGCAAGAATGACGGTATGGCGTATTAGTCGAATGAGAGCGATACTGAAGTATTAGCGTACCCAATTACTAATGGTCGACGAAAGACGCATGGTTTTATCAGAAATAGAAGCGTCCGCTATTCCGTATTCGGAAAGATTTGCCGGAGTCGAACCGGCCTTCCGGGGATATGAGCCCCGGCGCGCACCGGCGCCTTTATTGGCTCCGCGGTATACGTGAGGCACAAAAATAAGGTTTTAATCTATTAGATAGATGGTTTGCTAAATTGTCGCAATAAAATGGTAAATTCCGTGAATATACTTATCTCATAAAAGTTACAAATCTCGTGAGGGCGACAAATTATTATCGCGGGACGTCTCAGTCGATATACCTTATGCTTCGCGAGAATTACTAACTATTCAGGCTTGTACTCTATGTGACCTAAAAACCCACGGATAAGTCTCGTTACAATCCGTTTTGAAGGGATATTTTCAACGGCTGAACAGACCGCAACGTGTAAAGCACAGGACCTTTTCGGGACGATTAGTTATTTTGGAATTCGACGTTCCCGAAAACCGGAAGTTTTCGACAGGATTGCTACTATCCTGGCTTCTTGTACTGTGGGATTTCAAGCGAGGATAAACTGTCGCGTCTCGTGTGATTATTTACCGAGAAGGCGTTATGCTCTGTTTGAAGCCCGGAGCCTTCTCCAGGAGATCTTCGGTCCGTCCAAGTGAGGTTCCTCTCCATGCAGATTCGTCTTCATAAGAACGCCCGTACCACCCCGGCCGTTCGGCAGGCCATTCAAGCATCCACGTTGAGCGAGCGCGCCTTGGCCCAAAAGCACGGCATTAGCCGAACGACCGTCCGCAAGTGGAAACACCGCTCCTCGGTCGAAGATGCCTCGCATCGGCCCCACACCCTCAGAACCACGCTCACGCCCGCCCAGGAAGCCATCGTGGTCTACCTCCGCCAAGCTCTGCTCCTCCCCTTGGATGATCTCCTGGCCGTGACCCGGGAATTTCTCAATCCCGCCGTGTCCCGTTCCGGGCTAGACCGCTGCCTGCGCCGCCACGGGGTGGCGTCCCTCAAGACCCTGCTTCCGCCTACAGAGAAGGCGAAGGTCAAACCCTTCAAGGCCTATGAGCCCGGCTTCCTTCACCTGGATGTTAAGTACTTGCCCGCCATCGACGGCGAACCCCGCCGATACCTGTTCGTCGCCATTGACCGTGCCACCCGCTGGGTCTATGTCGCCCTCAAGCCCAACCGCACCGCCTTAAGCGCAAAGGACTTCCTCAAAGCGGTGATTCAGGCCGCGCCTTTCCGCATCCAGAAATGCCTGACCGACAACGGCTCGGAGTTTACCGACCGTTTCCTGACCCGAACTCGGCAGCCCTCGGGGACGCATGAGTTTGACCGCCTCTGTACTGAACAAGGCATCGAACATCGCCTGATTCCGCCGGGCCGGCCCCAAACGAATGGCCTGGTGGAACGCTTCAATGGCCGCATCGAGGAGGTGTTGCAAACCCATCACTTCGATTCAACCGCCGATCTGGACACCACCCTGCACCGCTATGTCGAGCTGTACAATCATCACATTCCCCAAAAGGCCTTAGGCCATCTCACCCCGATCCAGGCTCTCAAAAACTGGCAACTGTCCCATCCTCATCTTTTTCGAAAGAAGGTTTACGATCTTGCGGGACTTGACAGATAACTTCGCGTTTTCTCACCATAAGGCGTATCGGTCGTGACGGCGACGAGTTTCCGGGCAGCCGCGAAATAAGAGTGGCCTGGGAACTTAAACGCCGTTTCAGTATCTATAAACGCGCGATGATTGTCCTCCTTTCCGGTACGTGTCTATATCGGGCGGCTCGGCCCTGGTCTCGCAGCAATCCCGTGTGTCGATCGGCCGGAGATGCGCGCGCGGGCAGTTCGATTCAAGCTTCCCCCGAGCCCATGTCTGTCGGCACATCAGCCTCCGGACTCTCGACGGATCTTTAGGCTTCCGGTGGAATGAGATAGCGGCGTGACTACAGTCGGAGACATATAAATCATGTGGGAAAGTATGCGCACATTTGCTACGACTGACGGTCTCATGCCGCACGGATACTGCCTGCTTTGGCGTCCTTTTTTGCTGTACCTGCACGTCATTTCGGATGTGATGACGGCATTGGCCTACTACTCTATTCCCGGTGCCCTAATCTACTTCGCTCTGCGCCGTCGAAACTTTCGCTTTCGGTATGTTTTTTTGCTTTTCGGCGCGTTTATTCTCGCCTGCGGTACCACGCACCTGCTGGGTGCATGGACGATTTGGCACCCAAGTTATGAAGTCCAGGGCTTCGTCAAGTTATTCACTGCTGTGATTTCGATCGTCGCGGCCTTCGCGGTATGGCCACTGATCCCGCAGGCTCTCGCAATGCCTAGCCAGGAGGAACTGGAGGAGACCAACCGCCGATTGTTGAAGGAGATACAGGATCGCAAAGCGGCCGAAGAGAAAATCCGGCAATTGAACGCGAACCTGGAAGAACGAGTGGCGCAGCGTACCCGGGAGTTGACGCAGCTTAACCGCCAGCTTGAATTGGAAATTCAGGAACGCAAACGGGTGGAAGACAGTCTTCGCGATGCCGATCACCGTAAGGACGAGTTTCTGGCCATGTTGGGCCATGAGCTCAGAAATCCTTTGGCTCCGATTCGCAACGCGGTTCATGTTATGCGCAAGATCGCTGTGACCGATCCCAATTTGGCTTGGGTGCGAGATGTCGTCGATCGTCAAGTTGCCCATCTTAACCGCCTGGTGGACGATTTGCTGGATGTTTCCCGCATTGTCCGGGGCAAGATTACGCTGCACAAGAGCGCTGTCGCGCTGGCTGCCGTCGCCGAACAGGCCCTCGAGGCCAGCAAACCACTCATCGATGCCCGTCACCACGAACTTACGGTGTCCTTTCCCGAAGAAACGATACAGGTTTACGGCGATCCGGTCCGTTTGGCGCAGGCTGTCTCGAACCTACTGAATAACGCGGCCAAATACACCCCTGTAGGCGGCAAGATCGGGTTGACGGTTACACGCGAATTCGGCCAGGCGGTCATCCGTGTGCACGATACCGGCGAAGGCATACCGGATCACCTGTTGCCCAAGCTATTTGATCTGTTCACGCAAGCGGAGCGTACGATCGACCGCTCGCAGGGCGGTCTCGGTATTGGTCTGACCATTGTCCAAAAGGTGGTGGAGTTGCACGGAGGACGAGTCGACGCGCGCAGCGAAGGTCCAGGCAAAGGTAGCGAATTTGTGATCCACCTGCCTATCTATGAAGGATTTACGGGAGGCGGTGCCACCGGCGAGGTCAGGTCCGTGGGTCGGACAACCAGTGATCAAGGTTTACCCGGTGCAGACCGAACTTTTCCGGGATCAGCCTCCCCGAAGATCGAAAACGAGAAACGCCGTCCACGCTAAAGCGTGGCACGCGATGATGGCCCACAATATTCTGCGGTAGCGGGTTTTCCGTATCTTATGGCGGAAATCGTGCCGGGCAAGAACCGCTCCCGGCCATCCGCCCATGAGCTCGACCATGTGCATGGAAAACTCGGGTACACGCCATTGGCCGGTTATAGCGTGTTTCTTGTCCAAACCATACAGCATGATGGTCAGAACGCTCAAAAAAACGTAGGAAAAGAACGGAATCGGGTTGTGTGTCCGCCACATCAGATAGCACGACAGGAGAATGGGCGCTCCGATCAAAGCCCAAAGGAACGGCGAACGAGGCGTGGCGAGAATGCCGTCGGTCGGTTTTCTCACCGCGACATCGACGCCTTTGATCGCGGCATACGAAAGGCGTCTTTTCCCCGGCGTATCGGTTGCAACGTTGTACAACAGGATATCGCCGACTTGGGGGCGCCGGACTGTGCCTGACTCGATCGCGCTGATGTGGACGAAATAATCGTCGCCGCCAGTGGCAGGACGAACGAACCCAAAGCCTTTGTCATCGTTCCAAAGAACAAGGACGCCTTCCTGCAAGCGGGAATCGTCGGCAACAACCGGCTGCTTACGGGCGGCCGGCTTTTGTTTATCGGAGGGATTCGAAGTCAATTCTATCTGCCTTAATGTCCGGTTGTGAAAAACATCTTAAGTTCATTCGCGTCGTTCATTACCCATTTTACATCTGCCGGCTCGAATCAGGATGGCGGATGCGACAAGGCCCGGTACGCCAGTGCCCGGGCCTGCCCGTGGGGGTTTAAACGATTCGCTCCGGTTAATCCACACGTACCTCGATCTTGCGGGGACGCAATTCAGCCCGCTTCGGAATTCTCAGCGTGAGCACGCCGTCTTTGAGCGAAGCGTCGATGTTGTTTGGTTCCAGTTCCGGGCTCAGCGAGAAACTTCGGCGGTATCGCGTCGAACGGATGTCCGCGTAGAGCGCCTGGATGCCCTCGGGCATTTCGAGATGCGCATCGCCCTCGATCAGCAGGGTGCGTTTGTCGACTTCTATATTGAGTCGGTCTTTCGAAACTCCCGGTATGTCCGCGATTAGCGTGATCCCGTCCGCGTCTTCGTAGATGTCGACCGGCGGGGTTAGCACGACCTGATGTTCGGCTCGTTGTACCTCGGCGGCCGGCCTAATCGCAACATCTTGTGTCTGAGTCATGATACCTCCCTCCGTTTACACACCTCACTTCACTTCGATCTGGCGAGGTTTGGTGGCCTCGCGCCGCTTTACCTTGATATGCAGAATACCGTTTTCGCAACGGGCTTCGACTCGATCCGGGTCAACGTCTTCCGGTAGTGTGACCGCGCGCCGGAAGGTGCCGCTGAAGCGCTCCTGGCGGTAATAGTTGGCTTTCTCGTCCCGCGGCAATTTGCGTTCGCCGGATACGGACAATACGTTTTGCTGAAGCGAGATGTCCAGCGTCTTGGGATCGATACCCGGAACAAACAGGTAGGCATCCACCTCGTCGGAGGTAGCGCCTATGTTCACGGGAGGAAAAGCACCTCTGGCAGCCGACCTGATACCGATCGGCCATGGCCAGCGGGCGAACAGATCGTCGATTTCTTGTTCGAGGCGTTTGAATTCGTCAAATAGGCTGCTTTCGAACGGGGTGAGTCGATTGAACATCTGTCATACCTCCATTTAAGTGGTTCACCGTCTTGCCGCCTATACAAAAAGTGGGGTTTTGCCCAAGATTTTCAAGGGATTCGGAGCTGGCGACGGGCGTGGGCCAACGGCTAGGCGGAGGTAATCTATGCTGGGACGGTAGAGCTTCTGGCCGTGTCCGCAACTCGCCTGCGAACCAAGATCCCAATGAATAGACTTCAGGATTTTTTCCACGGGTCCGTTCACTGCCCAGCCCGCCGGTCAGAAGGGCGAGCGTTTTTCTTGAATCTTACGTTTCTACCGTGCCCGCGATACGCTTCGGTTTGAGCGATGTGAGCTCCAGCGTGAAGAGCGGTCGGCTGGCTGGACGGTAGGTAGCTGCAGTGGCTTTTTGGAATATTTCAACGGCCGCTCGCCGTACGGACAGTTTTGTGTGCGTTACATCGAGTAGTTCGGGAGCAGTCTTCAATTTCCGTTTTGGGTGGCGAACCAGTTTCCCCTCAATGGAGACCGCTTTTTCCCGCGAACCAGCGGGTTGCCTGTCGTGCGATCTCCGAAGGAACGACATGGCCGCCTTCGAACTCCTGGTAAGAGACGTCATAGCCGGCACGTTTTAGCTTCGGCACAATGCGGCGGCTACATTGATCGATCGGCAAGACGGTGTCCTCAGTGCCGTGGGAAATGAACACCCGCGGGTTTCCACGCTGCACCGTAGAGATCATGAAACCTGGCGAGAACGCGAGGATATGGCTGAACAGGTCACCGTTCATGATTCCCAGGGAGAGCGCATAGGATGCGCCGTCCGAAAAACCTCCGATCGCGATGCGGGATGTATCGATCGCGTAGTGGGCGAACACGTGATTCAGGATGCGGTCGACCTGGCCGACGTCGATGCCGTAGTCTTGGATAATCACGTCCCAGGTGAATTCGTTCGATGCGGGGGCCGCAAGGATCAAACCACAGGGGTCGGCTAAATTCAGGAGGGGCGCTAAGCCGTGTCGGGAGTTGCCGCCGGCTCCGTGAAAAAGCAGCACCAGAGGGAGAGCCCGCTCTTCCCGATAATTTTCAGGAACGTAGAGATGACCGTTGCATCCGGATTCTAGCTCGAGTGGCTGCAGGCCAGTCGGCGCCGGTTTCGCTGCTTTGGTCCGTATCCGTTCGGGGCGGGCCGAAAGATGTCCTATCTTGCTCATCGGTCGATTTCCCTGAGGCAGGTTCTGGTGATGTTACAGATCGTCAAGAAAGCAAAGCCGCGAGCGCTTCCTCTCCGTCCGGTAGGGGGGCAAGGGGACTCGAAGAGGGCTTTACCCGTCTTGGCGCACAATAAGGTCTCCTGACAGGTGTTTGACGAACGGGCTTATCGCAACGGAAACCCGATGCTTACGCCAGTACGTACGTTGACCGGACCGTATCGCACTCCGGGGCCGGAGATGCCGATCCCGGCATATGGCCGCACGCTGCTGCATGCACTGAACAATGGGGCGACGGTAGTTAACCCGATGATCAGGATGATCGCCTTTTTCGATACTTTCATGAAAAGACCTCCTGTTTCATCGCGAAGCCGGTATCTGCTGAATGCCGAATATAGCGCCCGAAGGATCGGCTATCACGGCGACCGTTCCTGAGCGGATATTCGGGTTCGGAGCAATGAGTATCCTACCTCCAAGACTTTCCGCGCGGGAAACAGTTCCGTCGAGATCTGAGACGCGGACGTAAGGCAGCCAAGCCGGTCCTCCATCGGCCATAGGTAGTCTCGCGGCCCCGGCTGCCGGAATGCCGTTGTGCTGGAATATCAGGTACGGCTGTGTGCCGCTTTCGTTCGCCAAGGAGCGCGCCTGAAAGCCCACCAATTCGCGGTAGAACAGTGCCGCTTCGTCGACTTTCTCGGTCCACAATTCGTTCCAGAACCAGTCGTTTTCTTCGGGGGCACCGATGTCGGGATCGCCCCAGCGGGTGCGGATGACGGTCAGCAAGGCACCGCCGGGGTCCCGAATGATGGCGAAACGGCCCCGTTCCGGTGCGGTGATTGGCTTCAGCGGCACGCTTCCGCCATAGCGTTCGGTCTGGCGTACGGCGCGATCGACATCTTCGACCGAAAGCAGGCTGAACCATTGGCTTGCCGGGCGCGGCTGTTCGTCATCCTTTTCCACGAAGCCGGCGATCGGATGTCCGTGATTCCAGGCAATCGTATAAACGAAATCGGCCGAGTCGAAATCCGTGAACTGCCAGCCGAACAGGTTTCCGTAAAAGCGTTTCGCGCCGGATAAATCGTCGGTCAGGAGATCGTGCCAGATAATGCGGCCCGGATAGTGAATCTGTGTCTCGTGTTGGGTAAGCGGTGGCAACTCGACCGTTCGTCCCGTGCAGCCGGAGAACGCCGCGAGCGTAACGGTCAGCAGGACTGCCGACGAGGTCGGAAGCCATCTTGTGCAAGCACGTTTGGCGGTCTCGGATCCGAATGAGCGCATGACGAACTCCTGCTGCATGAAGGAAAATCCTACTCTTGCTATCTTTCCCGGTTCCCGGAAGAACGGCCAATCAATCCACCTTGACCAGCAAGGCTAGCGGAAAGTACGAAAAAAGCTCTGCTGCCGTCAGCGGGGCGGTGCCGCTCAAGGTTATCTGCTCCCGAGTGTAGGCATGCACGTAAGTGCCGGCGACGGCGGAGGGTAGCGTCAGTCGGGTGTCATTCCACACCGCGCTGTCGCCGAGTCTCGGTGCGACGCCTTTGCCGAGGCGCAATATCCAGCGGGGCACCGCCACTAGCACGGTGCGCGAGCCGAAACGGCGGAGAAACGCACACAGGTGTTCGGCTTTTTCCCCTTCGGCTTCCAGCGGCTCGTAACCACCGCGGCGGAACAAGTCAGGGTCCCGCTGTCTGACGCGCAGGGTTTCCCGTGTGACAAAAAGTTTGATGCGTCCGTCGCTCATGTCGTTCAGCAATTCGCGAAGTTTCGGCGCGAGCTCCGCTGCGCTCAGTTCATCCCATGTCTTGATCTCGTTCAACAATCGCTGTCGGAGCTCATAATCCACCTGGCGCCGGTTGTCCGGGTCGACCAGGCTGAAGTCCCAGATCTCGTTTCCCTGATAAATATCCGGCACGCCGGGAGCCGTGAGTTTGAGCAGCACTTGGGCTAGGCTATTGTGCAAACCCGCTCGGATGATTCCCGATAGAAAATCGAGGAAATCACGGATGAACTCGTCCCGAGTTCCGGGGATGACGAGTTTACGCAAAAAATCGGAGACCGCCCGTTCATAGGGTAGGTTGGGATTGAGCCAACTGGTGAACAGCTTGGCCTCGCGCATGGCCTTGACCATATAGGCTTCCAGCCGCTGCGTGTAATCTTCGGCACGCTCTGGGGTCAACGGTTCCAACGGCCAGGTTCCCACCAAGGTTTGGTAGATCAGGTATTCGTCGTTTCTCGACGGGGCCGGGTCACCTTCAACGATACTTTTTTTCTTTCGGTTGAATTCGCTCCAGTTGCGTACGCGAGCCATCCATTCGTCGGGCAGCTCCGATAATGTGTTGATGCGCGCCCTTACATCTTCCGAGCGCTTGGTATCGTGGGTCGAGGTGCTCAGCAGGGAATGCGGCCAGAGTTGCCCGCGCTCTTCATTGAAACGGTGGAATTCGGCGATGGAAAAGCCGAAGCGGGTGGGATCGCCGCCGACTTCGTTCAGCGAAACGAAGCGGTTGTAACGATAAAACGCCGTATCTTCCATGCCTTTCGCCATGGCCGGTCCGGTCAGCTGCTGAAATTTCATGGCGAACGAGACGATTTGCTCCCGATAGCGGTCGCTCTTGCCTTCCGCTAGGTGGGTCAGGAGCACATCACGGACGAAGTCGAAGATCGTAAGGTCTCCTACCAGGCTGCGTTTTTTCGCCCGTTCGACAGCGAGTTCGATGTAGTTTCGGTCGGTTTCCGATACGCCCCGGCTGCTGACATAGGTCCGGTAGACCGGGAAACAGGCGATGATTTCCCGCAAGGCATCGCGCAGGCTATTCAAGCTGTAGTCACGGGTGCGGCGATCGCTCTCGGCGATTCGGCTCAGCCGGTTAGCGAGCACCGTGAGTTCGCTGGACAGCGCGACCCTCAGAATCAAGCGCTTCGATTGATAAAGCAACTCGTCGAAATCGACGGGAAAACTGCAGAACGAGCGGTAAAAAGCATCCAGCGGTTGTTCGGCGCCGGGCCAGATGAAAAGGCCGTTAACGAGATTGGCGAAGTCGTAGCCGGTTGTGCCATGAACTGGCCATTGACTAGGCAGGCGCTCATTCAGGGCGAGGATTTTTTCGACGACGATGTAGAAAGCCTGAGCCTCGGAAGCAGTGGCTTGGCCTTCGGTTTCGTAAGGCTCGGAACGGGGTAGTGCCAGTATCCGTTCTTGCAGCGTCTGGCAGTAAGCGCCTGGATCGTAGAGTCCATCCGGATGATCGATCCTGAGCCCCTGCAGCTTTCCCTGGGCGATAAGGTTCAGCACGAATCCATGGGTCGCCTCGAACACATCCTCGTTTTCAATGGACAAAGCAGCTAAATCGTTCGTATCGAAAAACCGCCGATAATTGATTTCGTCGGCTGCGACCCGCCAATAGGCTAGCCGGTAAGCCTGGTGCTCAAGGAGATCGTGCAGGCGATCGAAGCTCGCGGGAACTCCGGGAGCGCCGTTGAACTCGCTGACGTTCTTGGCGATGAACTGCGAGATGTCCCGGCTGGCAGCGCACAGTTGGGCCAGATGTTGTTTATGGATTTCCTTGTCTCGGTTGCGCTCGTTGCGTTTTTCTTTGCTGGTTTGCCAGCGGCCCGGTAGATGGCCGAAGGCCGTGATCAGACTTTGGAACTCGGCCAGATGCGCGTCATCGGTGTTCAGCGTCGTTTTTAGCTGATCCAGCCGGTAGCCTAGTATGCGCGGGTATTCCTTCGGATCGATGGGGAAACGGTGGGGGCCGTAGTAGACCGAAAAGGAACCCTCTTCAGAATCGAAAACCAGTTCCAGTTCGCCGCTTTCCAGGGCGGTTCCGTACGGCGAGCCCAGGGTCGGGAGGAGCACTTTGCCTCGCAAGTAGTCTTTGACCGGCGACCAGTCGATATCGAAAAAATCGGCATAATTGGAGGCCGGCCCGTTTTCGAGCACGTCCAGCCACCAAACGTTGTCGCTGCCCATGACCCCCATATGATTCGGCACCAGGTCCAGGATCTGCCCCATGCCGCGCCGGGCGAGCTCGGCCACGAATCGGTCGAAGTCTTCGCGGCTGCCGATTTCGGGGTTCAGCTCGCCGTGATCCACGATATCGTAGCCGTGAGTGCTGCCCGGTCGTGCTTTCAGATACGGCGACGCGTAACAATGACTGATTCCGAGGTCCTGAAGATAAGGCAGAATTTCGGTTGCTTGCCGAAAGGTGAAATCGCGGTTGAACTGCAGCCGATAAGTCGCCCGTGGGATCGAAAAGCTGACCCCGCGGGCGCTTGCCGGTTTGCTCTTGATCTGGGTTTTCGGACGCCCGCCGAGGTTTTCCGCCATGACCTGAAGCAGAGCCGTGACAGTATCGTCCTTGCGCCATTGTTCGAATTCCAGTGGCAGCTTTCGCCGCCAGTTCGGGAAGTCGTCGGGCGCGCCTGGAAGGAACAATTGGTCCACCTGTCCGAGAGCGTCATCCAAGCGCAACAACACAATTTCGGCCGGAGTCCGCGATAACATGAGATAGACCGCACACACGAGGTCGGCCGTCATGTCGGGCACGGAAATCGGATGAATCGTGCTGTCCTGCGGCAACAAGCCTTCCTGTTCCAAAGTGACAAGCAGGCGGGCACGAGCAACAGCCCGCGCCACGACGGCCTCTTGACGGTCGTCCTCGGAGGCGAACAGCCCGAGCGCCTTGCGTTCGTCCAAATCGCGTCCGAGCCAGAAGCCTCGTAGCGGCGGTTCATCGATCCCGGCCGTGGTGACCGCCGCCCCGGCTGCGAATTCTCCAGGACGCAGAGGTTTTTCGGTTTTCCAATGGGCAAACAGCGATTCGCACGGTAAGACGCCTACTTGTTTTAGTCGCTCCGTGATATCTGCCGGGGCGTCTTGCACCTCGCTCGCCAGGACTAGGCATCGATTTCGGTGACTTTCCAAGGCGAGAATGCCCAGCAGATCCTCGAAGGGAAAGGCGACATAGCTGCCATCCTCCGAATCCCCACCGGGCGGAATCCAATACTGTCGCGCCAGATCGGATACCTTACGCACCAGCAAGGCGTCACTTTGCCGCATGGTTTGTCGTAGGCCGGCCGTGAACGGCCGGTACGCGGCCTCTTTCAAAGCTGCTGGTAAAAATGGCGCAAGGGTGGAAATTTCACCGTGCGGGCAAGTTTCTGTCGGCGGGGCACCGAGTCGGATGGCGGTTGCGCAGAGCGATTGCTGTGACCAGACCTCGGCACCGTCGCAGGCACTATTGAATACGAACTCCTGGCACAAGCCGATTTCAAGGTTCAACTCCGCCGCGCGGTCCTTGATCGACTGCATCTGCTGTTCCGCCTGCCAGTAGAGATAGCCATAAAAGTCGAGGCGGTTTGCATTTTCTGCTGCGAAGCGTTTTACCTCGGACGAGGAGGGGTCCCGGAACGGTAGCGGCCAGTCGGTCCACTTGGAATACCCGAAGCCCTCGTGGGAAAAGTGTTCGCTGAGTGCATCGAACAGCGATTGGTAATGGAGCGCCGACCCGCATGCCGCTTGATAGGCTCGAAAGGCCTTGCCGCGTTTGGACGGCTTTCGCAAGTGCTTATCCCGGAAATGAGCGAAGACCGATTCGAGAATGCCGAGCTTAACCGCCGCCACTTCCGCGTAGTCGATAAGCTCCTGGGCGCGCAAGGCGCGCAGCCGCGCCTGGAACTCCAGGTCCGCGACCGATTTCTGTGCGGCCTCGGACTCGTTGAAATCGGGAATCGCCTCAATGTCGAGGTGGAGCACGTTGTAAAAGAGCCGATTGGACGGTTCATTCGGATTGCAAATGTCCGGTCTCGAGAGGTTCAGGGCCTTGAGAGGGCTTATTCGAATCATCGCCGCCTCGTATTCGGCGACATAATCGACCACGCCCTTGAGATCGGTGAAATCGCCTATACCCCAGTTGCGCTGCGAGCGTACGGCGTGAAGAGACAGCGACAATCCCCAGCGCTTGTGTTTCTCGTTTAGGACCGGCGGGAGATAGCAGCGCTCCGGTGTCACGATCAGGCACGTGCTACCTTTGAGCGCTTTCTCAGGATACTCTACCGTAAGGTGGTGATACCCCAATGGTGGGCAAGTCGGCAGGGTAAACGCGTAACGCCGGTAGCATTGATCCAGAAACGTCGATTCGCCGAGCAAGGGCAGTTCGGCTGGGCAGAAACTCCCCTCCCATCGCTCTCCGTTATCCAGCTCCAGAGACCACGCCATCAGCACATGATCGAACTGACGGGGCACGGTGCAAGCGACGACGCGGGCATCCTCGCCCTCCCGAACGACTTTGACCGGCGGCAGTATTCGTAGCCAATCTCTGTGCTCCAGCTCGGCCATGATAGCCGGTATGCGTGCATCGTCGCAGGCATCGATGCCCATGGTCGCGAGGAGCTCCCGTTTGGTATCGGTGGAAACGCGTACCGTTTCGCCGCGTGCATCGACAAACTCCGTCTCGATGCCGCAAAGATTGCAGAGTTGGTCGATCGCCTTGACGGCGGGCATCGGTCTTACCTCATGACCTGCGAATGTCCTTCTCCTTTTTGGAGAAGGTGGCCCGAAAGATCAGATGAGGGAGAGTGTACAGAGTCCGTTTTCCGCGAACCCGTTGTTGGACCGTGCATGTTTTCCGCGGGGATTAGGAACCAAGCCGTAGACCAGGGAGGGATCCGGCCCAATGTCAATGCTGCGGCGACGTCCGGATCGCTGACGGCCAGCGGCGGGACAGAAGGAATATTCGGATGCGACAGCGGTTCGCCGCCAAGATTGGTCCACAGGATCAGAAGGCTATCGTCATCCAGTAGCCAGACGACCGCGAGCCCTCGTTTGTCCGGAAGCTCAAAACGCGAACGGCCCGGGCGTATTTTCCTAAGAAGCGGAACGATTTGCTCCCGCCGTACGGCCAATAGCGATCGGTAGAAAGCATGCCATTCCTGGTGGTCTTGCCTGTCCAACGCGGCCCAGTCCAGTTTCGAGCTGAAAAAAGTCGAGGGATCTGAAGGGTCGGGAATCCGACGACGAGATTCGGGATCGGCGAATCGCTCGAAGCGGGCAAATTCGTTGCGCCGTCCTTCGGTTACGGCCTCCGCTAGTTCCGGCCCGAAATCACAGAAATACCGGAACGGCGACGGACAGGCGAATTCCTCGCCCATGAACAGCAGAGGAGGGCAGGGTGCCAACAACAAGATCGTTAACGCGGCCCGGAGCGGGCGGGGTTCGGCGAGGTCGCACAGCCGCTCGCCGAAAGCGCGGTTGCCGACCTGGTCGTGGTTTTGTAGGAAAGAGACGAAGGCGGTGGGCGGAAGGTCGCGGCTGATTTCTCCGCGCCGCCGACCATGGCGATAGAGGGAAGGCTCGCCTTGGTAGGCAAAGCCTTCGCTCAGCGCGCGGCCCAAGTATTTCAGAGGAGCATCAGCATAATCGGCGTAATAGCCATCGGTTTCGCCCGTCAGTACAAGGTGCAGCGCGTGGTGCACGTCGTCGTTCCATTGCGCGTTGTAGTGCCGAGGCGACCCGTTGGCTTCCCGCACGAGATAGCGCGCCGCGTTGTCATCGTTTTCGAGCATCAAATGAATGTGCCGATGGGCTCCGGGACCAGCCCGCACCCGCTCCGCCAACTCCTCGAGAATATCGGGACGCGAATCGTCCAGGATGGTGTGAACGGCGTCCAGCCGCAGTCCGTCCAGGTGATACTCTTCCAGCCAGTACAGGGCGTTGTGAATGAAGAACTCGCGAACCGTACGGCTGTTTTCGCCGTCGAAGTTGATCGCGTTGCCCCAGGGCGTGTGGTGCCGGTCGCTGAAGAACGGCTTCCCGTATACATGCAGGTAATTGCCTTCCGGACCGAAGTGGTTGTAGACGACGTCGAGGAATACCATGAGGTTTCTATGATGGGCTGCTTGGACCAGTTCCTTGAGCTCGTCCGGCGTTCCGTAGCTGGAATCGGGGGCGAAAAGCAGCACTCCGTCGTAACCCCAGTTCCAACGGCCGGGGAAATCCGCTACCGGCATCAGCTCAATCGCTGTGATTCCGAGCGAGGCCAGATAGTCCAGCTTGTCGCACACGGCCCGAAAACGGCCCGCCGGCGTGAAAGTGCCGATGTGCAACTCGTAGATCACGGCTTCGTTCCAGGGCCGGCCGGTCCAGTTCTCGTCAGTCCAGCAGAAACCAGCCGGGTCGATCACCTGGCTGGGGCCGTGCACGTCCCGCGGGTTGAAGCGCGAGGCAGGATCGGGAACGGTGAGTTCCTGGTCCAGCCTAAAGCGGTAATGGTTGCCGACCGAGGCTTCCGGCGTCGTGAGTTCGAACCAGCCGTTGGGACAGCGCTGCATAGCCAAGTGCTTTCCGCCTTCGTCCGTTTCGAGAACGAGGTCAACGCTTCTGTTTTGCGGCGCCCAGAGTCTGAACCGTACGCCATCCTCCGTAATGTCTGTGCCAAATGGCATCGAGTGTTTTCGAATCATCGTTTCGCTGTGTGTTTCCATCTCGGATCCGTTTGAGGCGACGGCGTGCTGGAGACGCTTAGCCGGTGCTGAGGAAACCCACGGCCCATTCCAGCCTGTGTGATCCACGGTCGGCTTCTGACAGCGCGGTGCTTGGTGTGGCTGTGGGGTATGCCAAGCACCTCGGAAGGTGACTTTCCATTCCGAATTTTTTCGATCCGTCGAACGCGCACTGATACCTACTGGCCCCTGACCCGAATGCCGCCCGCAAGTTCGATGCGTTCCCCCGCGGTATACAGCAAACTCACCATGAGCGTCAGATATTCCCGAAGATGGCGGGTGATCAGGAAATTCTCGCGTACGAACTGATGGGCTTTACGGCCCATTTTCTCGATCTTGCGCCGGTCGTGGAGCAGGTAGCGGATACGGAGTGCCGCGCCCTCCGGCGTGTTGACCAAGAAACCGGTGTGATGATCGATGACCTGCAGCCGGATACCGCCGGTGTCTCCCCCTATGACCGGCTTGCCCTTCCAAAGGGCTTCGGTCACGGTCAGGCCGAAACCCTCACGCAAGGATTTCTGCACCACCAGGTCGGCGGCCCGCTGTAAGGCATTAATCGTTCGGTGCGCATCGGGCGGAAGAAGCAGGATGTGAACGTCGGGATCGCCTTCTGCCGCTTGACGCGCTTCGGCCAAAACCGCGTCCCCCTCGGGATCGTCGGCAGCGGAGCCTCCGGCAAGAACCAATTGAATATCGGGGAGAAAGTGCTTAGCGATTCGATAAGCCTCGATCACGCCCAAGGGGTCCTTGAATTGGTCGAAGCGCGAAATCTGCACGATGATCGGTCGCGACCGGTCGAGCCCGAAAAGTGCACAAACGGTGTCGATTTTGTCATTGGATAAATCGACATTCTTGTCGCTCAACGGATCAATGCTGGGCGGAATCAAATACTGAGGGTGGGGCAAAGGTTGCGCGAATGAGGCGAGTGAAAAAACGCTGGCGTCGTAGCCGGCGACGAAACCGCGGAGATAGCGCCAGATCATCCGGTTGGGCCGGTGAATATCGATATGGCAGCGCCAAATCCATTTGCCCTTGCGTTCCGGAATGTATCTGAGGAGCGGCGAAGGCTGCGGATCGTGAATGAAAACGATGTCGGCATCGCTCAAGATCGGGCGCAGCTGTTCGGCGTTGAAGGCGTTGGTTTCTTCGAAGTTCCGCAGCCAGTCGTTGGGCATGGTCACCATCTTGCCCTGAAGCCCGTTGTGGAAATTCTTGGTGCATTGATAGAACAGCGCATCGCCGGTGATCACTTCCCAGTGGGTTTCGATGCCGAGTTCGCGCATTAGCGGCACATGCTTCTCGAGAATTTCGGCCACACCGCCGCCAAAACGGGTCGAGTTGACATGGACTACCCGTTTGTCCCTCAAGGTTCCCGCGAGCTGATGCAACTGATCGATGACGTCCTGGCCGACGACCTCGGCATAGGACTCCAACAGGTTAGCCACCGTCCACCTCGCACAGGTAACTCGAAAAAACGTGTGCCAACTCCTCGCGGAGGCTGGCTAGCGTCGTAAAGTAGGGATCGATTTTCGCCAACGAGTGGGAGAGGCTTTCGTAGCGCTCCCCGAAAGACTCGAGCCAATTCCGAAAGTCGTCCAGGCGGTTTTCGTTACGCCGTCTGGCATCGATGAAGTGATAGAAGATGCTGCTTACCGACAGTTGTCCGACCCGGGTAGCCAGCGCCTCCGGGGTGAAAAATTGGAGGTCGGTACGGAAAACGACGGTCAGTGCTCGGATGAACTCAAACTGCTGGTCCGGTTGAGCCCACGCCAAGACCTCCCGTTCATCGAGCCGCTGCTCGATGATCTCGATCAATTCCTGGCGCAATTCGTCCAGCGTGTTGTAGCTGTTGGGATCGACCACGCTCAGGCGCTCGGCGAGCACCTTGTCGTGCAAGGCGTGCCTGGACCAGGCGGCGAAGTCGTTGCTGTATTCGGGCTCGCCGAAGCGAGGATGGAGCAGATTGCCCCAGAAGTGGAAGTAAATGCTGCCCGGATGAATGACTAGGAGCTGATCGCGCAGTTCCTTAAGATTCTGTGCGCGCCTACCCGTCGCGATGGCCAACAAGGCACAGTCGTTGACGATGAAAGGCGTCGATCCGCTGGCGTGATTCTCCATGGCTCTCGCTTGCCTGCCGCTTCAGCGCTAATCAGTTCGTTTACGATAAACAGCTAGTCGATATTTGTAAATCCGCGAAAGTCGGAGTATCTCTCATGCCGACAACGTATCGGACCGCTCGCCGGTTTCGACGATACGGGAGATGGCCACGCCTGATCGTTGTCCCTTGTGTTAGAGTTTCAATCCAGCGTACCGGTTCAGTTACAGGGTCCGGTTCGGGAAGTTCTGGCGCATGCTGGGGAGACGACACGATGTCGAAGAAGACGGAAAAGAGCACACTTAAAGAGACGGACGAATGCGAGGCCCAAAGCAAACTTGAAACCCTGGCGGATGTCGGGGAGTCATCCGGGCAGCCGGAGCACGCGTCGTCTCGCGATCTTGATGCCCGTGTGCTCGAGTTGGAGACCGAAAACCGCAAGCTTAGGGAAACACTGGAGGCGATGCATGAGTCCAGAGACCGCTACGTGAATCTTTTCGACTTTGCCCCGGCCGGTTACTTGACCATGGATGAGCGCGGCATAATACGGGAGATCAATCTGACCGCCGCTGGAATGCTGGCTCGGCAGCGTCCCAGTCTCATTGGGCTTCCCTTCGTCCGTTTCGTTGCCAAGGCCGATCAGAAAACGTTTTTAAAACATCTCTCACAAAGCCGGAACGAGCGTCGCAGCCTGACAATGGAACTCCGCCTGGTAGGAAAGGGAGGCTGGCATCTTCCGGTGGAAATGCATACCTCATCGGCACGGGATGACCGGCACTGCCTGTTTTACCGTGCTGTACTGACTGACACCAGCGAGCGCTTGCTAGTGCGCACGGCGTTGGATCAGTCTCGTCGCCAACTCGAGCAGAAAGCTTCGGAACGGACCGCCGCCCTGCTCGAGAATCGGCTACTCGAGGCTGAAGTCGCGGAACGTAAGCGTTTGGAAGCGGAGTTGCGGCAACGCATGCAGGAATTGGCGGACGCCGACCGACACAAGGACGAGTTCATGGCCATGCTGGCTCACGAACTACGCAATCCTCTCGCCGCTATCGTCAACGCGACCGAGCTGATGAGACGGAAACCCGAGGGCCACGCGGACTTGCACGACTGGGCCTGTCGGGTGATTAAGGATCAGACCGCGCATCTTGCGCGCCTCTTGGACGATTTATTGGATGTTGCGCGGGTTACGCAGGGAAAGATTGTGCTAGAAAATAAGACACTCGACTTGAGAAGCGTCGTTTCTCAGGCGATCGAGACCAACCGCGCCATGATTGATGACCGCCGCCACCATTTGAAGGTTCGGGTTCCTCCCGAACCGGTCTGGGTGTACGGCGATGGCACGCGCTGTGTCCAGATCATCGGTAATTTGATTCATAACGCCGCCAAATTCACCGATGTCGAGGGGCAGATCGAGGTCGTCGTCGAAATCGAACGCGACGAGGCTATCGTGCGGGTTCGCGATAACGGAACCGGCATCTCGCCCGATCTTTTGCCGCGCATTTTCGAGCCGTTCACGCAAGAGGACCGGTCGCTGGCGCGTTCGCGAGGCGGCTTGGGAATCGGGCTGTCGCTCGTCAAAAAGCTTGTCGAGTTACATAACGGCAAGGTAGAGGTATTCAGCGAGGGTCCCGATCGGGGCAGCGAATTCGTGATCCGTTTGCCTACAGCGACAGCGCCTTCCTCTGCCCTGGAACAGCGCGAAACGAACTCTGGTTCGCCTGCGGGCGATCATGCCGGTCAATATGTTTTGGTGGTCGACGACAATGCGTCTTCGGCGGATTCTTTGTCGACCTTGCTCCAAGCGTACGGCTATCGAGTCCAGGTCGTCTACGATGGGAAAGTCGCCCTCGATCTGATCAAGGAGCGAGTACCCGATGTCGTGCTATTGGATATCGGTATGCCGCAGATGGACGGTTACGAGGTGGCCCTTCGCATGCGGGACGACCCACGGCTCGCCAGAACCCGCTTGATTGCGGTCTCCGGATATGGGCAAGAGGAAGATCGCCAACGTTCGCGAAAAGCCGGCTTCGACCACCATCTGGTCAAGCCGGTGGACATCGATATCTTGCTAGATTTGCTAGGCAGCCCGTCCTCGTAGCCTGGCAACCTTGGGCCGATGGGTCTCATCGGGCGAGGTGCCGTAGGCTAGGAATCCTTTCCAACACTTTGAACGGCAAGAGCTTGCCGGCAACAACCGGCTTCGTTCTTTCGTGCCGTATCGCCTGGTGAAAAGCGCTCTAACGCCCACACACACCGCTCAAGGTCGCGACGAATCCGCCACGATGCGCCCGCTATCCAGGCGGACCAATCGCTCGCAACGGGAGGCCAGGGACTCGTCATGGGTGACTAGGACCAGCGTAGTGCCTTTCTCACGATTCAGTTCGAACAGCAATTCGATGATGGTTCTGCCGGTGTTGCTGTCCAGATTGCCGGTAGGTTCGTCCGCGAATAGGATTTTAGGCTCGGTGACGAAAGCCCGGGCCAGGGCGACGCGCTGCTGCTCGCCGCCCGAAAGCTGTCGCGGATAGTGCTTGGATCGGTGGCTGAGGCCTACCCGTTCAAGCATGGCCAGGCTGCGGCTACGCGCTTCATCGCCGGCTCCCGCAAGTTCCAGAGGCAGCATCACGTTCTCCAGCGCAGTGAGATTGGGAAGGAGCTGGAACGACTGAAACACGAAGCCGACGTATTCGCTGCGAAGTCGTGCCCGGCCATCCTCGTCCAGATCGGTGAGGCAGGAGCCGGCGAGCCAGATGCGGCCGGAGGATGGTAAGTCCAGCCCCGCCAGCAGGCCGAGCAAGGTCGATTTACCCGATCCCGAAGCGCCCACAATCGCAAGAGTTTCTTCAGGTTTGATCGAGAGGTCCACTGCTGTCAATATATCCAGCCGACCATCCGCGGTGATGACGTATTTGCTGAGCTTTTCCGCTCGAATGACGAACTCTGCGTCGTCGTTCTCCAATGCTTCGATCCGTTGCTGTCTCATGCGAAAATTTTTGATTTCCTTCATTGTTTTTATTGTGCTGCCGGGATTGGGTCAGGCAAAGACTGTTCTCGTTCTGGGCGATAGTATCAGTGCCGGGTACGGTTTGGAAAAGATAAACCACGGCTGGGTGGCCATGTTGCAGGAGAAGGTTCGGCCACTGGGTGTCGAGATCGTCAACGCCAGCATTTCCGGAGAGACGAGCGCCGGCGGGCTTGCCCGGATCGACTCGCTCTTGAAGCGGCACCAGCCTTCAGTGGTGATTCTCGAACTCGGCGCCAACGACGGCTTGCGCGGACTTTCGCCCAAGCAGCTGGAGGCCAATCTGAGCGAAATCATCATCCGTTCCAAGGCTGCCGGTGCCGAGGTGTTGCTGCTGGGAATGATGATACCGCCGAACTACGGTAAGCGTTACGCCGACATGTTCAGGAATGTGTTTTACCGGCTCGCGGAAACGCATGACACGGGGTTTGTGCCGTTTCTTCTGGAAGGTGTCGGCGGTCAGGATCATCTGATGCAGGCTGATGGCCTGCATCCCAACCGCCAGGCCCAGCCGATGCTGTTTCGCCAGGTTTGGGACAAACTGGAACCGATGCTCGCCCGTTAAGCTTCCGATTTTAGGCGTCGCGATTTATGCGATCCCAACTCGAAATCAACTGAAACACAGCTTTATTTCTTGATCGAACATATGACTGCATCCTTGGAAGCATTCATCTCCAAAGTCAAACAAGACCAACCCGTGACCTTCAAAGAAACCCTCGACATGATCGGCCTACATTACGAGTATCGGCCGACCCGCTTCACCAACGGCAGGGGTGACGAACGAGTGGTTAATGAAGCAGGCAGCAACGAAGGGTCCTGCAAGATTTTCTATTTCGGCCGGCTGCACCGATTATCCGAGAAGGAAACCCTCGCGCTGTTCGGTGAGCATTACGCCGAAGTGCTGTCTAACCCGAACGGTGACAGCCACAAGAACATCAGGACCTTCATGCGCTACGGTTGGCCGGGTATCACTTTTGACGGCGAAGCCCTGATTCGAAGGACCTAAGCCCTGGCGTGTGATGAAACTGAAGGGGCCCGGGTTCGCTGCCGCAGGTCGGGCTACGCTTCTGTGCGGCCAAAGCGTAGTGTACCGGCGTTTACCGCGTATTCCACCGTCTAGTCTCGGTGAACAAATTGTTGTCTAATCGCGAACGCTTTGTCGGCGAATGCTGTCAAAAGCCCGTTTTCCTTATGTTTTTTCTGGAAAATTAGTACTACGAAAACACGATTGGAGAGCCGTATGTTGATCTTCTTAAAAAGCCTGGTGGGCCTTTCGATTTTGATTTTTGTCGTCGGTCTGATCAAACCGAAATGGGTTCTGTTCTGGATGAAGGAGCCGGACCGCCTCATGGCGACTTCGCTGGGATTGTTGCTGTTCATGATATCGTGGACGAGCATCGCCAAGCTGACTTTGAAGCCGAAGGCGCCGGAGCCAGTGCAGCGTTCGGAGCGTTCGGTGGATAAGCAGAATACGCTGCAGTTGGGACGCTGAGCGTTTACCACCGCACGCGCTTCAGCCCGCTGTGGTGGAGAATATTTGCGGCGATTTCTTCCACCGACATGGTCGAGGTGTCCAAATAGGGAATGCCCGCTGACCGGAACAGCGCCTCCGCAGCCCGGATTTCGTTCCGGCATTGATCAAGCGAGGCGTAGCGGCTCGTAGGTCTTCGTTCCTCTCTGAGCTGATGGAGCCTCTCGGGGGTCATGGTCAGACCGAACAAGCGCTTGCGATGCAAGCGCAGATTTGCCGGCAGCCCGGAAAGCTTCAAATCCTCGTCGGTCAGCGGGTAGTTGGCGGCCTTGATCCCGTAGTGCAGGGCAAGAAACAGGCAGGCCGGAGTCTTACCAGAACGTGAAACGCCGATGAGGATGATGTCCGCTTTGTCGTAGGCGTCCAAACCGACGCCGTCGTCACAGTCTATGGCGAATTTCAATGCTTCCACGCGTCCCCGCCCGAGCGTTGCGTTGCCCAGGCCATGGGCTCTTCCTATCGCTTGGGCGGAAGGCTGTCCTAGCGTCGTTTCCATGCGGTCGAGAAAAGCCTCGAAAAGATCGAACACCACGGCTTCGCTGTCTTTCAGGATATGGCGTAGCCGCTCGTCGGTCAGCGTGCTGAACACGAGCGGTGCCTGCCCGTCTCGGGCATACGCCTCGGTAATGCGTCGGCATAAATCCTGGGCCTTGGCTTCACAATCGACGAATGGCTGCGTGATGCGCTCGAACTCGATATGTTCGAACTGGCTCAAGAGACTTCGCCCGAACGTTTCAGCTGTGATGGCGGTGTGATCGGACACGAAGAAGACGGTGCGCTTCATGCTTTCCTTACCATGCGGTGCTTTATTCCCATAGAATACCGGAATCAAAGGCAGCGAAGCCGTGAGAAAGCCCTCGCGCCGTAGGTTTTCGCACGCTCGGCAAGTGACACGGGGTGACCGATGAACGATTACGTGGTTTGGTTCGATGAGATAGGGATCGACGATGTAGGGCGGGTAGGCGGCAAGAACGCTTCCCTGGGCGAAATGATCAGCCACCTTTCCGAAGCGGGGGTCACGGTGCCCGATGGTTTCGCCACCACGGCCGAAGCTTATCGGGATTTTCTCGCTCAAAACGGACTGGACCGACGCATCTGGGCGGAGCTGGATCGGCTCGACGTGGACAATGTCACGGCGCTCGCGCGCACCGGCGAAACCATTCGCCAATGGATCATGAACACCCCTTTCACCCCGGGGCTGGAAAAAGCGATCACGGAAGCTTACGGCCGCTTGGCCGGCGAGTCTCCCAAGGATTTTTCGGTCGCCGTGCGCTCTTCCGCAACCGCGGAAGACCTTCCCAGCGCGTCTTTCGCCGGCCAGCAGGAAACCTACCTCAACGTGCAAGGCCTGGACGGCGTGTTGCGCGCGGTGAAGCAGGTTTTCGCATCTCTTTTCAACGACCGGGCTATCGCCTATCGCGTACACCAAGGCTTCGAGCACCGCAAAGTACTCTTGTCCGCCGGCGTGCAGCGGATGGTGCGTAGCGACCTCGCTGCGAGCGGGGTGATTTTTACCCTAGATACCGAATCGGGTTTTCGCGACGCCGTGTTCATCACATCGAGCTATGGCCTCGGCGAATTGGTGGTACAGGGCGCGGTCGATCCGGATGAGTTCTACGTCTACAAGCCCGCTCTCGCGGCCGGGAAATCGGCGGTGCTGCGCCGCAGCATCGGGAAGAAAGCCGTGAAGATGATTTACGACCCTGCCAAGGCAGTGGTCACCGTCGACACGCCCGAGGAAGATCGTCGGCGTTTTTCCATTACCGACCAGGAAGCGGAAGAGTTGGCGGGGCTTTCGGTGCGTATCGAGCAACATTACCAGCGGCCCATGGACATCGAATGGGCGAAGGACGGCCTCGACGGTCGGCTCTATATTCTCCAGGCTCGACCGGAGACGGTGCAAAGCCGTGTCACGCGTGAGATGGAGCGCTATCGGCTGAAGCAGAAAGGCAAGGTCCTGGCACAGGGGCGCAGCGTTGGGCACCGTATCGGGAAAGGGCTCGCCAAGGTCATCGCCAGCGCGTCGCAGATGGATCTGGTGCAGCCGGGTGACGTGCTGGTCACCGACATGACTGATCCGGACTGGGAGCCGATTATGAAACGGGCTAGCGCCATCGTCACCAATCGTGGTGGGCGAACCTGCCACGCGGCGATCATTGCTCGCGAACTGGGCATTCCGGCAGTCGTCGGTTGCGGCGACGCCACCCGCAAGATCCAGCGCAACACTATGGTGACGGTGTCCTGCGCCGAAGGCGATACGGGTTATATCTATGAAGGCGAACTGCCTTACGAAGTCAGCAAGATCAACCTGGACGAGATGCCGGAGGTGCCGATCAAGCTCATGATGAATGTAGCGAATCCGGAGCGTGCCTTCGCCTTTTCCCAGCTGCCGAACGAAGGCGTCGGGCTGGCCCGGCTCGAATTCATCATCGCACGGACCATCGGCGTTCATCCGAAAGCCCTGCTCGAATACGACCGCCAACCGGCGGAGCTCCAGCTGGCGATCCGCGAGCGTATGGCCGGCTACCGGGATCCGGTGAGCTTCTATGTCGACAAGCTGGCCGAAGGCATCGCCATGATCGCGGCCGCTTTCGCGCCGAAGCCGGTGATTGTCAGGACCTCGGACTTTAAGACGAACGAGTACGCGAACCTCCTGGGCGGCGAGACCTACGAGCCCAAGGAAGAAAATCCCATGATCGGCTTTCGCGGCGCTTCACGCTATGTGCACGAGTCGTTCCGGGACTGTTTCGAACTGGAATGCCGCGCCCTCAAAAAGGTGCGCGAGGACATGGGGCTGGAGAACGTGTGGGTCATGATTCCCTTCGTGCGTACCCTGGAAGAGGCGCGCGGGGTTGCCGAACTGCTTCATGACTTTGGGCTGCCGCGTGGCGTCAATGGGCTCAAATGGATCATGATGTGCGAGATCCCCTCGAACCCTTTGCTGGCCGACGAGTTCCTGGAAATTTTCGACGGCTTTTCCATCGGTTCCAACGACCTGACCCAGCTCACGTTGGGCATAGACCGGGACTCCGGCCTCGTCGCCGGCGGTTTCGATGAACGCAACTCGGCGGTCAAGGCCCTCATCCGTCAAGCCATCCAGGCCTGCCGCAGGCGCGGCAAGTACATCGGCATCTGCGGACAGGGACCGTCCGACCACCCGGATCTCGCGCGCTGGTTGCTGGAGGAAGGTATCGAGAGCCTATCGCTCAATCCGGATTCCGTGGTTGAGACCTGGATGTTTCTGGCCGGCAATAACGCCGGTTGAGAATCGAGAAAGCTGACAGTCTCCATATTTTCAATTACAATGGCGCGTTTTCGGAGAGATGGCCGAGTGGTCGAAGGCGCACGACTGGAAATCGTGTATACGGCAAAACCGTATCGAGGGTTCGAATCCCTCTCTCTCCGCCAGTTGAGATCCCGGAGAAGTCCGGCAAAATCCGAGAAGCCCGCATGGTTTAACGCCCAGCGGGTTTTTTGTTGCCCGAATACTTCCGGTAAAGATCGGTTGAAGCCGGGGCAACTTGGGGGCAACATTAGGGGCAATCGCCCGGACTCGGAGGACAGTTGCCCCCATGCCCCTTACCGACAACACGATTCGCAACGCGAAACCCCACCAAAAGCCCGTTCGGCTGTACGATAGTGGCGGTCTGTATCTCGAAGTTGCCCCCAGCGGGGGCAAGTGGTGGCGGTTCAAGTACCGCTTCGACGGCAAGGAGAAACGGATCTCCTTGGGCACCTATCCGGAAACAAGCCTGAAGGAGGCGCGCGAAAAGCGGGACCATGCCCGCAAGCTGGTGGCGCAAGGCATCGACCCGAGCGCAGAAAGGAAAGCCACCAAGACAGCGGAATCTGAAACCTTCGAGGCGATCTACCGGGAGTGGCTAGAAAAGTTTTCCCCGCGCTGGGCGCCCAGCCACAAGGAAAACATCGTTCGCCGCATCGAGAAGGACATTCTTCCCTGGCTCGGCGCGCGGCCGATCGCCGAGCTGAAGGCTGCCGATCTGTTGACTGCGTTGCGGCGCATCGAGGCGCGCGGGGCGCTGGAATCGGCACACCGTACCAAGCAAGCCTGCGGCCAGGTCTTCCGCTACGCCGTGGCAACCGGCCGGGCCGAGCGCGATCCGACCGCCGATCTTCGTGGCGCGCTACCGCCTTCCACCAAGAAAAGCTTCGCGGCGATTACCGATCCGAAGGACGTAGGGGCGCTGTTGCGCGTCATCGATGGCTACGAGGGATCGTTCATCGTCCGTTGCGCCCTGCGCCTGGCGCCCTTGGTGTTCGTCCGCCCCGGCGAGCTGCGGCAGGCCGAGTGGTCCGAGTTCGACTTGGAGCGGGGTGAGTGGCGGATTCCGGGGTCTAAGATGAAGATGAAAGAGCCTCACATCGTACCGCTGTCCCGCCAAGCCTTGGTGATCCTGGAAGAACTCCGCCCCTTCACCGGCACCGGACGTTACCTGTTCCCCAGCGAACGATCGAGAGACCGACCGATGAGCGACGGTACCGTCAATGCAGCGCTGCGGCGCATGGGTTACGGTTCTGACGTGATGACCGGACACGGCTTCCGGACTACAGCTTGCTCCATCCTCAATGAACAAGGGTGGAATCGGGACGCCATCGAGCGCCAGCTAGCGCACGCCGAACGGAACAAGGTTCGAGCGGCTTACCACCGGGCGGAACACCTGCCCGAGCGGCGGAAGATGATGCAGGCCTGGGCCGATTACCTGGATAGCTTGAAGAACGGCGCTGACATCATTCCGCTATCCGCGCCGCAATTCGGTATACGCTGAGCCCATGAAATGAAGACTGTCGACACTCAAGGATTCATGAAACGGTTATAGGAGGTATCGCGTTGAGCCTGCGTTCCGCCAACGAGATACTGAAACAAGCAGGTTTGCCGAAAGCATACTGAGTTCACACAGTTTGCCGCGCCTAGCCTTTGGCCGGGCGAAAATCGGGCTCCCTTACCCGAATGGCGCGGCTCCTATCGTAAGGGGAAAGCCAAAAGGGGGATTTGATGTCTAGTGTTCCGCCGACCGATTTAAGGTGGTTTAAGTTATCCCGCTACGAAGCTTGCAAGCGCTGGAGCCTGGAAACATGGCTTAGGGTTTTGAAAGGGCGCAAGTTTTGTTACGAGTTTTGCGACGAGAAGAAGAGATATCTTGATGAATGGCCTAAGAATCTTGAGGCGTTGCTTAAGAGCGGGGAATTGGTTGACCGTGAGGAAATACTGAGGATTGAGGAATTACTTAATACTTTAAGAAAAAGCCGCGGGAAGAAAAGAATCCTTAATGAAGCCTGCCAGCGTCTGAGAGGATGTGGCTACTTCCTTGATATTTTCCGAGACCCGCAAGAACTCCTGGACGAAGAGCCTGGCCTAAACCAATATGTGAAGTTTGAGCTTGGTGATCAAAGGACCAGTGTGGAACCTTTGAGCTTCACTGAAGCAAAGCGTTTATCGGAAGTCGTTCATGTGGCCGAATTTTATATGGAGCCGAAATACGATATCGTCAGTTGCGTGGACCGCGGGTTTCGTAACTCACCATCCCAAGACGAGGGAAGATACGGCCCTATGAAAGTCGGCGTTCGTATTACAGACCCCAAAGAATACGAGATATACCGCAAATTATTGGGATATCCATCTGATATTACCGGGGACTACAAGGATGTGGTTTTAGACAGCGATTTTAAGAGGCTTTCAGTCGATGAAGTAATTGGGGAGAAACGCCGAGATTTATTACCTTTGGATCGGATTTATTTAAGCGTGGATCCCTGGGCTGACGAAAGCGTTTTTATCGCGGAAGCGCTAGCTTGTAGAAGGAATCTATGTGTCAAGTCCCGCATGATTGTAAACCCTCTTTCGAAAAAGATGAGGATGGGACAGTTGCCAGTTTTTGAGTGCTTGAATCGGGGTGAGATGGCCTAAGGCCTTTTGGGGAATGTGATGATTGTACAGCTCGACATAGCGGTGCAGGGTGGTGTCCAGATCGGCGGTTGAATCGAAGTGATGGGTTTGCAACACCTCCTCGATGCGGCCATTGAAGCGTTCCACCAGGCCATTCGTTTGGGGCCGGCCCGGCGGAATCAGGCGATGTTCGATGCCTTGTTCAGTACAGAGGCGGTCAAACTCATGCGTCCCCGAGGGCTGCCGAGTTCGGGTCAGGAAACGGTCGGTAAACTCCGAGCCGTTGTCGGTCAGGCATTTCTGGATGCGGAAAGGCGCGGCCTGAATCACCGCTTTGAGGAAGTCCTTTGCGCTTAAGGCGGAGCGGTTGGGCTTGAGGGCGACATAGACCCAGCGGGTGGCGCGGTCGATGGCGACGAACAGGTATCGGCGGGGTTCGCCGTCGATGGCGGGCAAGTACTTAACATCCAGGTGAAGGAAGCCGGGCTCATAGGCCTTGAAGGGTTTGACCTTCGCCTTCTCTGTAGGCGGAAGCAGGGTCTTGAGGGACGCCACCCCGTGGCGGCGCAGGCAGCGGTCTAGCCCGGAACGGGACACGGCGGGATTGAGAAATTCCCGGGTCACGGCCAGGAGATCATCCAAGGGGAGGAGCAGAGCTTGGCGGAGGTAGACCACGATGGCTTCCTGGGCGGGCGTGAGCGTGGTTCTGAGGGTGTGGGGCCGATGCGAGGCATCTTCGACCGAGGAGCGGTGTTTCCACTTGCGGACGGTCGTTCGGCTAATGCCATGCTTTTGGGCCAAGGCGCGCTCGCTCAACGTGGACGCTTGAATGGCCTGCCGAACGGCTGGGGTGGTACGGGCGTTCTTATGAAGACGAATCTGCATGGTGATGGACCTTACTTGGACGAACCAAAGATCTCCTGGAGAAGGCTCCGGGCTTCAAACAGAGCATAACGCCTTCTCGGTAAATAATCATACGGGACGTGACATCTATGCGCTCGGCTTGGCATTAAATCTGTCGATTTGAAGCTACCCCAATCACACGACCAATTTGAGAGGTTGCGTCACACATGGTGCAAGGATCAGCTGCTGCCCTTTCTAGATTTGACGATTTTTTCCCGCGTGATGAATTGCCCGTTTAAGAATGATGGTGAAATTTATTCGAGGTTAAGGCTATTTCCGGAGGAAAAGAGCCAGCACAGCAACCCAGCTCAGGCGATCAGTGCACAAACTCGCCCCGATGCGGAAACCATGATATCCGACGAAATGATCCGTGCTTTGACTGCTATCGCCTACAGGCCGACGCCCGCCGGCCCGAGCCGCCCAAAGAAAACTAAGACCTTGAACCTCCCCACGGCTTGAAAGCCGGGGGATTCCGGACGTTTACGCAGCATGGCGTAAACCCTCGTGGCTCGTTCCGAGCCCGGTAATAAGCGTGTTGATCGCTGCGTCATAAATCTGCCGAGATGTCAATCGCGATATCGCGGGCGCAATAACCCGACTGAAATCTTTCGACGGTCCGTGCAAGCTCTTTAAACCGATAAACAACGGGGGCTGCCCAAAAATGACCACGAAACTCGAAATACTTCGCCCGGCGGAAGCCCGAAAAATCACCGGCTTGGGAAAGACCCAATTTGCGGAAAAACAAAACCCCAAAAGCAAATATTTTGACCCTACGTTCCCGGTGGCCGTGGCGTTGGGTTGCAGATCGGTAGGTTATTACCGGCACGAGCTGGAGCAGTGGTTAGCATCGCGTCTGCGGATTACGGCAGAGGAGCGCCGGCGGCGCGCAACCGCGCGGGGGGCCGCCGCATGATACCCGCGACGACCCACGCGCCAGACTTTACCCGTATCGTTGAAATTGGGAGCCGCCCGGACGTGCTAAGCGCCGGGGTGCTTGCAGGGTTTTTGCCCTCTACAATCCAACGGGCGTACAAGGAGGCCAAGCGCCAGGCAAAACGTCCACGGGAGATCGCTTTTGCTCTACCGAGCTGGGAGTCTGACCCAAGGTATGTGATAGCGAGTTCTGGAGGCCGATACAGCGTAGCCTTGCACTACTCGATTGATTGCCCGGTTTGCCGCGTAGTTTGCTTTACCAAATCAGCAGATGACCCCGATACGGCCGCCGACTATAAAGACGCCGTCTTTGAGTTTTTGGAAAGGCTCCGGCGCCGCATCATTTATTCCGGCAGATGGCCCTACCTGAAGATAGGTGATTGGTCTGATCGGTGCTTACGGGCTCTCGTTATTGGAGGCGACGTCGAAACTGTCCGATCGATCGTCGATCGCTACGCTGGCGACAACTATCGGCATGGCTTTGCGGCTCTTGTGAAACCGGAGGACAAGCCATGGTCTTGACAAAGCCCACAAGCCGGCCCATCCTTTTCGCGCTGCTGCAAAAAACAGTAGCCGGGCGTGGAAACCCGAATAATCTCAAGGCGACTAAACGCCTCACCATGGCGTTTTTTTACGCCTGCTTTCTGTCTATGGCGGGCGGCGCATGGGCAGGTTTCGGCCTGGCCGGTGTCCTTGAGAGCCGGTTTTCCACCCCGTGTGTCGTTCGCCGCCTCATCCCGCGTGGAAACGGGACCGGCGGCTCCACTTAATCTCAAGGAGCCAATCATGAATACTCCATCCACGGGCGAAAACCGCCCCGATATTGCCCTCATTGCGCGCGCTACGCGCATCGCCCTACAGCAATTCCCGCTGGCCGATAACGAAGATCTGCTCGTTACGATGCCGTTCTTCAAGCTGGTCTATCTGCTGACGCTTGCTTTGGAGGAAGGAGGTCGCTTAGCAGCATCTCAACCGAAAAAAGAAGACCTTATCGCCAGCCTGAAAGCCCTTTTGGCCTTCGTTGAGCAACACCCGGGTACCGATAGCGCTCGCGTCATCGTGTCGGTTCTGTGTTCGCTCTATTACGGCAACCGTTTCAAGGTCGATCTGACCGGACTTCGACAGATCGATCGAGCCAGCTTAGAGCACGTTTTGAATGTGCTGCGCCTGGACCATTCGACCGCCAAGGAAGTGCACGAATATTTCGAGAACGGTAGCGCGCGTTGGGAGGAGATGTTTTCCGCCTACGGCTTCACCAAGGGAGGACGCAGCCATGGGTAGAGAGCTCAATCTGATGCTGACGCGACTGACTCCGGAGTGCCGCGAAGCCATCGCGGAAATTACGCGAAGAGATTACTCCCACACTGAACTACTCGGACGGATCATTGACCGCGTTCGGGGCCTGGCCGGTGTGATGATGATGGCCTCGGATGAGCGCGACATTCTGTTTCCTCAAGATGTCTCCGAGGTTGCTTCGGCAATCCGCGAAGACATGGAAATCGCGAAGAAAGTTTTAAAGGACTTCGAGCGCCAGTTCGGAATTGGTTTGGAGCGTTCCCAATGAACAACGTTATCCAATTCCGACCGCAGAGAAAAAATCAGCCTTCCTCGAAATGCCGGTTCACCAACCTGAGCGAGGCGGATCTTCGCTGGCGCTGCGCGGCAACGCAGGAGCTGCGCCGGCTCCGCGATCTGACGGGCGAGGCCTCGCCGGTCGGCGAGCGGCTTGACCAGGCTTATCGAGTGTTGCTCAGGGCAACCGTCGAGATTGCGGACATCGGGGGGTGGTAGATGGCCGTGACCAAGCCTTCCCTCGAGCTGACACAACCGCTTCCGGCGGGGTCGGCCGCCGAGGCCTTCACCGCCGATCGTGGCGATACTCAATCGCAGTCGGCCGGATCCTCCACCGCTCATTTCGGCGAGGCTGCCCAGGGCAGGCCGGCGCGAAGCCGGAAAGGGACTATCCCACCAACGGCTGCCAACGTCCGGGCCGCTCTGTCCTATCTATCGCCCGACTGTGACCGCGACACGTGGGTGTCGATCGGGATGGCTGTCAAAGATGCCCTGGGCGATGCCGGCTTTGAGCTGTTCGATGCGTGGTCCAGGGACGGCCAGTCCTACCGGCCGGCTGACTGCCGCGACACCTGGAAGTCCATCAAGCCCGGCGGCGCGACCACCGTCGCGACCCTGTGGCGCTTGGCCCTCGATGCCGGCTGGCGGCCGGACGGCGAAGCCCACGAGGAAACCGAGGCCGAGCGCCAGGCGCGCGAGCGGGAACGGGCGCGGCGCGCGGAACGTGAGGCCGCAGACCGGGCCAAGAAAGCCCGGGCGGCTGAGAGGAAGACTGCGGAGCTGGCGCGGATCGTGGTTCCGGCCGGTGAGAATCATCCCTATCTGATCCGCAAAGGGGTTAAGCCGACTGAAACTCTCTTCGAGATTCCCGCGGATCGACTGGCCACAGCTATAGGCTATGCGCCCAAAAGCGACGACGAACCGCTGGCCGGTCGCGTGCTGGTGGCCTTCGTGGAGCATGACGGCCGACGCGCGACAGCCGAGTTCATCGATGCCACCGGCCGCAAGTCTGCCCTCGCCGGAGGGCCGAAGAGCGGGGGCTATTGGGCGGCGCAGCCATTACCGGACGGCGATGGGGCCGGCCTGGTGCTTCTGCTCGGTGAGGGCATTGCGACCGTTTTATCAGCCCGCGAGGCAACCGGATACCTGGCCATTGCGGCGCTGTCGGCCGCGAACTTGCCGAAAGTCGCCACGGCGTTGCGAGCGCGCTATCCCAAGGCCCGGCTGATCGTGTTGGGCGATGCCGGCAAAGCCGTGAAGTACGCCGAGCAAGCGGCCAAGTCTACGGGCGCGGCGCTGGCGGTACCTGGCTTCACGCCAGAGCAAGCCTCCGCGTTCCAGAGACAGCACGGCAAGCAGCCCACCGATTTTAACGATCTGGGGGCGCTGGCCGGGCTTGAGGTGGTCAAGCAGCAAATCAGACAAGCCGAGCGTGCCGGGACTGGGATGCCGGCCGCGAAGTCCGAGCTGCCGAAAGGGTTCAAGCTGACCGACAAAGGGCTCTTCTTCCTGGAAGAAGGCGAGGATGAAGCCACCGATAAACGAAAAATCTTCGTGTGCAGCCCTTTGTTCGTTACCGCCGAAACCCGGAGCAAGGATCAAACGCAATGGGGGCGCCTGCTTGAATGGAACGACCGCGACGGGCACGCCCACGCTTGGACCATCCCCATGGCCATGCTGGAGGGCGAGCCTTCCGGCGTTTGCTCGGTATTGGCTGACGGCGGCCTCATCGTCGGCGTCGGCTCCAAATCCCGCAATCTTCTGATCCGCTATATCAAAGAGTGCAAACCTGGCGCTCGGGTGCGCTGCGTCAACCGGATCGGCTGGCACGGCCCGGTGTACGTCCTTCCGACCCAAACCCTCGGCGAGCGGCAAGGTGAGCGCGTGCTGTACCAGAACGGCGCTTCGGGGCCGGGCGACTTTCGCCAGCGCGGCAGCGTCGCCGAGTGGCGGGAGTCCGTGGCCAAGCTATCCGCTGGCAATTCCAGACTGATGACGGCTATCGGCTTTGCCTTCGCCGCGCCCTTGCTCCAGTTCGTGCCCGGCGAGGAATCCGGCGGCGCCCACTTCCGTGGTGATAGCAGCTGCGGCAAGTCCACGCTCCTGTGGGCGGCGGCTTCGGTTTACGGGCAACCATCTGGGGACGATTCATTCCGAAAGGAGTGGCGGGCGACCGGCAACGGGTTGGAGGGCTTGGCCACGTCGCGGAATGACTCGCTTTTGATCCTCGACGAGATGGGCCAGGTGGACGGCCGTGAGGCCGGGAACATCGCCTACATGCTGGCCAACGGCCAGCCGAAGCTTCGTATGGCCGACAACACCGGGCTGCGCAAAGCCCCCTCATGGCGGCTCCTTTTCCTATCGAGCGGTGAAATCAGCTTGGCCGATCACATGGCGGCGGCCGGCAAGACGATTAAAGCCGGCCAAGAAAACCGGCTCGCCGACATTCCCGCCGCGCCCTTTACCGGGTTCGGCGTATTTGACCGGCTCAACGGCTATCCGTCGGGCGCCGAGCTGTCGGTGGCGATCCGCGAGGCTGCGGCGAAGTATCACGGTGCCGTGGGTATTGCGTTTATCGAGCGTGTTGCCGAGATCCAGGAGACTTTGCCCGATCGTCTGAAAACCGCTATCGCCCGTTTCGTAGCCGATGTCGTGCCGCGCGGGGCGAGCGGTCAGGTGGACCGCGTGGCAAAGCGCTTCGGCCTGGTCGCCGCGGCGATCGAACTGGCTGGCGAATTCGGGTTAACCGGCTGGGACCCAGGAGAAGGCACGTGGGCGGTCAAGGCATGCTTTGCTGATTGGCTCCACCAGCGTGGTGGCGCGGGCGACCACGAGGTAACGGCGATCCTGTCGCAAGTTCGGGCCTTTTTCGAGGCCAACGGCGAAAGCCGTTTCTCCGACTGGGAGGCCGCCGAACGCGTCGCCAACAGCGTGGAGGATGAACGGCGCGTCGTCGCCAATCGCGTGGGATTCCGGCGCCGGAGCCAGACCGAAGGCTACACCTACTATGTACTGCCCGAGGCGTTCAAGCGCGAGGTATGCGCGGGGCTCAACCCAGATCGGGCCGCGCAAGTGCTTAAAGAACACGGCTGGCTGGAGCCTGATAAACAGGGCAAAAGCTCACAGAATCAAAGGCTTCCTGGCTTTGGCAGGCAGACCCGGTGCTATGTATTTACCCCCAAGATGTGGGAAATGCCGTAACCGTTTCCGGGTAGGCCAAAAACCGGGTGTAACAGGTGTAACAAGCTAAGAAAAACCTAGCAATTACGCGGGTTCCAGAGGGAGGGGGCTTGTTACACGAGGGCAAAAACAAGGTGTAACAAGGTGTAACAGGTGTAACAGGTGTAACAGGTGTAACAGGTGTAACAGGTGTAACAGGTGTAACAGAGTGCGAAAACAGAAAATCAGCAACGGCGCGGCTTTCAGAGGTTGTTACACCTGTTACACCTGAAAAAACGCTTTCCCGAAAAAACATTAACGACTGGAACAAAAATCGACCTTCCCCACAACCAACGAGGACCATGATGAGTACTACCGAAACCACTACGACCATCGCCACCCAGGAAGCCCTGGACGCATTCAATGACGCTCAAGCCGAATTCTTGGAGTGGCGAAGCAAGCTCAACGCGTTACAGACCCGGGCCGAGCAACAGCAGGCCCTGGCCAAGGAATCTGAAGCCGAGGCGGCATCGCACAAGGAAGCTATCGACAAGCTCATTCGTGACGAGAGCGTCGATAAAGCCAAACTTCACGAGCTGACCGCCAAGCACAAGGCGGCGCTGAGCCTGGCCGAGCAATATCTAGCCTTCGCCGACGAACTGCTTCAGGAGAAGGAAAAACACCGGCCCTATGCGATGTTGGCCGCGGAGAGGTACTACTCTTCTTGGGAACGAGCCGTTTCGAGCGTTGTCGATTCTGAGGTTTCCTTGATCCTGGATGACATCCGGGACCGCTTGCTTCGGGCCGTGAAGCTGAAGGAACTGGCCCTTAAGATGGCTCAGAGGATGGTCAAGACGGGTATAACCTCTGACGCCTATGGTCGCGACAACCTTACCGATCTAGCTTTTGGTGAGATTAAGCGCCACCTCGCCAAAAGTCTTGAAGGATTTAATCTGGATTTGGGTTCCGGCGGCGCCTTGGCCCTGTTAGAACGGAAGCCGGACATCCGTCCCTTCACCAGATCCGAGATTAAAAACCCGATGACCATCGTTAAGTTGAGGCAGGATCTTGCGCGAAAGCAGTGCGAAGCACAGCGCGCGTAGGTTTCGTCCGGCGGGGGGGGGATGCGAGTTGTTTTTCCACGCTGTGGTGGAAAGTCCGCCATACGCCACATTGAAGGCAGATATCAATGAACAATAGGCTTACATTTATCGTCTCCCTGCTGAACCGCGTGAGCGGTCCTGCCAACCAAATTTCCCAGTCGCTGGACCGGATGACCCGGCAGGCCGAAGCCGGCTTCCAGCGTATCGGCTACGGCGTAGCGGGGCTAGTCGGCGCGGGTTACAGCGTCGCCAACTTGGTTGGCCCCGCGCGGGCCATGAATAACGCCCTGAGTACCGTCCAAGCGCTCGGAGGGGATATGCAAACCCTCACCCAACTGGACAAACTGGCCAAGAGTTTTTCAGTCGAGTTCGGCGATAGCGCGGCCGATTTCGTTAAAAGCGCCGCCGCCATCAAGAGCGGGATCGACGATCTCACGGGAGACGAGATCGCGCGCTTCACCTATGTGGGCAACTTGCTGGCCAAGAGCGCGGAATCGGATGCCGCGACCATCACCAAAGTCATGACCTCCATGTACAACGTGTTCAAGCAACAGGCCGACGCCATGGGGCGCGCCGAGTGGGTGGCGCTGATGGCGGCGCAAGTCACGCGCGCGGCGAAAATCTTCAGGACCGATGGCCAGCAAATGGCCGAGGCGTTCGAAGGCCTCGCCGCGACCGCGACGAACGTCAATAGGCCGATGCACGAACAGGTCGCGGTGCTCGGCAAGCTGCAAGGGGTCTTTAAAGGGGCGGAAGCGGCCACGAAATACGTTTCCTTCCTCCAAGGAGTCGGCAAGGCGCAAGAAAAGCTTGGACTCAAGTTCACCGACAGCCAGGGGAAGATGCTATCTGTCGTCGAGATCCTGGAGCGCATCCGGGGCAAGTTCGGGGAAACCTTTACCGTCGCCGACGCCGATTTGTTGAAAAAGGCGTTCGGCCGTAAGGAGGCGGTTTCTTTTATTCAGACTCTGATGGTCGACCTCGAGGGCCTCAAGGCCAACATAGACGAAATCAGCCAGGTTCGCGGTCTCCAAGACTTGACCCAGATGGCCCAGATCTTGGCAGACCCCTTCGACCGCGTAACAAGGGGCGTCGAGGCGCTCAGGATCGCCGTCGGGCAGAAAATGATCGATGCCATGATGCCGACGCTCAACAAGATCGTGGAGATCGAAAAGCGGATGATCGGCTGGACCGATCGATTCCCAAAGCTCACAGCCCTTATCGGCAAAGGCACGCTCGCTGTGTTCGGCCTGATTGCCGCAATTTCGGCGCTTTCTATCGCCGTGGGCGTTTCCAAGTTCCTGATGATTGGTTGGCAAGCGGCGTTCGGCGTACTCAAGTTCGCCATCCTCAACATGCTCCCGGCGCTCGGCAAGTTCGTCGCTGTCGTCCTCTTCGACGCAGTGCCGGCCATCGTGAGTTTTACCCTCGCCTTGCTCGCCAATCCGATCACCTGGATCGTCATCGGTATCGCCGCTTTGGTGGCGGTCATTGCCGCCGCGGTCATCTATTGGGACCAGTGGACCTCGGCCGTGATCGAATGGGCCAGCGCACTGGGCGAATCATCTGGACTCTTTGCCCTGGTCGACAACCTGATCGAGTATTGGAACAAGCTCCCAGTATGGTGGGACGAAACCGTTAACTGGCTGATTGCCAAGTTCGACCAGATCAGCGATTGGTGGACCCGCTTCACCAGTTGGCTGTCCAGCCTGAACCCGTTCGCCGGAATCTCCGCCGCCATCGATGGGGTACTCGGAAAGATAGCCCAGATCCCAGGCGTCGGCTCGCTGGTTAGGGCTATCGTGCCGTCTGCGCCGTCTCCGGTTATCGTGCCGTCTGCGCCGTCTCCGGTGCCGCCGCCCGCTGCGCTTTCGGCGTCGATGTGGGCCAACGTACCCGCTGGCGGCATTGCCAACAAAATTTCCTCGAAGGGTGGTGGCTTCCAGTTCCGGGACCTGCACGTAAACAACTACGGGCAGCCCATGAGCGGGCAGCAGCTGGTCAACGAACTTGCCTTCGCCGCGGGTTGAAGGCGCCTTGGCGAGGGGGCCGGCTGTGGATAGAGTATTTTTAACGGTTCCGGCTCGACAATTCGCCCGCATCCCCCGATAATCAAATCTTATCCTCTGTATCTCTAAACAGTCCTCAGTTGGTCCCAATCTGGCATCGACTGAGGGCTCTTTCTTCACGGTTTCGATTGCGTCCTCGGCCACGTGCACGCAGGCAGGCATCGCCCACACTGGCGATGGGAGCAGCTTGAATGCCTTGGCCTGGCGCTATCGCCAAAACCGGCGGTTTCGTACCGCGATCGCTTGCCACAATGGTCGATGGGGCGTCGTTCGACAGAATAGACACGAGGCCCCATACAGCGAAGACGCTTATCCACACGTAACGCCTGAGGCTGGTGCCCCGACGAAAAGCAGGAAGGCCGATCGAGACAGACAGCCGGCGCAAGAAGCGACTGGCTCTCTGGAGGCCAGATATGGCAATGTTTCCGATCTTTTTGGTGGTTTTCATTTCGCGTTTTCCGTTCTTTGACATCCTCCCCGGCCTGAAGGCCGGAGATTCCTACGGCGCTCAGGCGAGGCATTTAACCGCTCCTGAGTCGCTTCGGTGGGTTCCTGCTGCTGGCGACACTTCTGCATCGCTCACTTCACAGGCGCAACGGGCGTGTCCCGCCCTGAGAATGTTGATCGCGCCGGCCAGATCGGCGTTTTCCTCGAAACCGCACTCGACGCAGGCAAAGCGGGCCTGTGTGCGCCGGTTGTCGGCAGACACATGACCACACTCCGGGCAGGTGCGGCTGGTGTTCTGGGGCGGCACCGTCAGACTTGCTCATTCCTGCCTAAAACGGAAACTGTTCGCGCTTGATGGCGTTCAGTTGCCGCCGCAAGGCGTGTTGCGTGGGTTTGGGTAGGCTGTTGTCCAGTTTCCATGCCTCGTACTGCCGCTTCCACTCGACCAGCGCCCAGTTATAGGCAAAGCGGGCCGTGCCTGCGGCGCGGGCAAAGTAGGTCGCTTGCACGTTGTTTGGATCGAGCGCGATGCGATGGGCGATCAGCATTGCGATGCCTCCACGGCGGCCTTGAGGAAGAAGCTGTTCCCGCTGTTTTCAATACGATGGCCCGAAAAGCCTCTTGGTGGCATCTGCATGGTACATAGGTACCACGCAGATGCCCAGAAAACGGCCCAAATAGACGCTTTCCGCCACTCGCTCGTTGCCGAGAACCGCCCAGTGCGGAATGTTGCGACGGAGCACTAGACCAGATTTCAGGAAAAGAAGCGATTGGCGGTTGTCTGGCCTATCGCCCTCGGGACGTGTTTTGCGACGGCTCGTAGACCGAGCAACGGTGAGGGCCGCTATCCGCTTGGGTTTTTGCCTGGCGAGAACATAGCAAGAGATGTTGTTTTTTTGCAACATTTTGCAGTGCAGTGGCAACAGCTACTTCGAAAGGGCAGCTAATGTTATGAATTTATTATGGAAATCCTATATTTCGGGGGCATCCCCATCTGCAAAATGCAAAAAAATGCCAAAAACCCGGCAGGCGGGGAGGAGTGCGCGGCTCGCGTTCGGGGCGGGTAGGGTTTAAAAGCAAAAATCGTGCCAAATCATGATGGCGCAGGTTTTGGCACTAGACTTGCATATATATCCGGCGGCACGGATGGGCCAGATCGTGTGGGCCAACGCCAATGGTGGCGGTGAGGGCCTTGGGCCATCAGATAGCTAGAGATCGACCATGCCGCGCAGCTTGGCGCGTTCCTCGGCGGGGAGCGCTCTGATGATAGTTGCGGCGAGTTGGGCGGTGACGTTGACCGGCGGATTGATGGTGTGACTGAGGGCGAGACAATAGACGAATGTGGCGCCGCAGCTGGCGACGTTCCGGCAATGACAATAGAGATTCACGGCTGTCTTGGTTTGGGGGTGCCTACTGGTGATGGCGGCCTTGCCTCCACAGTGTGGACAGTTGATGCGCATGAAGCTTTTTGCTCGTCGGTGGCTTCGCCCCATAGATTCTAGCCTTTGTGCTTGATAAATATAGGGACTGGAAGCATTAAGAGCATGCTTTTCTGTTGAAAGGGGTCTGATAACAGCAGACCCCTTTCCCTTTTTAGCTATTCGCGGAGATTTGGTAACCGAAACAGTGGGGCAAGTCTGGGGGCAATTTTCCCGACACGAATTTTGTTTTTCAAAGAAATCAATGGGATATAGTGTGATTAGATGGGCTCTCTCGCCACATGGCTTAAGAGCGAAAAGTCCGGAAGAAGTCAGAAAAACCCGCGAGCGGTAAGGCTCGGCGGGTTTTTTGTCGCAATCCGTTTTTTCAGGCTCGATCCCGGGACTGCCAAATCCGCTTGCCCCCACGTTAGAACAAACTCGTTTGCACCGGACCATCGACGGGTCGTCGGAAAAGCTCCGAATTGGATCGGATTTCCACGGTGTTGAGCCCGGTTTTCTTGAGCGCCAGCAGAAAACGTTTCCGGATCAGATCGGCATAAATACCCGACCCGGACTGACGAACCCCGAAACGCGAGTCGTACAGGTTGCCGCCATGGAGATCGCGGATCCGCGCCAGAATATGTTTGGCTTTCAAGGGAAAGTGGGTTTCCAGCCATTCACGGAACAATTCGGTTACTTCAAGGGGGAGTCGCAGCATGATGTAATTGGCCCGGATGGCTCCGTGTTCGGCAGCTTGCGTAAGGATGGTTTCGAGCTCGGCATCGGTCAGAACCGGAATGACCGGGGCCACCATTACGGTAACTGGTACGCCGGCGTTTGCTAGTGTGCGGATCGTTTGCAAGCGGCGCTGCGGGCTGGTTGCGCGGGGTTCCATGATTCGCGCCAAACCTTTATCGAGTGTGGTGATCGAGATCTGAACTTGGGCCAGATGATCTCGAGCCATGGCTGACAGGATGTCGAGATCGCGCTCGATCAATGCCGATTTCGTGGTGATACTGACCGGATGGCGGCAATCGCGGAGTACTTCGAGGATTTGACGGGTGGTGCGCCATTCCCTCTCGATCGGTTGATAGGGATCGGTGTTGGCTCCTAAAGCGATCGGGGACGGACGATAGGTTGTCTCGCTCAGTTCCTTCCGAAGCAGAGCGGCCGCGTCGGATTTGGCAAAAAGGCGGGTCTCGAAGTCCATTCCCGGTGACAATCCCATGTAAGCGTGGCCGGGGCGTGCATAGCAATAGATGCAGCCATGTTCACAGCCCCGGTAGGGGTTGATAGAGAGCTCGAACGGGATGTCTGGCGAACGGTTATGGGTGATAATGCTGCGAGCGGTCTCATGAGTCACGCTGGTTGTCAGCGGGGGCGCATCCTCGGGCCACCAGCCGTCGTCGATCTTCTCGCGCACGGTCTTCGAATAGCGGGAATCCCGATTGCTCACCGCTCCGCGGCCTTTTCTCGGCATGTTCGGGATACGGATATTTTCGAATCCATCGTCACTCATATCTATCACCGATAGTACCATTTCACCGGTACAAAGGTTTCCGAAGAACGGGTTTCGACATGACTACGATTATCCAACCGAGTTGCAGCGATAATGAAGAGCCCGGCGCACTTCATGTCGATGACGCTTTAGCCCATATGCTGAGTGCCGTATCGCCGGTCAAGGGTTATGAGCAAGTCGCCTTGCTCGAAGCCGTTTCCCGAGTTCTGCACGAGCCCGTGGTCTCGCCCATTGATGTTCCGTCGCACACCAATTCGGCAGTCGACGGCTATGCCTTGAGGGGAGAGGATCTGCCGGGACCCGGTGACGTCGCGAGGTTCCAGGTGGTAGGGACGGCTTTGGCGGGAACGCCGTTTGTCGGAGAACTGCTTTCGGGGCAAGCGGTGCGCATCATGACCGGCGCGTCTATGCCGAACGGAGCCGATACCGTGCTGATGCAGGAGCATGTCGATTTCGATGGGGAGCGGATTTCCGTGACTGGCGGGCGACACCGTGTCGGAGACAATGTCCGCCTGGCCGGGGAAGATATCAAGCAGGGTGAGACCATTCTGAAACCGGGACGCCGTTTGACCCCGCCGGATATCGGCTTAATCGCCTCAATGGGAATCGGTGAAGTCAAGGTTAAGCGGCGTCCGCGGGTGGCTCTCTTGTCGACCGGAAGCGAACTCCATTCGCTCGGGAAGGCTTTGGGGGGTGGCGGCGTATACGACAGCAACCGATATACCCTCCATGCGGCGCTGAAGCGCTTGAGCGTCAAGGTGATGGACCAGGGTACCGTACCCGATGATCCAGAATTGCTGACGGAAGCTTTCATGCGAGCGGCTGCTGCGGCCGATGTGGTGATTTCCACCGGCGGCGTGTCGGTCGGCGAGGCCGATTTCGTCAAAGAAATTCTGTCGTCGATCGGTACCGTCGGTTTTTGGAAAATCGCCATGAAGCCCGGTCGCCCCCTCGCTTTCGGAAGTATTGGCGGCACAACTTTTGTCGGCTTGCCGGGAAATCCGGTGGCAGCGATCGTCAGTTTCTATCGGTTTGTCCTTCCATTGCTTGAAAAGAAGATGGGCGTTCAGGAATATTCCGTCATGCCCATGTTGAAGGCCAAGTGCGTCGAACGTTTAGCAAAAAAGCCGGGGCGTACGGAATATCAACGAGGCATTCTGGAACGGACAGAAACCGGGGACTGGGAGGTTCGTACGACCGGCAGTCAAAGTTCAGGCATCCTTCGTTCGATGAGTTTGGCCAACGTCCTGATCGCGCTGGAACACGATCGCGCGGATGTCGAACCGGGTGATTTGGTCGATGTCTTGCCTTTGGCCTATTTGATGTAGGGAGGCAATTGCTTATCGCCAAGGGCCGGAACATTGATGCCCACCTCTGCGGATCCGAAAGCTCCTCGAGCGGCCCAGGATCAGAGGTTTGCTCCGATAGGCTTTGAAGCCAGGTAGCCGCGTTGGATCTCGAGTCCATCAGGTTTCGCGAGCACCCGGGGTTTTGCCAGACTGCCAAAAACCGAGGCCGATTCCGTGCTGCGATTCCCGTACGACAACGACCGAATACCGAGCCAACCGTATCAGGTTGCCGTGTTCGAGGGTAAAGACGAGCCTGGCCGTCTCACCAATGAGCCGCTTCGACGGTTTCGCGACTTCGATGAAGACGCCTGAACGGCTTATGTTTTTCGCGATGCCTCGTAAGGGAGCGCTAGCCGGCATGATGAGATAAGCGGAAATTCGCGAATCGAGCCGTGGCGCACGCCGGCGTTCCTTCTCCGAATTCATCCTGCTTCCTAACATAGGGGGCAACCGGTTGTCTAAAACAGGGATTCACGCTCGAACGGTGCAACTATGCGTCCGTTGGCGAGCGAGGATGTTCTTGTGCCCGGGATGGAGTGAGCACCCAGCGATGATAACAGGTGACGGAAGTTCATTAAATCGCCGACCAACTCATTTTTCACATTCTCTTTTCTGGCGTAATCGGCTCTTAATCTGTAACATTTTCCGATTGGACTTTTTTCCAACAATATCACGTTGACCGCGTTCAGAAGCAAAGTCAGAGTTGCACGGTTCCGTCATCACTGGATCAACGGTTCGAGAAACATGCCAGGAATTCTTTCGTTAACAACGCGATTTTCAAATCGGTACTCTGACCCGATGATTTGGAGCGCGCTTGCCCACGTTCGAAAAGATTAACTGGAAGACCTTAAATCACTGGAGGAATCTTTCCTATGTCCGCCGTGAGTTTGTCTCACCCATCACAAATCCTTAAGAGCGAAAACGATATCGATCCCGAAGAAACTCGTGAGTGGCTGGAGGCCCTGCAGGCGGTCATCGAGACGGAAGGTATCGAACGGGCGCATTTCCTGATCGAAAGCCTGGTCGACCAGGCGCGCCGGGCGGGAGCGAATCTGCCTTATAAGGCGAATACGGCGTACATCAATACCATCCCGCCTCACATGGAGCCTCGCTTGCCGGGCGATGCCGGTTTAGAGCACCGCATACGCTCTTACATCCGTTGGAATGCGATGGCCATGGTGGTGCGTGCCAACCGCAAGTCCACCGAATACGGCGGGCACATCGCGACCTTCGCTTCGGCGGCGACGCTTTACGACGTGGGTTTCAATCACTTTTTTCGCGCCCCTAACAAGGACCATGGGGGAGACCTCATCTACTTCCAGGGACACGCCGCACCCGGTATTTACGCGCGTGCTTATCTCGAGGGGAGATTGACCGAAGAACAACTCGACAATTTCCGCGCCGAGATCGGCGGCAACGGTCTTTCGTCTTATCCGCACCCTTGGTTGATGCCGGACTTCTGGCAGTTCCCGACGGTGTCCATGGGCCTCGGGCCGCTCATGGCGATTTACCAGGCGCGCTTCATGAAATATCTGGAGGACCGGGGGATTTTGAAGACTGCGGGCCGTAAAGTCTGGTGTTTCTGCGGTGACGGAGAGATGGACGAACCGGAATCCATGGGCGCCATCGGATTGGCCGGTCGAGAAAAACTCGACAATCTCATCTTCGTCATTAACTGCAATCTGCAGCGCCTAGATGGGCCGGTACGGGGCGACGGCAAGATCATTCAGGAACTCGAGGCCGAATTCCGCGGCGCCGGATGGAACGTCATCAAAGTTATTTGGGGCTCCTATTGGGACCCGTTGCTGGCCAAAGACAAAGACGGGCTCTTGAAAAAACGCATGGAGGAAGCCGTGGATGGCGAGTATCAGGCGTACAAAGCGAAAGGCGGTGCCTATACTCGCGAGCATTTCTTCGGCAAGTATCCGGAGCTGAAGGAAATGGTGGCCAATTTGTCCGACGAGGACATCTGGCGCCTGAATCGCGGTGGACACGATCCGCACAAGGTTTATGCCGCTTATCACGCGGCGGTGAACCATACCGGCCAGCCAACGGTGATCCTCGCCAAGACGGTCAAGGGTTACGGCATGGGTAGCGCCGGCGAGGGGCTCATGACCACGCACCAGCAGAAAAAGATGGACGAGCAGGCGATCCGGGCATTCCGCGACCGTTTCAAGATTCCGATTCCCGATGACAAGCTGGCAGAGGTGCCGTACTACAAACCGCCGGAAGACAGTCCGGAATTGCGCTACATGCACGAGCGTCGAAAAGCTCTCGGCGGTTACCTGCCACAGCGCCGCCGCGACGCGCCGCTTTTGCAGGTACCGGACTTGGATGTTTTCGAATCTCTGCTGAAAAGCACGGAAGGTCGGGAAATGTCCACGACTATGGCGTTCGTGCGTTTGCTGACCCTGTTGCTGCGCGACAAGAAGCTGGGCAAGTACATCGTTCCCATCGTTCCGGACGAAGCCAGGACTTTCGGTATGGAGGGACTGTTCCGCCAGTACGGCATTTATTCATCCGTGGGACAGCTGTACGTCCCTGCGGACGCCGGTGGGGTGATGTATTACAAGGAGGATAAGTCGGGCCAGATCTTGGAGGAGGGCATTTGCGAGGCGGGTTCCATGTGCTCCTGGCTTGCGGCCGGAACGGCTCACACCAATCACAACATCCAGATGATCCCTTTCTACATCTACTACTCGATGTTCGGGTACCAGCGGGTGGGGGACTTCATGTGGGCCGCAGGCGACATGCAGGCACGCGGTTTCCTGATCGGCGGAACGGCAGGGCGTACGACTTTGGCGGGCGAAGGCTTGCAACACCAGGACGGACACAGCCATGTGAATATGTCGGCGATTCCCAACTGCGTGGCTTACGATCCGTGCTTCTCCTACGAGCTGGCCGTGATCATTCAGGACGGACTCCGGCGGATGTACCAGGAGGGCGAGAGCGTCTTCTATTACATCACGGTCATGAACGAGAATTATCCTCACCCGGAGATGCCGGCGGGTGTCCGAGAGGGGATCGTCAAGGGCATGTACAGATTGAAGGACGCTGGCAAATCGGCGCAAGCGCAACTACTGGCCAGCGGTACGATACTCCGCGAAGCCCTCGCCGCAGCGGAGTTGCTGGAACAAGACTTCGGCGTGAAAGCCAACGTCTGGAGTGTCACCAGCTTCACCGAGCTGCGCCGCGATGGATTGGACAAGCAGCGTTGGAATCTTTTGCACCCGGACCAGCCTCGTCGCATCAGTTACGTGGAGGAATGCCTGGCTGGAACCAAGGGGCCGATCATCGGCGCATCCGACTATATCAAACTTCTCGCCGATCAAATCCGGCCGTTCGTGCCGAGAGCCTATGAAGTGCTCGGTACCGACGGTTTCGGGCGCAGTGATCGGCGTTCCGAATTGCGGAGGTTTTTCGAGGTGGACCGGCATTACATCGCATATACCACACTGAAGGCTTTGGCCGATGAAGGAAGCGTGGCGATTTCAACCGTCAAGGAAGCCATGGCTAAGTACGGCATCGACCCGGAAAAGCCCAATCCAGTGAAGGTGTAAAGGCAACGCTATGGCAGTGTTGAAAGAAGTCGTCGTTCCCGACATTGGAGATTTCAAGAACGTCGAGATCATCGAGGTGCTGGTCAAACCCGGTGATGTGGTCAATGTCGAAGATTCCCTGATAACTCTAGAGAGCGACAAGGCGGCGATGGAAGTGCCGTCGCCTTTCGCGGGTGTGGTGAAGACCATGAAGGTCAATGTCGGTGATCGGGTGAGTCAGGGATCGCCGATATTGCAGTTGGAGGTCCAAGATCAAGCCGAGGCGAAGCCGGCCGAGGAGCCCGCGCCGGTCGTGGAGGCGAAACCCGAAAAGGTGGTAGCCGAAGAAGTGGAGGCTAAGCCTGTCGCCGAGCCGACGAAACCGGTTCCAGCGGAGCCCCAGTCAAAGCCCACGCCCTCGCCGGTTATTGCCGAACGAGCTCTGAAAGCCGCCGAAGAAGATCTTGCGCATCCGCCTCACGCGAGCCCATCGGTTCGGAAGTTCGCTCGCGAGTTGGGCGCTGATCTTAGAAAAATTAAAGGCACGGGGCCCAAAGGTCGCATCTTGAAAGAGGATGTTCAAGCGTTCGTAAAGGAGAGCTTGAAGCGGGCGGAGCAAGCATTGGCCGGTGGCGTTTTGGCGATGCCGCCCCAGCCGGAGATCGATTTCGCGCAGTTCGGGGTAATCGACCGCCTGCCATTGTCACGCATCAAGAGACTTTCCGGTCCGAACCTGCATCGCAGTTGGGTCAGCATTCCCCACGTCACGCAGCACGACGAAGCCGATATCACGGATCTCGAAGCGTTTCGTCAGTCGCTGAAGAGCGAGGCGGAAAAGCAGAACGTCAAACTGACCTTTCTGCCGTTCGTCATGAAGGCTGTGGTGGCAGCGCTCAAAGCCTTTCCGACGTTCAATTCTTCCCTCGCAGGTAATGGCGAAGAACTGATTCTCAAGAAGTATTATCACCTGGGCGTAGCCGTGGATACTCCGGAAGGCTTGGTCGTGCCTGTCGTGCGGGATGTCGATCAAAAAGGCATTTTCGACCTGGCTAGAGAGTTGGCCGAGCTCAGCGCTAAAGCTCGCGGCAAGAAGCTGCGCAGCAATGACCTCGAGGGTGCATCGTTCACCATTTCGAGCCTCGGCGGAATCGGAGGTACGGCCTTTACGCCTATCATCAACCCGCCTCAGGTTGCGATCCTCGGCTTGTCCCGAGCGCAAACCAAGCCGGTTTACCAGGACGGGCAGTTCGTCCCGCGCTTGATGTTGCCCTTGTCCTTGTCCTACGACCACCGTGTGATCGACGGCGCCGAAGCCGCACGCTTCACGGTTTATTTGGCCGGGCTGTTGGCGGAGTTGCGGCGGGTTCTCTTATAGAGACAAGCATGCTCTCCCGCAAACGGATTCGAAACGGGAGCGACGGACCGCTGACCAGCAATTTCCCTTAAACAGAAGGTAAACAATCGATGTCGGATACATCCAGTTTGCATGCCGAGGTAGTGGTTTTGGGCGGTGGGCCCGGTGGCTACACGGCCGCTTTTCGAGCCGCCGATTTGGGTAGACAGGTGGTTTTGGTCGAACGCTATCCAGTGCTCGGCGGTGTCTGCTTGAATGTCGGTTGTATTCCTTCAAAAGCATTACTGCATGCCGCCAAAATTATTCAAGAGGCGCAGGAAGCGTCGAATTTCGGATTGAATTTCGGTACGCCCAGCATCGACCTGGAGAAACTGCGTGAGTGGAAGGACAAGGTCGTGAAGACGCTCACGACCGGCCTTGCCGGGCTCGCCAAACAGCGCAAGGTCACCGTCGTAACCGGGGTGGGTAGATTTTCGTCGGATCGATCGCTGACAGTCGAAACAGCCGAAGGTCCGAGAACAATCAGTTTCGACCATGCGATCATTGCGGCCGGCTCGCAGCCGGTCCGGATTCCCGGCTTTCCCCATGACGATCCGCGGATGATGGATTCCACCGACGCCTTAGAGCTGGCCGAGGTGCCCAAGCGTCTTCTGATCATTGGCGGCGGGATTATCGGGCTCGAGATGGCAACGGTCTATCACGCGCTGGGCTCGAGGATCACAGTGGTCGAACTGATGGATCAGATCATTCCGGGCTGCGATGCGGATTTAGTCAAACCTTTATATCAGCGCATCAAGAAACAGTACGAAAACATCTTCCTGAAAACCAAAGTCACGCGCATCGAGGCGAAGTCGGAAGGATTGCAGGCCTATTTCGAAGGCGACGAAGGTGCGCCCGAATCCGACCTATTCGACCGGGTTCTGGTCGCGGTTGGCCGGAAGCCGAACGGTCATCTGATCGGTGCTGAAAATGCCGGCGTCAAGGTGGATGAGAAGGGCTTCATTCCGGTAGACGAGTGTCAGCGGACCAATGTGCCGCATATCTACGCGATCGGGGATATCGTGGGCAATCCGATGCTGGCGCACAAAGCGACGCATGAGGGCAAGGTAGCGGCTGAAGTCATCTCCGGAGAGCGGACGGCATTCCAGGCACTGACGATTCCCTCGGTCGCTTATACCGATCCGGAGGTGGCCTGGATGGGGCTAACGGAAACGCAGGCAAAAGCTCAAGGTATCGCTTACGACAAAGCCGCGTTTCCCTGGGCGGCGAGCGGTCGGGCACTGGGCATCGATCGCAAGGAGGGCATGACCAAGATTCTCTGCGATAAAGAGACTAGACGCATTCTGGGGGCAGGCATCGTCGGCCCGAACGCGGGGGAGCTGATCAGTGAGGCCGTTCTGGCTTTGGAAATGGGGGCCGATGTGGAGGACGTCGCCTTGACGATTCACCCGCATCCGACCTTGTCGGAGACTTTCGCCTTCGCCGCCGAGATGCTGGACGGCAGTATTACCGACCTTTACATTAGAAAATAGGCGGAATCAACGCGAGAAGAGACTACCGGCAGGCGCTCGTCTGCCGGCAGAGCTTTTCAGTCGGGTGACTGTGAATCGGGTTGCGGTTCGAGGCGAGCGGGTCTTTCGCTTTTGTTTCCGCCGTTCCATGGCGCCACTTTGAATAACAGCAGCATGCCCGGCAGGGTGAGCGCAAAGCACAACCAGTAAAAGCGCTCCCAGCCTAGCGCTTCGATATGAAGCAGCGAAACATTCCCCACTTTGATGTCCCCACCTTCGACTAGAAAGCCGGTAAAGGCATTGGCCAGCGTTCGCGGAGTGGCGGCGAGGCTGGTAAATAGCGCAAACTGGGTGGCAGTGTACGCTGGATTGGTCGTAGTGGCGATATAGGCAACGAAAGCGGCCGTGCCCAATCCAACACCGAAGGCCTCGGCGCCGATAACCGCAGCCAATCCGGCTATCGTGTGGCCGGCCGTGGCAAGCCAGACGAAGCCGAGAATCACCAGGGCTTGTAACACGCCGAATATCCATAGGGACCGATGAATCCCCAGGGAAATCATCCAAATGCCGCCGAGAATGCCGCCCGCGACGTTCGGCCAGAGCCCGGCATGCTTGGCGACCACGCCGATTTCCGTCTTACTGTAGCCCATATCTAAGTAAAAAGGTGTAGCCAGGGCTGTCGCCATGCTGTCGCCGAGCTTGTAGAAAAATATGAACGCCAGCACGGTCAATGCGCCGCTCCAGCCTTTTCGCTGAACGAATTCACGAAAAGGATCGACCACGGCTTGACGCAGAGTCGACGGTGTCTGGCTGGAAAATTCTGGTTCGCTGCCGATGATTGTGAGGAGTAGCCCTGGGAGCATGAACAGCGCCGTGATCAAGTAGACGGTATCCCAGGACAAATAGTCGGCAAGAATGAGTGACAGAGATCCCGGCACGAGTCCGGCGATTTTGTACGCGTTCACGTGGATGACGTTGCCGAGTCCCTGTTCCTCGTCCTTCAGGATTTCGCGTCGAAACGCGTCTATGGCGATGTCCTGAGTTGCCGAGAACAAAGCTACGGCCACCGCCAGCCAACGAATGGTCGCGATGTCCGGTATCGGTGTCAGCCAGCCGAACGCCGGAATGGAGAGCAAGAGCGCGATTTGCGTCACGAGCATCCAAGTTCGGCGCCGTCCCATCGGCAAGCCGTACCGGTCGCACAGAGGCGCCCACAGGAATTTCCAGATATAAGGAAATTGAACCAAGGCCAGAAGCCCGATTTCTTTGAGATCGACACCACCATCGCGTAGCCAGGCTGAAATCAGGCTGATCAGCACGAAAAGCGGCAACCCGGAGGAGAACCCCGTGAGGACGCAGATCAGCATCCTCCGGTTGAATACCGCTTCACGCCAGGAAAGGGTAGTCATAGTCGATGGTGAGTGGCGCATGGTCCGAAAAACGCTCTTCCTTGTAAATGTATGCCGCTAGAATTCTGTCCCTGAGAGAAGGGCTGGTCACCTGGTAGTCGATACGCCAGCCCACGTTCTTGGCCCAGGCCTGACCGCGATTCGACCACCAAGTATATTGCTCCGGCTCCTGATTGACGACACGAAAAGCATCGACCCAGCCATCCTGCTCGAACACGATATCCAGCCAGGCACGTTCCTCAGGCAGAAATCCGGAATTCTTCTGGTTGGAGCGCCAATTCTTGAGGTCGATCGGTTTGTGGGCGATGTTCCAGTCGCCACAAAAAATGTAAGTCCGCCCCGATTGTGCACACTCGCGAAGGTATGGCAGAAACCGGTTCATGAAGTCGAACTTCACCGCTTGACGCTCCTCGCTGGACGAACCGGACGGCAAGTAAAGGGAAACGACGCTCAGGGAGCCGAATCTCGCTTCGAGGTAACGCCCTTCAGCGTCCAAGTCAGGCCAGCCGAGGCCTTGAACGATTTCGTCCGGCTCGCGGCGGCTATACAACGCAACCCCACTGTAGCCTTTCTTGACGGCGTCCAGGTAGTAGCACCGATAGCCTTTGGGCCAATATATCGGATCTTCCAGTTGGTGTGTCTGAACCTTGGTTTCCTGAAGGCAGACGATGTCGGCGTTTTGTTTGTCCATCCAGTGGAAGAAGCCTTTGCGCGCCGCTGACCGCACGCCATTCGCGTTGAAGGAGATTATACGCATTATGGTTTATATCTCAGATGGGCATAAGACCGCGGAAAGCTACTCGAAACATCGGGCATACCGTTCGATGAGGAGGGTCGGTGTCAGCCCAAAGCGGGAAGATTCGAGTTGCAGACGTTGCGGTAAAAGGTCGTTTTAAGTAAGATGAAAAATTTGTCGTCCCTTTGTAGTTCTGATTTGTTGGAGAGTACCTAATCATGAAGCCGGATATTCATCCCGAATATAAAGCCATTACCGTCCAGTGCAGTTGCGGCAACACGTTCGAAACCAAGTCGACGTTAGGTAGGGATTTGCACATCGAAGTGTGTTCCGCCTGCCATCCATTCTATACGGGCAAGCAGAAGATCGTCGACACCGCCGGTCGAGTCGACAAGTTCCGGCGGAAATATGGACGGGGTTGATTTTCGGGCCCCATCCAAACCGCTCGAAACCGCTTGGCCACGTCGATTAAATGACAATAAGCAAGGACCGGCCCTCGCGGTTTAACATCGCCCGTTTGGGAATGGAAGCGAAATCGGCTGGACGGGAGGGTTCGGTCTGCTCGCACTATTCGCTTATGTACCAAGCCGAAGCTTGGACGGTGAGCTGCCGTTAATCAATTTTTCGACATCGTGCAGCGAGCCGCCGGGTACAGCCTTTTCCTTCCGGTTGATCCGTTGCCCTTTTAATTCCGGCGGCAGTACAGCCAGTTCAACGCGGACGCCGTCGACATAAAAGTCCAGTGCCGGACAAGTCACGCCTCGCCGATGCCCTAGATTGAACGAAAAGGATCGTTCCCTGAACGGGATGCCGACCTCGATCAGTTTCTTGATGATCTCTTCCGGGGTTTCGGGATACACATACAAAACAATAGGGCTGTACTTGCTGGCACTGCCGTCCAAGACAGCGCCGACCAAGCGCGGCGAAAATTCTTCCAAGAAACGCATGGCCTCCAATGCGAGCCTTCGCAGTCGGGTAATGTGTTGTGGCTGCGTATCCGCCCGGTAGAGTCGAAGATATTCTTCTAGCGCCTGGTCGATTTCCTCGTTACGGGGAAGGCTGCGCGAGTTCGTTATCCCAAGACGGGCCGCAGCCTTATTTTTTGCCGGAAGATAATCATTTATACCTTCCTCTGCGATGATTCGTGCGGCCTCGTAGGCGATCAATCGTCGGGCTCTGTCTTTTGCGGACATGGCGGAGGTCAAAATAGCGATTCGATCGGTTTGTCGGTCGTGACGCTCGGGACTGTTGGCTCCAGTGGTCGCGGTTGTTCCTCGTCTGCGATAGACTCTGATGGAGGAGGCGCGCTCACGCGCGGCGCGGCGTAGTAGCGGGGCACTCTCCCAGAAGGAAAGACCTCAAACACTGCATTGGGGCTCCCGGGCAAGGCTAGCATCCCGGTGCTCGGATCCATGCGAGCGATTGTCAGTCCGCTTGGAAGTGGGAAAGTTTGCTCGGGTACGTCTTTGAGTGCTTCTCGCATGAAGTGGATCCACATGGGAAGTGCGGCTTTGCCCCCGGTTTCGCCTTTCCCTAAGGATTTTGAGGAATCGAATCCAATCCAGGCGACGGCGGTCAGGGAAGGAACGTAACCGTTGAACCACGCGTCCTTGTAATCATTTGTCGTACCGGTTTTGCCGGCGACATCATTGCGCCCCAGTTCCATAGCGCGGACCGCGGTTCCGGTTCGCACCACATCTTGCAGCATAGAATTCATCATGTAGTGGACCTGAGCCGACAGTATGCGGGGTGCAAAGTTCGTCTGGTGATCATCGGCGTCACTGCAATTTGCGCAAGCGATTTGCGGAGTGGCTTGAAAGACCATGCCACCCGCTTCGGTTTCTATGCGTTCGATGAAATAGGGCTCGACGCGAAAACCGCCGTTAGCGAAAACCGCGTAGGCCTGTGCCATTCGAAGAGGCGTCGCGGTGCCGCTGCCCAGGGCTAGCGGAAGGGATCGCGGCAGTTCTTCGGGTTGGAAACCGAAGCGCCGCGCCATATCGATCGCTTTCGTAAGGCCGATGCTCTGAAGTAGGCGGATGGACACGAGGTTCCGAGATTTGGCCAAGGCTACCCGAAGCCGCGTGGGGCCATAAAATCGACCCGAGTAATTCTGCGGACGCCAAAATCCGCCTTCCTGCGAGGGGTCGGAAAAAACGACCGGCGCGTCATTGACTACGCTCGCCGGAGTATATCCTTGGGCCAAGGCCGCCGAGTAAAGTACGGGCTTAAAACCGGAACCCGGTTGTCTTTGAGCTTGGGTTGCTCTGTTGAATTTGCTGATCGCGAAATCATATCCGCCCGCCAGCGCGACCACGGCGCCGCTGGTCGGATCCAAGGCGACCAAGGCACCCTCGACTTGTGGAATCTGGCTGAGTTTCCAATGGCCGTCGCCGTCCTTGCGAAGTCTGATGAGGTCGCCGGCCTTGAGTATTTCTTTGGCGCTTCGCGGAAAAGGGCCTTGTGCGTTTTCGGAAATATATCGGCGTGCCCATTTGAGACCATCCCAGTCGAGTACGATTTGTTGTTGATGGCCGAGATAAACGTCCGCGGAAGTTTCGTTGACAGCCAGGACTAATCCTGGCACCGTCTCCCCGGTTTTCGGGATGCTGGACAACTGCCTGTCCCAGTACTCGCGGCGCTTTTCTTTCTTTAAGTCTATTCGCTGTGTTACACCTCGAAATCCGTGGCGTTCGTCGTACTCGTGCAGCGCAAGGCGCAATGCCTTGTCGGCGGCCCTTTGTAAACGGCTGTCGATAGTAGTGTAAATTCGGAAACCGTTGGTATACGCAGCTTCGCCATACTGGCGATACATCTCGTTGCGGATCAATTCCGCGACATAAGGAGCGTTTAATTCGATGGGGGTGGTGTGAAGCTTTGCGGTGACCGGTCGCTCGATTGCTTCCTGATAAGTTTGATCATCGATATATCCCAGTTTCCGCATCTGCTTAAGAACGTAGTTTCGCCGCTCCACGGCCCGTTGCGGATTGGTTATCGGATTGAAAGCGGAGGGGGCCTTCGGTAAACCAGCAATCATCGCGATCTCGTCTACCTCGAGCTCATTTATCTTCTTGCCATAGTAGACCTGACTCGCGGCAACGACGCCATACGCATGATGACCGAAGTAGATCTTGTTTAAGTACAGCTCCAAGATCTGCTCCTTTGTCAATTCCGATTCGATTTTGACTGCAAGCACAATTTCCTTGAGTTTGCGATAGAAAGTCTTTTCGCTGCTCAAGAAGAAATTGCGAGCGACTTGCATCGTGATGGTGCTGCCGCCTTGCTTTTTCTTTCCCGTCCGAAGGAAGGAGAACGTCGCTCGCATCAAGCCGACGTAGTCCACACCACGGTGCTTGAAGAAACGATTGTCCTCGGCGGCCAGGAAAGCCTGAATGACCCTGCTCGGGACTTCGGAAAAGGAGACCGGGCTCCGCTTCATTTCGCCGTATTGAGCCATCAGCAAGCCGTCTTTGCTGTAGATGCTCATGGGGGTTTGGTATCGAGCATCGCGCAGAACCTCCGTGTTCGGGAGTTGCGGTGCAATGAAGCGATAAAGCAAAAACGCGGCTAAAACTAAACTCGCAAATCCGCCAAGCAGGAAGAGAAAGATTAGTTTGATAAGGCTCGCGGAACGGGAGCGTGCTTGACCTCGATTGTTGCGGGTTCTCACTCGACCATCAAAAAAGCTGTTTTTCCGGCTGTAGCTATCGAACGATCATGAGCTGCGCGTCGCTCGGCTGACCGATAGCGGGGGTCTCATGGGCAAACTTCCAATCCCTACTATACTACATGACAGCGTTTAGCGGGTGACGAGAAACGGCATTGGGACTCGGTACCGCCCGCGTGAAGTCAAAGCGAGCTTGGGACGTTATCGATGTTTTTTTTGTACCGCAAGAGACCGCCGCTGCTTGGAATCGACATTAGTACTGCGGCCGTAAAGCTGCTGGAACTAACAAAAGACGGACAGCGTTTTCGGGTGGAAAGCTATGCCGTCGCACCGTTGCCGCCAGACGCGGTGATCGACAAAAACATCGCGAAGGTCGAAATCATCGCAAACGTCATCAAAACGCTTGTCAAGCAGTCGGGCACGCGACTCAAACATGCTGCCGTTGCCGTACCGAGCTCGTCGGTCATCACCAAGACCATCTCTATGCCCGCTTCCTTGAGTGAAGATGAGCTTGAGGCCCAGATCGAACTGGAGGCAGATCAGTACATCCCATACTCGTTGGATGAGGTGAGCCTCGACTTCGAGGTGCAGGGCAGGACCGAGAAAAATCCCGATATGGTCGATGTTCTACTGGTGGCTTCCCGAAAGGAGAATGTGGAAGACCGGGTCGCCGCACTAGAGATGGCTGGACTCAAGGCAGAGATCGTCGATGTGGAGTCGTACGCACTGGAGAATGCCTGCAATCTGATCCTGGATCAGTGGCCCGGCTACACCCCTGAGCAGACTATCGCTGTAGCCGATGTGGGCTCGACTATGACGACCCTGAACGTGATTCATAACCGCCGAATCATCTATACACGCGAACAGGGGTTCGGCGGCAAGCAGCTGACGGAGGAAATCCAGCGCCGGTATGGGCTTTCATACGAGGAAGCCGGTTTGGCAAAGAAACATGGGGGGCTGCCAGACAATTACTTGCTCGAAGTGCTGGAACCATTCAAACAGGCCATGGCCCAGCAAATCGGGCGCTCGCTGCAATTTTTCCTTGCTTCGAGTTCACACCGGACTGTCGACGGTTTGGTGTTAGCAGGCGGATGCGCTTCGATACAGGAAATTGATCGCTTCGTGGAAGGCGTTCTGGGTATTCCCACGGTCACTGCGAATCCGTTTGTCAACATGCATCTTGCGCCGCGCGTTAAACCACAAAGCTTGAACAATGATGCTCCGGCGTTGATGACGGCCTGTGGGCTGGCTTTGAGGAGTTTGGACTAATGGCTCGGATCAACCTACTTCCTTGGCGAACGGAACTCCGTAAACAAAGGCAAAAAGAATTCATCGCAATCACTTTAGCCGCGTTGCTATCGACGGGCGCCTTATGGTGCTTTGTGCACTACTTCATCGGCAGCATGATCGACTATCAGACCCAGCGGAATAAGTACTTGGAGTCCGAGATCGCGTTGCTCGATAAAAAAATCAAGGAAATCGAGGAATTGGAAACCAAGAAAAAGCGACTCATCGCCAAGATGGAGGTTATCCAGAGATTGCAAGCGAGCCGGCCCGAGATCGTCCATCTGTTCGATGAGTTGGCGCGGACCATCCCCGAGGGTGTTTATCTGACGGACCTGACTCAGCTTGAAAACAATCTGACGATGAATGGAATAGCTCAGTCCAATGCCCGAGTTTCCGCATACATGAGGAATCTCGAGTCTTCGCCTTGGATGCAGGATCCTCTGTTAAACATCATCGAGACCAAACAGGATGCCAACGATAGCCGCAAAGCGCGCAGCAATCGTTTTACGCTTCAGGTCAAGCAGGGAAGCGACAAAGCAGACAAGCAGGAGAAGAAGCCGTCATGAACCTTTCCGAAATCAACTGGGACTTAGAAAACGCCGGCGCCTGGCCGCTGCCGATCAAGGCCGCAATTATTGCCCTCCTGTGCTTCATTCTGAGTGGCCTTTGGTACTACCTGGATACGCAGGACCAAATGGCGCTGCTCGAAACGGAAGAAAGGAAGGAGCTGGAGCTGAAGACCAAATTTGAGCAACGCCAACAAAAGGCCGCCAATTTAGAGGAATACAAGGCGCAAATGGCGGAGATAGAAAAAAGTTTCGGCGATTTACTCAGACAACTACCCGATAAGACTCAAGTTCCAGAGCTTTTAGTAGACGTTTCTCAAACTGGACTCGCGGCAGGCTTGGAGTTCGAGCTTTTCAAGCCGGGTGCTGAAATCGCCAAAGAGTTCTACGCGGAGTTACCTATCGAGATCCGCGTAATAGGTGATTACATGGAGTTCGGAGCGTTTGTCAGCGGATTGGCATCTTTACCGCGCATTGTAACGATCCATAACGTAAAGATTGAACCGCACAAGAAGGATGAGAGAGCGAAGAAAACGGCTAAGAATCCTTTGGTCATGAGTGCGCTGGTCAGGACTTATCGCTACCTGGATGAGGGAGCCGTGCCGGCGAGCCAAATCAAAAAGTCACGATGAAGAAAAACGCTATGGGTAGGCAGTTGAATTTTTCGATACCGCCGTATCGTTCGCGGCTCCTCGTTTCTTGGCTGATCATTTTCGGATTGACGGGCTGCGCGGGCGACGATTTGGCCGATCTCAAACACTATGTCGAAGAAGTCAAGGCGCGGCCGAAAGGGTCAGTCGAGCCTCTGCCGGAATTCAAGGCGGTTGAGCCCTTTGTCTTCAATCCGGAAGATTTGCGCAATCCTTTCATCATTGATGATAAATCCGAACAGACCGAGGACGCGAGGATCAGCAGCAGTATTCGACCGGACACCAATCGCCCTAAGGAAGAACTGGAATCCTACGAATTGGACACGCTGCGTATGGTCGGGACGGTCGATAAGCAAGGCGTACTCTGGGGCTTGGTGAAAGCCGCCGATGGGACGATACACCGAGTACGCACTGGTAATTACATGGGAAAGAATTTCGGCAAGGTCGTCAGCATTAAAGAAAACGTGATCGAGTTGGTAGAAATCGTATCCGACAGTCCTGGAGTATGGCGCGAACGTAAGGCAGCTCTCGATTTGGCGGAAGTGGGGGGAAACAAATGAAAACGACACGAAGTATAGGTATTGCCCCGACCGTATGGCAGCGATACATGAAAGCGGTAGGCTTCATTTTGGCCGGGTTGTTTTTGCATCTTTCCGCCAGTCGAGCGGAAGGACTCGTTCTCGAATCAGTGGACTTCTCGATCTTGCCTGGAGACAACTTGCAACTGCTGCTGGGTTTGAACGGACCAGCGAACGAGCCGAGAATTTTCCATACGGAAAATCCTGCCCGCATAGCGCTGGATTTGCCTGGTGTGACGAATGGCCTGAAACAGAAGACAGTGCCCATCAACGTAGGTGCCGCTCAAAGCGTTCAAGCGGTGGAAGCGGCGGGTCGTACCCGGGTCGTCATCAATTTGACTGATATGATGCCCTACACCAGTCGAGTGGATGGCAACAATATTCTGATCACGTTACAAAGTGGTACGGCGCCGATCGCTGCAGCAAACGCCACATCCGCGAGTCCACGTTTTAGCGATCGGCCATTCGGCGGAGGAGATCGGCGTATCGAAAATATCGATTTCCGCCGAGGAGAAAGAGGCGAAGGCCGGCTTCTGGTGACGCTGAGCGACCCAAAATCCTTAGTGGACATTCACGAAGAGGGGCAGAAAGTCGTCATCCGATTTGCCAATACCCGGCTTCCCGCTCAGTTGCAACGCAGACTCGACGTTATGGATTTCGCCACGCCTGTCCGTTCGGTCGATGCCACGGTAGAAGGTGCTCACACACGTATGGTTGTGGCGACGGTTTCCGACGAATACGACTATTCCTCTTATCAGACCGACAACATTTTGACGGTGGAATTCCGTCCGTTAACCAAAGCGGAAAAGGAAGAGATCAAGAAGAAGGACTTCGCGTACTCCGGTGAGAAGCTAACGCTGAACTTCCAAGATATTCCGGTGCGCTCTGTTCTTCAGATTCTGGCGGATTTTACCAATCTGAACATCGTCGCCAGCGATACGGTTCAGGGCAATGTCACGCTTCGGCTCAATGATGTCCCATGGGATCAGGCATTGGACCTGGTTCTCAAATCCAAGGGATTGGGCAAGCGGCAAGAAGGTAACATTATCCGCGTCGCGCCGCTTGAGGAAATCAACAAGCAGGAGAAAGAGGAGCTCGAAGCGCAGAAGGTGGTAGAAGATCTCGAACCACTACGGACGGAAATTATCCAGATCAATTACACGACGGCCGAGGACATCAAGAAAGTTTTGATCGGCACTACGGAACGCATCAGCCAATTGACAACACAGCCAGGAGGTATTAGCGGTGGATCCGGTTCTACGTCGGTGTCGACACTCGATGTCAGTCAATCGGTATTGTCCGGCCGGGGTAACGTAACCGTCGATCCACGGACCAACCAACTGATCGTGAAGGATACGCCGCGCAATTTGGAACGGGTGCGCGAGCTCGTCCGTCAACTGGACAAGCCGGTTCGGCAGGTGCTGATCGAGTCTCGGATCGTCATTGCGAGAAACGATTTTCTGAGGGATTTAGGCAGTCGGCTTCAGCTCAACAGATTAGTTAAAGGGAGAGGTGCCGATTCCTTTTCTTCGAGTGCCGGATCCGAGGGTGTAATCTTCCAACAGCCGGCCTCGGGAGGGGAAAAGTCGACCAACGTCGACGTGTTGGTCGACCTTGCGGCGAAAGGCGCGGCGACCGCCGCGACCGGTGGCGCAAGTGCGCTCGGCTTCACCCTCATCAAGGCAGGCGACTATTTGCTCGATCTTGAGTTATCCGCCGCTCAGCGTGAGGGACGCAGCGAGACGGTGTCCAACCCCCGGCTGATCACCTCGGATCAGACCAAGGCGGTGATCAGGCAGGGTGTTGAAATTCCTTACCAGACGACTGTCGTAGCGGGCGGGGGTGCTTCGGCGAACATCACCTTCAAGCAGGCCGTGCTCGAGTTGAACGTGACACCGCATATCACACCAGACGATCAGGTGTTGATGGAGCTCTTGATCAGGAAGGACGAACAAGGCCAGCAAACGCCGATCGGCCCGGCGATTGATAAGCGCGAGATTGAAACGACCGCCCAAGTTTCGAACGGGGAAACTGTAGTTTTGGGTGGGGTTTACGAGGGGTTGAATCGTAACAATACGGACAAAGTGCCGTTTTTCGGCGATCTGCCGGGAATCGGCTACATGTTCCGCAGAAATAGCGTGGAAGATACGAAGCGAGAGTTGCTCGTTTTCATCACGCCGAAGATCCTCAAACAAGATCTCGCTTTTCGCTGATTTCGGCGGGAAGTGAAATACAAAGGCGCCGCCCCGAACGGGCGGCGCCTTTTGTTTTTGGGCCGGAGCCTACGCCACGCCCGGTATTATCTAGACGCATGGTATGATGACCCGATTTCGCACCTCCTGCAGCATGAGACAGACGCAGAATATCTATTTGATCGGCCCTATGGGAGCGGGCAAGACGACCATCGGACGGTTGTTAGCTAAAGCCCTGAACGTTCGTTTCGTCGACAGCGATCGGGAGATCGAGCAGCGCACAGGCGTCTGTATTCCCATGATTTTCGAATACGAGGGAGAGGAAGGGTTTAGGCGGCGAGAGGCGGAAGTTCTGGCGGAGTTGTGTTGTGAGGAGGGCGTGGTGTTGGCTACGGGGGGCGGATCGATTTTACTGCCGAGGAATAGAGAGATACTGCGGGAGCGGGGGTTTATCGTTTATTTGAAATGTTCGGTCGAAAAGCAGCTCGAAAGAACTCACAAGGATTCCAATCGGCCTCTCCTCCAGACTGAGAACCCGCGCCAGCGGTTACAGGAATTGTTGCGGATACGGGAGCCGCTCTATCGCGCCTTGGCCGATTTTATCGTGGATACCGGGACGCACTCCAGCCGCAGCGCCGTCCGTCAGATCTTAAAAGCCTATAACCGAGCGAACGCCAAGTCATGAAAACCTTAACCGTTAATCTGGGCGAACGCAGCTATCCGATTTACATCGGTTCGCGAATTTTGGAGTCCGATGAGCTTTTGGCTAGGCATCTGACTTCCAGTCAGGTCATGGTTATTACCAACGAAACCGTGGCTCCCCTCTATTTGGAGCGAGTCAAGCAGAGGCTGACAGGCAAGGAGACTGCCGAAGTGATTTTGCCAGACGGTGAATCCTACAAGAGTATCGAGTCGGCAATGATCATCTTCGATAGGCTGCTCGCCGGAAAAATCAGCCGAGACGCATCTCTCATTGCACTAGGCGGCGGCGTCATTGGCGACCTGGTCGGTTTTACTGCCGCATGCTATCAACGGGGCGTACCGTTCATTCAAATTCCGACGACTTTGCTGGCCCAGGTCGATTCTTCCGTAGGCGGTAAGACCGCGGTCAATCATCCGCGCGGCAAGAATATGATCGGGGCTTTTTATCAACCGCAATGCGTTTTGGCCGATACCTCGACTCTTGATACGCTGGCTGACCGGGAGCTGAGCGCCGGTTTGGCTGAGGTGATCAAGTACGGGCTTATTCGCGACCTTGAATTCTTCGAGTGGCTGGAAGCCAATTTGGAGAGGCTTCTGGCTCGCGATGCGGAGGCTCTGGCCTACGCCATCGAGCGATCCTGCCTCAATAAGGCGGAGGTCGTAGCCGAGGACGAGCGGGAATCGGGGTTACGGGCGATTCTGAACCTGGGGCATACATTCGGACATGCCATCGAAACCGGGATGGGGTATGGAACTTATCTCCACGGCGAAGCGGTCGCTATCGGTATCTGTCAGGCCGCGGATCTCTCCAGACGGCTCGGTTGGCTGGATGCCGACAGTGTCGAACGCATCGTTTCGCTGCTCGCGCGGGCGCGGTTGCCGGTGACACCGCCGACGGATCTGGATGCGGATCGCTATTTGGACTTGATGGCCGTCGACAAGAAGAACGTTGCAGGTAAACTGCGAATGATCTTGCTGGAGAGAATTGGCCGGGCTACCTTGCCGATGGCTGTGGATCCGGAGTTGCTTCGCGCCACCTTGAATGAATATGGCCGCCGCTGAGTTGTCATCGTCTGCCAGTGGTCGTGAGGCCGCCGACAGCAGCCAGTCCTTGCCGCTACTATCCGCGATACGCATGCAAAAGTTCGATCTGCTTTTGCATTTGTCGGTCAACCTGGCTCAGCCCATCGTCGTTTGCGGGCCGGAAGGCATCGGCAAGACAACCTTCCTGCGTCTCCTGGAGACTCGCTTATCGCCGTTCGCAGTGGTTGCCTATTTGGCGTCGGGGCCGAATATGGGTTACCTGCGTGTTTTGGACGAACTGTCACGCGCCTTGAATCGGGACCGACCGGGATTGGTTTCTGCGGGGGCGGATTTGGCTGATCTACTGGACGCTTACGCCAAGGAACGCCGAAGCCTCGTGCTGCTGCTTGATGATGCCGGCAGGCTCGTGCCTGGGGCGCTCGGTACGTTATGGCAGTTCGCGAGTCAGCATCCGGCCTTGCGTGTGGTGCTGGCAATGCGCACCGATGAGGCGGCGCAAAAGTCGGGGCTCGATAAATCGGCTCTCGCCGACGCATTCACGCTGGAAATCCCCGCCCTTTCCGAAGACGATTGCGTACTGTTTGCGCGTCAATTGAGAACAACGTGGCCTGAGGCGGCAACCGGGCGACACAGTGCGGAATCCTTGGCAAAACGGTTGTACGCCGAGAGCGGTGGGATTCCAAGCAAGCTGATCGAGATTCTGGAATCCTCTCATCATTCGACAAGCACGGCGGCTTCGGCCAGATGGTTTATCGCCACGGGCCTATCGGCTGGCGCGGTGTGTGCAGTGTTCCTGATATTCGCACTGCGATCTTCTGTGTCGGAAAAGTCGGTTCCAAGCAGCCCGGTGTTCGACGACGCCGCTACGTCTCGGAGCTCGGAACAAGCCGGAATCGTCGAGACATTGAATCCTGCGAAGTCGCTGATAGATACCCAATCTTTTCCGCAGCGTTCGCCGTTAGCCGATAACGAAAAGACGGAGACGCCTCCGATCTCCGAAACTGCCGCGCCGAACATGATGCCCCCGTCCCAAGTGGAGGGGAATGAAGATCAAAAGCCGAGGGAAGCGGTCGGCGGGGACGAACCGTCGACACCGCCGATTTCGGAAGAGCCGAAGAGTATACCGGAAGAGCAGCCGGAGATTGCGCGGAAACACTCCGTGCCAACCGACTCGGTACGCGAAGCCCAGACGCACATGCGGCCACCCATTGAACAAGAGAGCGCGCGTTCGAAATTGTCGGAAAGCGTGGCGGATGGTCTAAAAGGTACCGAATGGCTGATGCGTCAAAACCCTGATGCCTATACCTTACAGATTGTCGCCGTGTCCCGATTGAGTTCGTTGCTGAAACTGGCCGAGCAATTTCCGCCGGGTAGTCAACTGGCCAGTTTTCGTTCGCGCAAAGGAAACGCTGAGCTTTATCCGCTTTTTTTCGGTATTTTTCCATCGCTGTCGGCGGCCAAAGAAGCGGCGGCGAATCTTCCCGTATCGCTCGGGCAGCCTTTACCTAGACAGTTGAAATCCGTTCACCAGGAAATTCGGCGCATGATGCCGCGGCAAGCAGGGCCGAGCATATCGGCCGATTCCCCGACCCGCTGAAGCGGTCGAATAGGCTCTTATTCCGAAGTGCTACCTATGCCGTTGAAGCTTTTTCCCAACCGGCGATTCTTGCTAAACGCTGTAATCCGACCTTTATGCCATTGAGTTGCGTGATGCCATGAATGCACCTACAAACGATTGCCTAATCCGTGCACTGTTGAGACAACCCACCGAAAGAACGCCGGTTTGGATGATGCGCCAAGCGGGCCGCTATCTGCCAGAATATCGTCATGTTCGTGAACGGGCCGGCAGTTTCATGACACTGTGCAGCACGCCCGAACTGGCTTGTGAGGTCACGTTGCAGCCTCTCGCGCGCTTTCGTCTCGATGCCGCCATACTTTTTTCCGATATTCTGACGGTGCCGGATGCCATGGGTTTGGGGCTGGAGTTCGTCGAAGGCGAGGGTCCCCGTTTTAGAAACCCGGTTCGCAGCGCGGCCGATGTGCGCCGGTTGTCGGTACCCGATCCGGAATCCGATTTGCGCTATGTCATGGATGCTGTTCGCCTGATTCAGCAAAATCTAGCTGGAAGCGTTCCTCTTATCGGGTTTTCGGGCAGCCCCTGGACGTTGGCCACTTACATGGTCGAGGGCGGGGGCGGGCAAGAGTTTCGCCGAGTCAAGGGATTGATGTATGAACAACCCGCCGTTCTCCACGAACTTCTTGAAAAGTTGGCCGATGCGGTAGCGCTTTATCTCAATGCCCAGATTGCCGCAGGCGTCGATGTAGTCATGTTGTTCGACACCTGGGGCGGGATTTTGCCGGCGGCGCATTACGAAGAATTCTCCCTGGCTTATGCAAAACGCGCACTCGACAAGCTGAATCGGCGTCACGGCGAAAAAACCATTCCGACGATCTTCTTTACTAAGGGTGGCGGGCAGTGGCTGGAAGCCATGGCGGAAACGGGCTTCGATGCTTTGGGTCTGGACTGGACCACACCCATCGGAGAGGCTCGCCGGCGAGTGGGACACAAGGTGGCGCTGCAAGGCAATTTGGATCCGATGGCTTTGTATGCACCGATCGAAACCATCCGCACCGAAGTAAAGCGGATTTTGGAGCAGTATGGTCATGGAGGCGGGCATGTATTCAACCTGGGCCACGGCATATTGCCTGATGTCGATCCCGAGCACGCCAAGGCCATGATTGAGGCTGTACATGAATTCAGTCCCGCGTTTCACGGACCTTAACTATGTCCGAACACAACCCTTGGAAACTGATTCGCCGCCGGATGGTTTACGAGAATCCCTGGATTCGCCTCGACGAAGACGAGGTGATTAATCCGTCCGGCGGTTTGAGCCTCTATGGCAGAATCCATTTTAAGAATCAGGCTATCGGCATCATACCGATAGATGCTGAAGGCAATACCTGGTTGGTCGGCCAGTATCGCTACGTTCCCGATGCCTATTTTTGGGAGATCCCCATGGGCGGCTCTCCTGAAGGCGAAGATATTCTCGAGACCGCGAAACGCGAACTTAAGGAAGAAACCGGTTTGACGGCCAAGGATTGGACGCTTTTCATGCACTTGCATACCACGAACTCGGTCACCGACGAGGAAGGTTATGTCTTCCTTGCGGAAGGATTGTTGGAGGGTGATCCGGACTTCGAAGAAACCGAGGCGATTACCATCAAGAAGCTGCCTTTGACGGAAGCGGTGCGTATGGTGATGGAAGGAGAAATCACCGACTCGATCAGCGCCGCCGGTCTGTTAAAACTCGCCTACGTTAGAAATTTGTTTCCTCCCGCCCACCGTTAAAGCATTCTCATATTGCGGGTACGGGCGAATACACTCGCTCGCTCGGCGCACCGCAGGCGAAGGAATTTGCTTGCTACGCCGCAGTAAATGCCGGAGGAAAATGCTTTTGCCAACCGCCTGCCGAACAGCAAATCGCCGTTAAATCGGCGGTTTATTGTGATAAATTGGTCCAAATCCTGCATGTGATCGATTAAGGGTACCGGACTGGATTGAGAAGTAATGCTCCGAGTAAACGATAGCCACTCGAACCACGGCCTCATCATCGACGTCCAATTGTTGACTTGTTTTTTCTCCCAGTGAACCGGAGATGTGGCCTGTCCGACAGTTGGTATACTCGGGGAGAATTTTTTACGATCGGCTTGTGATATTACCCATGCAAATCGGTCACTTTGTCAGGTAGATCTTCACTTCTTGGGAGAGGTTAGACATGATGGCGCCTGAGAACCTCGACGCGAACTTGATTACGGATGTAAACGTCCAGGAATATTTCAGGGAATCGGTAACAACGGCTTTATCGAATCAGAAAGTCGATGCCGGGGAGGATACCGTTTACTACATCGTCAATTTGCTCGCTTATTTTACCGAGGCGGACAAATTGTTTACCCAGACCGCCGAGGGTGTGATCTTGCAACCGTTGGCCCTGATCTACGCAGAAGCGTTGGAAGCGGCAAGCTTGGAAGAACGGCATCAAATCCTGCGCCGGCTAGGAGACGTGGCACTCCTGATATCGGGTCTGTTTTCTTCCAGCCTCAATCGTAAGCTCGTCGACGTCGACTATTACATCGCGATGGGAGGCACTGCGTACGGCTATCTATCCGATTTGAACCGTGGTACCGTAAGGGGCAAGGCGCTCTGCGCGATTTTCGGCGAGCTTTCCGAGAAATTTCAGTTGTTCGTGGATGTCCTTTCAGAGGTCGGCGAAAGATCCTCGATAGGTTCGTGCACGGATATTATGCGGCTTTACGAGATTTGGCTCCGAACCGGTAGCAAGCGTGCAGCCGAAAAATTGAGGAAACTGGGTATAGAACCGGCCCACGGCTCGGTCAGCCGCCGGCACAATTGATGGAGGCGCTGTCATGCGCCTGAATGCCCTACAGAAGCTGCTGGAGCGTATCTATCGCGTCGAGGTGGGGCTCGACGTGGAAGATTTCCTAATTACCGCCCCGGAGCTTGCCCGACAGCTGGACACGAGCATTAATCCGCGCGAGAGCAAAGAGAAGCTCTTGGTCTCGCAGCAAGGCGACCAGCTGGACCTTGCCCTGTTTCTGGATGCCTCGGTAATGGCTCGCCTATCCGAGGATGATCCCCTGGTCAGTCTTCATTCCGAGAATTTCGTCGACTTCCTCTTAGCTGTGGAAGGCGTTAGCCACTTCCTTTATCTCATTTGGAATGCAGGCGTCGAGCGGGGCGTGACCTTGTTGGAACTGGAGATGCAGGCCGAGGTGGACAAATTCGTAACGGCCACGTCGCTTTGGAAGCATCAAGGCCGGAATCTCGTGTCCTCAGAGCTTCGGTATTGTTTGTTCGAAGCGCCGGCTTACGATGCGGCATTGGATCGGGTCCAACGCCAGCGCTACGAAGACGCCAATCATTATGCAGGCAAGTATTGCCTTAGATTGGAGAATCGTTATCTGAAGACCGCGAGGGCCGGTGCGATGATGGAAGAACTCCGCCGATTCTATCGACTTACGCAAGGCGAAAAGATCCGGCTGATCGATTCAGCCGCTTGACCTGCTAAAAGAAGAGGGCGTGCGATGACTCACAAGCCCTTTTTATTCGATGGTGCCGAGGGCGAGAATCGAACTCGCACTTGGTTTCCCAAACCAGATTTTGAGTCTGGCGCGTCTACCAGTTCCGCCACCTCGGCGTGAAAGCAGGCGAATTATAAAGAAACTTCTTTTGAAAAGCCACATACTGCGCTTTCGGTTCTCGCTTGATACTATCCACCGATGCGCAAGAGTGATTTCTTTTTTGAACTTCCCGGCGATCTAATCGCCCAGCATCCTCTGCCCGAGCGGAGCGCCAGTCGGTTGTTGTGTTTGGATGGAACGACCGGCGAAATTGGCGATCACATGTTTATCGAGTTGCCGGAATTGCTCCAGCCGGGTGATCTTTTGGTATTCAACGACACCAAAGTAATGCCGGCGCGTTTGTTCGGCCGCAAAGCGTCCGGCGGGCGAGTAGAGATCTTGATCGAGCGAGTGCTCGAACCGGATACCGCTACGGCCCATGTGCGTGCGAGCAAGGCTCCGAAAGCAGGTAGCGAAATTTTATTGGACGGCGGTTTTCGCTGCGTGGTTCAAGGCCGGCAGGACGATCTGTTCGTGTTGGCGATTCTGGATGGTCGAACCGTCGATGAAGTCTTGAACACGGTAGGCCATATCCCTCTGCCGCCCTATATCGACCGCCCGGATTCGATGGCCGACTGGGAGCGTTATCAAACGGTGTACGCGAAGGAACCCGGTGCCGTGGCGGCACCTACCGCCGGTCTCCATTTCGATGAAGCGATGTTGGCGCGTCTAGCGGCGAAAGGTGTCGAGCGGGCTTTCGTCACGCTGCACGTGGGGAGCGGAACGTTTCAGCCTTTGCGTGTAGACGACCTCGATCAGCACATCATGCATTCGGAGTATTGCGAAGTCGACACGGAAGTAGTGGAAAAAGTCGACGACGTTCGACGCCGCGGAGGGCGGGTGATCGCTGTCGGAACGACCGTGGTGCGGACCCTGGAGTCGGCTTCTTCGGAAGGCACGCTCGTGCCATACAAAGGTGAAACCAATTTGTTCATTCGTCCAGGGTTCCGTTTTCGCTGCGTCGATGCCATGGTTACCAATTTTCATCTTCCAGAGTCTACTTTGTTGACTCTGGTGTGTGCTTTCGCGGGCCATGCGGAGGTCTTAGCGGCGTATCGGCACGCGGTGGCGCGCAAATACCGGTTTTTCAGTTATGGCGACGCGATGTTTGTCACGCGCAAGCCGCAGGGCTAGTCGATAGGATTCGATTATCGATCTACATGTGTAACAGAATGGTCGCCAAGACATCCGATGTTCTGAAACCGTTCAACCCCGGGCGGATTTTTGTTACCGATCGCGTTGGGGTTGAACATTGTCGGTTTTACGCTATGCGACGAATGGATGAACAGTGATTTACCCGAGCGCGAGGTTCTGGACCGTTTCGCCTGAACATCTCGCTCAAATCATTGGGTAGCCATAGTGCTTCTGATGATGGTGCTATGCGATGTCGGCTATCTGTGGCGGTTGAGCAGTTACTTTCCTTACTTGGTTTTCGGCGTTTCGGTCATGATCCGCTGGGTCAGGTGCGTGTACGGTACCGATATCCGACAACCTCAAATCGGTATCGATTGAATTCGTTATGTTCGAATTACACCCTCGCTTGTCGCAGGATTGCATCCAATTGGGCCGTTTTCCCTTGTGTCGGGTTTTGTTGATGAACGAAAGCCGGTACCCGTGGTTTATTCTGGTCCCTGAGCGGGAAAATATCGTCGAGATTCATCAGTTGACGGACGAGGATCAAGTTCAGCTCATACGGGAGTCATCCCATTTCGCCGGCGTTCTCGCGGAACTGTTCCGTGCGGACAAAATGAATATTGCCGCGATCGGCAACCTGGTCCCTCAACTCCATCTTCATCACGTGGTGCGCTACCGGAACGATCCGGCCTGGCCCGGTCCGATCTGGGGACGTTTCGACCCTAAGCCTTATGATGAGCGCGCCGTCATAGACGTCAAGGAAAAACTCAAGTACTCGCCCTTACGCGATTTTTCTTTTTTCGATTAGGGCTATGGAATGCCGGCCCGGTTGTGGCGCGTGTTGTATCGCCATATCGATTTCCAGTCCGATGCCCGGAATGCCGGAAGGCAAGCCGGCAGGCGTTCGCTGCCCGCATCTGACCGATGATCTGCGTTGTGCCATTTTCGGACAGGCCGGCCGTCCCGCTTGCTGTGCGGGCCTGCAACCTTCTCGAGACATGTGCGGCGACAGCCGGGAAGAGGCTTTCGCTTTTCTGACTTGGCTGGAAAAGGCGACGCTTCCGTAGCGGACGGATCCGAACTCGCGCCGTTCGCGCCAGTCAATATTCAAGGAGTGAAAGGAGGAGACAAAGGTGGAGGTGATTCGCACGGATGTGGCAATCATCGGTGGAGGACTAGGAGCTTGTGCGGCGGCCCTGGGCGCCGCGCGTGTGGGATACCGGGTCGTTCTTACCGAGGAAACGCACTGGATCGGCGGTCAGTTGACGAATCAGGCGGTTCCGCCGGATGAGCACCCATGGATCGAGGAGTTCGGGGCGACGGCCAGCTATAGGGCGTTGCGGGAAGGTATTCGCCAATATTACCGTGACCATCTTCCGCTCACGCCGGTGGCACGGGCGTCGAAACATCTCAATCCGGGCAACGGCTGGGTCAGCCGCCTTTGTCATGATCCGCGCGTCGCTGTCGCCGTTCTCCATCAGATGATGGCTCCGTATCAGCTCAGCGGCAAGATGTTCATAATGCACCCCCACCGTCCGATTGACGCATGGACGCATGGTGATCGAGTGACTGGAGTGGTCGTTAGAGGGCTGGAATCCGGACGCGACACCCTGATAGAAGCCTCTTTTTTCATCGATGCGACGCCGCAGGGCGAATTGCTTGATCTCGCAGGTGTGGAGCATGTCATAGGGGCGGAGTCACAGGCCGAAACCGGGGAGCCTCATGCATCCGAAGTGGCCGATCCCAAGGACCAGCAGGCGATTACGGTTTGTTTTGCCATGGAGTATCTTCCGGGCGAAGATCATACGATCGACAAGCCGCGGCAATATGAGCTTTGGCGAGATTATCACCCTCCGAATTGGCCGGGGCCCTTGCTCGGATGGACGACGAGTCACCCGGAAACGCACGAGCCGTTGACGCGTTTTCTGTTCGAAGCCGAGGACGGACGGCCGTGGTGGCACTTCCGTCGAATTCTGGACATCACCAACTTCGAGCATGGCTTCGCGCCGAGCGACATCAGCGTGGTTAATTGGCCCCAGAACGATTATTGGTTCGGTCCCGTTTGCGGCGTGGACGAAGTGGAACAGGCACGCAATCTGGAAGCCGCGCGGCAGCTCAGTCTCAGTTTGCTCTATTGGCTTCAAACGGAAGCTCCGCGACCGGATGGAGGAGTCGGGTATCCTGGGCTTCACCTTCGCCGGGACGTGGTCGGTGGAACTGTTGACGGACTAGCGCCGGCACCTTACATCCGGGAATCCAGGCGCATCCGGGCCGAGTTCACGGTGCTCGAGCAGCACATCGCATACCCGCTCCGACCGAAGGGCCCTGAGTTTTTCCCCGATTCGGTCGGTATCGGCTGCTACCGGATCGATCTTCACCCACGCACCAGCGGTGCCGGTTATCTGGACCTCGGCTGCTGGCCTTTTCAGATTCCGCTTGGGTCGCTGCTGCCGGTACGGGTCGAAAACCTCTTGCCGGGTGGCAAGAATCTGGGCGTGACGCACATCACGAACGGCGCTTACCGGGTTCATCATGTCGAATGGAATGTCGGTGAAGCGGCTGGACTGCTCGCAGCGTTTTGTTTGAATCGCAGGGTTTTGCCGCGAGCCGTAAGGAACCGCAAGGCGCTGTTGGACGACTTCCAGTCCTTGCTCCGGCAGCAGGGAATTGCGCTTTCCTGGCCGTCGCTCACTCCGCTGTAGGCTCTTTGGTTGACATTAGAGGCTTTCCAATGGAACAGCAAACTCGATTGTTTCGGATCGGCATCTCGGGATCCTACGGCGGGATGAATCTCGGTGACGAAGCCATTCTGGATGGCATCGTGAGCCAGTTGCGCCAGTCTGTCTCGGCCGAAATCACGGTTTTTTCGCGGAACCCCGAGGATACATTGAACCGGCACGATGTCGACCGCGCCGTTCCGGTCCGCAGCCTGACCCGGAAAGAGATCAGTCCCGAAATCGAGCGACTCGATTTGTTCATCCTTGGCGGCGGAGGCATTCTTTACGACCGGGACGCCGAGACTTATTTGAGGGAAGTCTTTCTCGCGCATGAGTTCGGGGTACCCGTGGTCGTTTATGCGGTGAGCGCCGGTCCACTCACTTATCCGAGCTCGCGTAGCGCCGTGCGCGAGGCTTTGAACGATGCCGCCATCATCACGGTGCGGGATCGGCAAGGCTATCGTTTGCTCGAGGACGTCGGGATCGACCGCGAGATTCATCTGACCGCTGATCCCGCTCTACTCATCCATCCCGATCCGCTTCCCATCGATGCTCTCAAATCGGAAGGGGTCGAGTTTGAACGCCATCTCGTCGGTTTTTCGGTCAGAGAGCCGGGCCCCGCGGCTCCTGATCTCGATCCCGAGCATTATTACGCGCTGCTCGCCAATACGGCGGATTTCATGGTGGATCGGCTCGATGCCGACGTGGTTTTCGTACCGATGGAAAGGACTGATGTCCAGCACAGCCACGCGGTAGTAGCGCACATGCAGAATTCAGAACGGGCGGAGGTTCTGCGACGGAAATACTCTGCTCAGCAAACCCTTGGTTTGTTGGGATGTTTCGAGTTCGCGGTGGGTATGCGACTTCATTTTTTGATTTTTGCCGCCCTTCAGGGAACGCCTTTCGTCGCGCTTCCGTATGCATCCAAAGTCCTGGGTTTTCTCGAGGATTTGGAGATGGAAACACCGCCGTTAGGGGGAGTCGGGATCGGTCAGCTCATTGCCAGGATAGACCGTTCCTGGGACACACGCGAGGAAATTCGCGAAAAGATAAGACAACGTCTTCCCGCACTCCAATCTCGCGCACGAGAAACGAATCAGTTTGTGACGAGACTGCTGATGGCTTCAAATGATTTATCAGGCCGGTAAATACCGTCCTGATATCTACGGGCCACCACCCAGGCCGGTGTACACGCCCGGCCTGGGCTCACGTGGCTGGTCGCCGCACCGGGGCATCCCAGTCCCGGGTTAATAGCCCTTTCGGAGTCGAAGTATTTCGAGTCGGTCTTGGATTATCCGCCGCTCGAGTGGGTATCGAGCCGCGTGCGCCCACTCCAGTCCTTCGCGAATTGCCAGGCAACCCGTCCGCTACGGGAACCGCGCTGAAGCGCGAAACGAAGGGCTTCCGTACGCACGGTTTCCCAGTCGTTCAAGGGCGTTTGCAGCTTTTCCAACCAATACCGAACGATGCTCAGGTATTGATCCTGGCTGAACGGGTAAAAGGACAGCCATAAGCCGAAGCGTTCCGAGAGGGATATTTTTTCCTCGACTGCCTCGCTCTGGTGGATTTCCCCCTCGATCTGGCGTGCCATAAGGTTTTCCTCGTGATATTCGGGTAGCAGATGGCGCCGGTTAGAGGTGGCGTAGATCAACACATTCGTGGGCGGTGCGCTAAGCGAGCCCTCCAGTGTGGATTTCAGAGCCTTGTAACCGGGGTCGTCCGCCTCGAACGAAAGGTCGTCGCTGAACAGTATGAATTTCTCCGGACGCGGATAGACTAGATCCAGAATGTCGGGTAGTTCCACCAGATGCTGGCGGTCGACCTCGATGACCCGTAAACCTTCGGAAGCGTACTCGTTGAGTAGAGCCTTAATGAGCGAGGATTTGCCGGTTCCCTTGGAGCCCCAGAGCAAGACATTATTGGCGGGAAATCCTTTGATGAACTGCCGGGTATTGCGATCCAGTTCGCACTTTTGGCGGTCGACGCACAGGATGTCGTTCAGCCTCAACCGGTGTGGGTGTCGGATCGGCTGCAATGGATTGGTATGACCGGCGCCGCGCCAGCGGAAGGCGATGGCGTCTTGCCAATCGGGTTCCGCGGCTTCAGGGGGAATCCGTCTTTCCAGGCGCTCAAGCAATTCGGATGCTTTGGCGATCAGTTGTGCAAGTGCGTCCATAGCTGAAGGAACGTTCAAAGTTGATTCGTCGGGCGGCGTTGTGCCGCAGATTTATTCTCACTCGAAGCCTTTGGTCTTCCTAATTTACCTGACTTACCTGCTTCGGCCGTGGTGGATTTTCTGTGCGGTTTCCGACCGCTATTGTCGAGCAATTGTAGATTGAGGCGCTGGTTTTTGACCCAGGTTTTTTTGAGCAGCCTGAAGAAATCGTCCGGGAGATCGGCCGGAAGCTCCACCGTGCTGTAGGCATCGAACAGTTTGATCTGGCCGATCAGCCTGGGGGAAAGGCCGGTTTCGTTGGCGATGGCGCCGACGATGTCTTTGGGCTGTACGCCGTGTTCCCGACCTACGGCGAGGCTGTAGCGCAGCAATCCGCTCTCCGGGCGTGTCTTTTCCCGCGAGCGTTCGCGAGCGTGTCCCGGAACCGGCGGTTCGGGCTCTTCGAGCGCTTGCAGCGGGCGCTCCCGGTGCATGAGATAGGCGAGGGCGGCGGCAATGTCGGTGGCATCACCGATGCCTTCGGCGACAAATTTATCCACTAGATCGCGATAGAAACTCACATCCTGGTCGTCCAGGGCTTGAACTAATTGCGCCTTGAGCTGCTCGATACGGCGGTCGGCGATATCCTGCAGCGTGGGCAGGCGCATCTGCTGTATCGATTGGCGGGTCGTTTGTTCAATGGTACGCAACATACGCCTCTCACGCGGAGCCACGAACAGGATAGCCTTGCCTTTACGCCCGGCGCGTCCGGTGCGCCCGATACGGTGGATATAGGCCTCGCTGTCGTAGGGGATATCGTAATTCACGACGTGGGTGACGCGTTCCACGTCCAGACCGCGAGCGGCAACGTCGGTCGCCACGACGATATCCAGGGTACCCTTCCTGAGGCGATCGATGACTTTTTCGCGCAAACCCTGGCTCATGTCGCCGTTCAAGGCGGCGGCTTCGTGCCCGCGGGCTTCCAGTTTCTCGGCCAGCTCCACCGTTTCGGTCTTGGTACGTACGAAGATGATCATGGCGTCGAAGTCTTCCGTGTCGAGAATTCGGGTCAGGGCTTCGAGCTTTTGCACGCCCGAAACCAGCCAGTATCTCTGGTTGATGGCGTCGACGGTGGCGGTTTTCGCCTTGATTTTTACTTCTACCGCATTGTTGAGGTGACGGTTCGCGATCTTCCGGATGACCTCCGGCATGGTGGCTGAAAACAGCGCGATCTGCCGGTGCGGCGGAGTCTGTTCCAAGATCCATTCGACATCTTCGATGAAGCCCATGCGCAGCATCTCGTCGGCTTCGTCGAGGACCAGGGTGGTCAAGTGGTTCAACGACAGGGTTCCGCGGCGAAGATGATCCATCACCCTGCCCGGCGTGCCGACGACGACGTGCACGCCCCGGGCAAGTTGCCGCAATTGGGAACCCATGCCTTGGCCGCCGTAAACGGGCAGGATGTGAAAGCCATCGAGGTGGCGGGCATAGGTTTGAAAGGCTTCGGCAACCTGAATGGCGAGTTCGCGGGTTGGGGCGAGCACCAGGGCCTGGGGTACGCGCCGGGACAGATCGATTCTCGTCAGTACGGGAATCGCGAAGGCCGCGGTTTTACCGGTGCCGGTCTGCGCCTGGCCCAGCAAATCCTTCCCCTCCAGGAGATGCGGGATGCTTTGGGCTTGAATGGGCGATGGGGCTTCGTAACCGATTTCTCGGAGCGCCCGCAGGACGGGTTGGGCGATGGCCAATTGTTCGAAGGAGGATATTGAGGTGGATGATGTCATGTGTTCGATGGAGTCCGTGTAGGAGATGATCGGCGGACGACGCGGTGGCTTGTCGTAACCGGTGTTTTCACTTGAAAGAGCGTAGATATTAAGCTTGGCGGTTTTCCTATATGTAATACCTCGCCGCGGGAAACGTATCGGTTCTGCTGATGGACGAATTAGCCGACTGCAAGAGACCTCGGGACCGACGCGGAATCGATCATTCGGCGCTTCTACGCAAAGGGGTTCTTCGACGGCTCGGTTTTCCGGTGAAACCGAAGTCGAGGTCAAGAAAAATCGGAATGTGAGTCGATGCGGTGAATCGTCTTGCGATGCGTTTTCCCTGTATTGCCGTTTGCCAACGTTGGACGTCGACTCAGCCTTACTGGCGGGATTCGGTTAGCTGTTACCCACCATTCGAGGCAATTCCGGCAGAACGTTTCCGGTGCCGCCCAGCCTCATCGAGTCCCGTCGGCACCAACGGCTGGCGGCGGACCGAGCCGCCGCCATAAATCACTTTTCATCAAAAAGAAGTGCGGTTGCGCTCAAAATCAGCGCGTCAAAGGTTTGAATCGGATTCGATGCGGATTTTCCGCTTCGTCGCCCAGTCGACGCTTACGATCGGCTTCGTAGTCCGCGTAGTTGCCTTCGAACCAAACCACCTTGCTCTCGCCTTCGAAGGCTAGGATATGGGTGGCAATGCGGTCGAGGAACCAGCGATCGTGCGAGATCACGACGGCACAGCCCGGGAATTCGAGCAGCGCTTCTTCGAGCGCCCGCAGTGTTTCCACATCCAGGTCGTTAGTCGGTTCGTCGAGCAACAGTACGTTGCCGCCGGCTTTAAGAAGCTTAGCCAAATGCACGCGGTTGCGCTCGCCCCCGGAGAGTTCGCCGATGCGTTTCTGCTGATCTGAGCCTTTGAAGTTGAAGCGGCCAACATAAGCGCGGGACGGTGTCTGATATTTGCCTACCGTCACCATGTCCAGGCCGTCGGAAATTTCCTCCCAAACCGTTTTCTTGTCATCCATGGCGTCACGGAACTGTTCGACATAGGCGAGCTGAACCGTAGGACCGATACGGATGCTGCCGGAATCGGGCGCCTCAATGCCGGCCATCATGCGGAACAGCGTGGTCTTGCCGGCACCATTAGGGCCGATCACGCCAACGATACCGCCCTGCGGGAGGCGAAAGCTTAAATCCTCGATTAGGAGCCGGTCGCCGAAACCCTTCGAAACGTTTTCGAACTCGATCACCAGTTCGCCCAGACGCGGTCCTGGGGGAATATAGATCTCGCGAGTCTCGTTGCGGGCCTGGTATTCGCTGGACGACAATTCCTCGAATCGCTGCAAGCGTGCCTTACTCTTGGCCTGTCGCCCCTTGGGATTGGCGCGTACCCATTCCAGCTCTTCTTTCATGGCTTTCTGGCGAGCAGTTTCCTGCTTCTCTTCCATCGCCAGCCGTTTTTCCTTTTGCTCTAGCCAGGAGGAGTAGTTCCCTTCCCAGGGGATGCCGTGGCCGCGGTCCAATTCGAGAATCCAGCCGGCGACATTGTCCAGGAAATAACGGTCGTGGGTGACAGCAACCACCGTACCTCGGAAGTCTTGGAGGAAACGTTCGAGCCAAGCGACCGATTCGGCGTCTAAATGGTTGGTGGGTTCGTCCAGGAGCAGCATGTCGGGATTCGACAACAGCAACCGGCATAAGGCGACGCGGCGTCGCTCGCCGCCGGAGAGCTTGGTGACGTCGGCGTCCCAGTCGGGAAGCCGCAGGGCGTCGGCGGCGATTTCCAATTTGCGATCGAGATCCCAGGCACCCGCGGCCTCGATCTTGTCCTGGAGTTCGGCTTGTTCGGCGAGCAATTTGTCGAAATCGGCATCGGGATCCGCAAAAGCACTGCTGACCTCGTTGAAGCGGTCGATCAGCGCCTTGATTTCAGCCACGCCGTCCTCAACGTTTCCTCGGACGGTCTTGGTCGGATCGAGTTGAGGCTCCTGCGGCAGGTAGCCGATTTTGATTCCCGGCTGCGGACGGGCTTCACCGTCGTATTCTTTGTCGACACCGGCCATGATGCGGAGCAGAGTGGATTTGCCGGAACCGTTCAGGCCGAGTACGCCGATTTTCGCGCCGGGAAAGAAGGAAAGCGAGATGTCGCGCAAAATCTCTCGTTTGGGCGGCACGATCTTGCTCACCCGGTTCATCGTGAAAATGTACTGAGCCATTTTGACAGCAATCTGTTGGCAGAAAAACGTTATTATTTCATGGTTTGGTGAATCGATCACGGCATGCCGCTATTCGGCAGTTGAGGAGTGAAATGACTGCCCAAGACCAGAAAATTTCGGCGGGTTTGAGCTCGCGCATTGTCCGCCGTATCAGCGCGGTCGATCCTGATGCTTGGAACGCATTGACCGGAGGCGCTTATCCCTTCTTGCGGCATGAATTCTTATTCGCGTTGGAAGAATACGGATGCCTGGGCAGGCATGTCGGCTGGATTCCCTATCATTTGCTCATCGAGGATGCGGAGCACGGTCTGATGGCGGCCCTGCCGATGTACCTCAAACTCAATTCATTCGGCGAGTTCGTTTTCGATTGGGCTTGGGCGGACGCCTATGAACGAGCCGGCATGAACTATTATCCGAAGCTGGTCGTGGCTTCGCCGTTCACTCCCGCAACCGGACCACGCCTTCTTATCCGGCCCGAGCATTATTCGGAACAGTTGGCGGAAGCTGTGGTCGAGTTGGCGATCAGGGCTGCACAGGATGCGGGCGTTTCTTCGCTGCACTGGTTGTTCACGCAGGACCGGGTGTTGCTGCAGGCGCCGCAGGTATTGAAGCGACTCGGCTGTCAGTTTCACTGGTACAACCGGGGGTACCGGGACTTCGATGATTTTTTGTCGGAATTTACCGCCAAGCGACGTAAAGAGGTAAAAAGGGAGCGCCGACGGGTCCGCGAGGCCTCGGTAGAGTTGCGAAGAATCCGGGGCGACGCAGTGCAGCCGGAGATTTGGCATACGGTGTATCGGCTCTACCGGTCGACCTTTGCGAAGCACGGCAATTATCCGGCGCTGACGGCCAAGTTTTTCGAGGCCATCGCGGCGACGATGGGCGAGCAAATCCTGCTGGTTTTAGCCGTGCGGCGCGGACACATCGTCGGAGCGGCCTATTTTCTCGTCGGCCGCGATGCCTTGTACGGTCGATATTGGGGTTGTACGGAGGAGATACCCGCGCTCCACTTCGAGGCATGCTATTACCAGGGCATCGAATATTGCATCGAAGCAGGTCTCCCTAAATTCGAGCCCGGTGCTCAGGGTGAACACAAAGTTAGTCGGGGGTTCTTGCCGACAGATACCTGGTCTGCCCACTGGCTGGCCGAGGCGGCATTTCGTGACCCGATCGCACATTTTTTGGATCGTGAACAGCGCTCGGTGCGTGCCTATATGTCGGAACTGAATGCTCACTCGCCTTTCAAAGGCTTTGACCATGCTGACCGTTCTGAATCCTTTTGACCGTAACGAACCTTTTCCGCCGGTGGAAAAGGCTTTGGATGAACCGAACGGACTCCTGGCCGTGGGCGGATGTCTCTCCGCTCGACGGTTGGTGAACGCTTATCGGAACGGGATTTTTCCTTGGTTCAGCAAAGACGAACCGATACTCTGGTGGTCGCCGGATCCCCGGCTCGTCTTGCGCCCCGAAGGTATCAAGATTTCCCGGAGTCTTGGCAAGCGGCTCAGGCGAGGAGAATTTCAGTTCAGTTTCGACGTCTGTTTCGACCGCGTTATAGAGGCCTGTGCAGAGCCGCGGGACAATGCGATCGGAACCTGGATCACCGAGGACATGAAACGGGCATATTCGAATCTCTTTGATCTGGGTTTGGCCCACTCCTTCGAAGCATGGCAAGGCGACACGCTTGTCGGCGGACTTTACGGCGTTTCCGTCGGACGCGTGTTTTTCGGAGAATCCATGTTTCATCGCGTCACCGATGCGTCCAAGGCGGCGTTCGCTTTTGCGTGCAACTGTTTGAAGGAATGGGGGTATGTCCTGATCGACTGTCAGGTCTATACTCGGCATTTAGCGAGTTTGGGAGCTGAAGAGATACCCCGTGCCGAGTTCGTGAAATTGCTGCGAATCTACTGCGACCAGCCGGTTTCGAGCGAGGCTTGGAAATCGAGGGGCGGAGCATCATGACATCGATACCGCTTTATATCAGCTACGAACACGACTGCGATTATCTGCCGGGACGGCGGGCGCAGATGGCGTATGTCTCGCCGCGAGAGAGATTGGATGTCGGTATTTTTTCCTGGCTCGCAACCCGAGGTTTCCGGCGAAGCGGCGACATGGTTTACCGGCCGCACTGTCCAAGTTGTTCAGCCTGCATCCCGGTGCGGATACCGGTCGCACAATTTCGGCCAAATCGGGGACAGCGACGGATTCAGCGGATGAATTCGGATCTGAAGGTCGTGCGGAAACCGGCTCGTTTCGAAGAAGCTCATTACCGACTTTTCATACGTTATCTCAGGGCGCGCCACTCGGATGGTCATATGGCCGAGTCTTCGCCAGGTGACTACATCCGTTTTCTCGCTTGCGGCTGGGCGGAGACCGGTTTTTACGAGTTCAGATTGGGCGATCGGTTACTGGCAGTAGCCGTTACCGACCATTTAATCGATGGGCTGTCGGCGGTTTATACGTTCTACGATCCCGAGTTGCCCGAACGGAGCCTTGGAACCAACGCGATTCTCTGGCAAACAGCCGAGGCCAGACGTCGCGGATTGGATTGGCTGTACCTCGGGTTCTGGATATCGGATTGCCGAAAAATGAGTTACAAGAGCGCGTTTCGCCCGCTGGAGGCGCTGGTCGGCGAAAACTGGGTACTATTGGGGAAAGGCGAGAATATCGTGCCAGAAACTTAATGTGATATTATTCACCCTTTACCATTTGAGTGCATTTCTGAGAGAGGTTTATGTCGAAAGAAGATCACATCGAAATGGAAGGCAAAGTGATCGAAACTTTGCCTAATACGACTTTTCGCGTCCAATTGGATAACGGCCATATCATTACGGCGCACATTTCCGGAAAAATGCGTAAACATTACATCCGCATTCTTACGGGCGACCGTGTAAAAGTGGAAATGACGCCGTACGATTTAACCAAAGGACGGATCACCTTTCGTCAGCGGTAAGCTCTCAGACCGCTGCCGTTTCTTGCACGCTTTCGATGGTGAACGACAGTTGACCATCTGCCACGCCGATTCTCACTATTCCGCCTTCGCTCAGCTTGCCGAATAGGATTTCTTCGGCCAGGGGCTTTTTGATATTTTCCTGAATGACCCGGGCCATCGGTCTCGCTCCCATAGACGGATCGAAACCGTGTTCGGCCAGCCACTCGCGCGCATCGGGCTCCAGGACCAGAGAAACCCGCTTTTCGGCCAGCTGCGATTCCAGTTCGAACATGAACTTGTCGACGACCTGGCCAATGGTCTCCAGGCTAAGCGGCTTGAACTGGATAATGGCATCCAGCCGGTTGCGGAACTCGGGCGAAAACATCCGCTCGATGACCTTCATACTGTCGGTGGAGTGATCCTGCTGGGTGAAACCGATCGATGGACGGCCTCCTTCGGCGGCCCCGGCATTGGTCGTCATGATCAGGATGATATTCCGGAAATCGGCCTTGCGTCCATTGTTGTCGGTCAAAGTGCCGTGATCCATGACCTGCAGCAACAGGTTGAACACGTCGCTATGCGCTTTCTCGATCTCGTCAAGCAGGAGTACGGCATGAGGATGCTTGTTGACCTCGTCAGTCAGCAGACCTCCCTGATCAAAACCGACATAACCGGGTGGTGCCCCGATCAAGCGGGAAACGGTATGCCGTTCCATGTATTCGGACATATCGAAGCGGATGAGCTCGATGCCCAGTACCTTGGCCAACTGACGGGTGACCTCCGTTTTTCCGACACCGGTTGGACCTGCGAACAGGAAGCAGCCTATGGGTTTTTGCGCTTCACGAAGTCCCGCGCGCGACAGCTTGATCGCGGAGGCCAGAGTCGAAATGGCTTCGTCCTGACCGAACACCAGCATCTTTAGGTTCTTTTCGAGGTCCCGCAGTTTGTCTTTGTCGTTGGTGGAGACGGTTTTCGGCGGGATGCGCGCGATTTTCGAGACGATATCCTCAATCTCCAAAGTGCCGATCAGCTTCTTTCGACGCGACACCGGCAACAGGCGCTGACTGGCTCCGGCCTCGTCGATCACGTCGATCGCCTTGTCCGGAAGATGACGGTCGGTAATGTAACGATCGGACAATTCCGCTGCCGTGCGGAGCGCCGCCAACGAATATTTCACGTCGTGGTGCTTTTCGAACCGGGACTTGAGTCCGCGCAGAATATGATAGGTCTCGTCGACCGTAGGCTCATGGATGTCGATTTTCTGAAAACGGCGGGCCAAAGCTCGGTCTTTTTCGAAAATACCGCGATATTCCTGGTAGGTGGTGGACCCTATGCAGCGCAGTTCACCTGAGGCCAACACCGGCTTAATCAGGTTCGACGCGTCCATCACGCCGCCCGATGCCGATCCGGCTCCAATAATGGTGTGGATCTCGTCGATGAATAGAATCGAGTTAGGCTCTTTCTTGAGCTGAGCGAGCAGTGCTTTGAGACGCTTCTCGAAATCGCCGCGGTATTTGGTTCCGGCGACCAAAGAGCCGAGATCCAACGCGTAAATCGTGCTGTCCGCCAGGATTTCCGGCACTTCGTTGTCGACGATCTTCTTGGCCAGCCCCTCAGCGATCGCGGTCTTACCGACGCCGGCCTCGCCGACTAGCAAAGGATTGTTCTTGCGACGCCGGCACAGGACCTGAATGGTACGTTCGATTTCACCCTTGCGTCCGATCAGCGGGTCGATTTTGCCACGTTTTGCCAACTCGTTGAGGTTGGTGGCGAATTTCTCTAGCGGATTGGCGGTGGCGCCGTCACCGTCGTCGCCATCCGACGCGGTGCTGCCTTTCGGGGTGGTGTCCGAATCTTCGCGAACTTTCGAAATACCGTGGGAAATGTAGTTGACGACGTCTAGGCGGGTCACGTCTTGCTTGTTGAGCAGATAGACCGCTTGGGAGTCCTGCTCGCTGAAAATAGCGACCAGGATGTTGGCGCCGGTGACCTCTTTCTTGCCCGAAGACTGCACGTGGAACGCCGCCCTCTGGAGCACCCTCTGAAAACCTAGTGTCGGCTGAGTTTCCCGTTTTACTCCCGGCGGAATTAATGGAGTCGTTTCGTCCAGGAATTCGGTGAGTTCCCTTCTCAATTGATCGATGTTCGCGCCGCAGGCTCGAAGCACTTCAACCGCAATCGAGTTGTCGAGCATCGCGAGCAAAAGATGCTCCACGGTAATGAACTCGTGCCTTTTTTCGTAGGCCGACCGGAATGCCACATTTAATGAATATTCGAGTTCTTTGCTTAACATAGAATCAGGGCCTGTTCAGGCTTCCTCCATCGTGCAAAGCAGAGGATGCTGGTGCTGCCGAGAATAATCGTTCACCAACTGGACCTTGGTTTCTGCAACGTCTTTCGAAAAGACGCCGCAAACGCCGATGCCCCGTGTGTGAACGTGAAGCATAATCTGGGTAGCTTTTTCCTCGCTCATGCCGAAGAACGTTTTCAATACCAAAACGACGAAATCCATCGGAGTGAAGTCGTCGTTCAACAGAATCACTTTATAAAGCGGTGGCCGTTTGAGTTTTGGCTTCGCTTCCTGTACCGCAACATCATCTGTGAGTTTGTAGTCAGGATGTTGTGCCATTTTTCGCCCTTGAACTGCAACAATGTCTAGACCAAGGCTACTATAGCATTTGCGCGCTTCCTTGTATTAGACCGTTCCCAGTTGAATGATTTCCCCCATCCAGCGGCTTGCCGAGCTTGGTTTCACGATCGCGTCAAAGCGTTACGCCGATCCGGAAACGGGAGCTTTTTGGGGAGTATCCACATCTCGTACATTGAGACGACCCACATGAATACAAATGCCATGGCTAATCCCGCGCCGCCTAGCACGACTAGAAGCGCGAAATTCGGGTTCAATTTAGTCAGCCACCAGGATGTGATGTCAAGCAGTAAGAAAGCGTAAGGCATGATGATCGCAGCGCTTTTCAGCTTCACGGGAACGCCAGTGGACAGGCCGAATATGAGCCCCACGAACATGAAAATGAAGGAAATGCCGAATAAATGGATGTGCGACACGCGTGTCAAAGACTGGAAGGTCGCTCCTTCATCCGATGCAGTTCGTGCCTTGATATTCTCGAACTGCGTGAAATCGGGAATTCCGCTGGCTTCTGCGTTGTGGCAACTGATGCAACGCTGTTCGAAAATCGGTTTGATGTCTTTCTCGTACGACTTCTCGCTGGCGCCGTCGCGCACCCATTGGATGATCTTGAAGCGCTCCTCGTCCGGGGCCATGGGTTTCATGGAGCCGTTCAGCTGGCTTTCCAGGACAGAGCCGGACCGGTTGCCGTAATAGCTGTACACGATATCTTCGATGGAAAGACCAAACTTACCATCCGCCATGCCGTGGGTGAACAGGATTTGAACCATCGCAACGGCATAGCCGATTGCGATGACCGTCAAATAACCGGAAAATAACAGCTTTATCGGTAATCCTAGACTGCTCAGGTTTAACGGCATTATTCAGCTCCGGCCGGTAGGGGGAAATTGCAGGTCTGTCCTGGCCGGCTCACCGGCACCGACACACCTCGTACTTTAGTTTTTTAGTTCTGCTAGCCGGTTTTCTTTTAGCATACGCGAACAGGCTAAGCAATTTGAGCCTCAGTTAAAAGTTCATGCACCAGCTCGAAACGGAATCCAGCGGGAATGAGAGACCGAGAGTGACCGTCGCGGCTATCGTCCAAAGGGGTGGGCGGTTTCTGGTCGTCGAGGAACGAATCGACGACGGCGAGCCAGTGATCAATCAGCCCGCCGGCCATGTCGAAGGCGGAGAGAGTATCATCTCGGCCGTTATCCGCGAGACTTTGGAAGAGACGGGGTGGCGCTTTCGTCCCGAGGCACTGGTTGGTGTGTATTTGTGGCGTCGGTCGGAGCGTGATGGGGGATTCCTCAGGATCGGGATTGCCGGCTCGGTTGATGACCACGACCCGAACCGTCCCCTGGATGATGGGATCGTGCGGACGTTGTGGTTGGGCCGGGAGGAACTTTTAAGCGAGAACGTACGTCTTCGAAGTCCTTTGGTGATGCAATGCATCGACGATTACCTGAAGGGAGAACGCTATCCGTTGTCGGTGCTTAAGTCTTTGTTGAGCTGATGTCACAAAAGATCGTTGTTGGTATGTCGGGCGGAGTGGATTCCTCCGTCACGGCTTTGCTACTCAAGGAACAGGGTTACGATGTTGTCGGGCTTTTCATGAAGAATTGGGAAGAAGACGACGACACCGGTCTTTGTACCGCGCCTCAAGATTTCGCCGATGCGAAAAGTGTTTGCGACAAGCTGGGCATACCGCTGCACGCCGTCAACTTCGCCGCCGAGTATTGGGACGAGGTGTTCGAAGTCTTTCTGAGTGAGTATCGTGCCGGCCGCACGCCCAATCCGGATATCCTCTGCAATCAGCAGATCAAGTTCAAAGCCTTTATGGATTATGCGGCGGATCTTGGAGCCGAAATGATCGCGACGGGGCATTACGCACGGGTTAGCCAGCGAGACGGCAGATATGCACTATTGAAAGGAGTCGATCAGCAGAAGGATCAAAGCTATTTTATTTACACCCTCGGGCAGTCGCAGCTCAAGCGCGTGTTGTTTCCGATCGGGCACATGGAAAAGTCCGAAGTCAGGAAGCTTGCCGAGCGGGCGGGATTATCGACCTATCAAAAGAAAGACAGCACCGGTATCTGTTTCATCGGCGAGCGCCGTTTCAAGGAATTCCTGCAGCGGTTTTTACCGGCTCAACCGGGCGAGATTCGTACGCCTGACGGCAAGGTCATCGGACGGCACGACGGTTTGATGTATTACACACTGGGACAGCGCCAGGGGCTCGGCATCGGTGGCGTGAAAGGTGCGCCGGAAGAGCCTTGGTACGTATTGGCCAAGGATTTAGAGCGTAACGTTTTGATCGTCGGCCAGGGGCACGACCACCCGATGTTGTTCCATACTGGCCTTGAAGCGGGAAGCGTGAGCTGGGTGGACGGGAAGTCTCCTGAGGGCCCGGTCCACTGCTCGGCGAAAATTCGATACCGTCAGCCGGATCAGGTTTGCACCGTCGAGGCTATCGACGAGCAGCGGGTCCGTGTCGCCTTCGAGCGACCACAGCGCGCCATAACCCCGGGTCAGTCGGTGGTGTTTTATCGAGGCGAGGAGTGCTTGGGTGGCGGGATCATCGAGCGGGCGCTGGATGCCGCGCCGACTTCGATCTCGACACGGGCTGTGGCCTGAATTTCGCTTCCTCATTGCCAAGAATTACCAGAACCAAGGTTTTTTGAATGACGTCTCTCACCTGCCTTTCCCCCATTGACGGGCGCTATGCCGACAAATCGGATGCGCTGCGTCCGATCCTCAGCGAATACGGACTTATTCGTTTCCGCGTGCTGGTTGAAGTCCGATGGCTTAAAGCCTTGGCGGAAGAGCCCGCGATTGGCGAGGTGCCGGCGCTGAGTGCGAGCGCCAAGGATCGCCTGGAGGCCATCGTGAACGGGTTTTCGCTCGAGGATGCGGGGCGGGTGAAGGAGATCGAAAGGACGACCAACCACGATGTCAAGGCGGTGGAATATTTCCTCAAGGAAAAGATCGCCGATCACGCGGAATTGGCTCGAGTGAGCGAATTCATCCACTTCGCCTGCACATCGGAAGACATCAACAACCTCGCCTACGCCCTGATGCTGAAAGAGGCACGGGATAGCGTTCTGCTGCCAGAGATGCGGCGATTGGTCGGCGCGATCAAAGAAAAAGCGGTTGCCTATGCCGGTCAGCCTATGCTGTCTCGTACCCATGGACAGTCGGCCACGCCTACGACCATGGGCAAGGAGTTCGCCAATGTGTCGGCTCGCCTCGAAAGACAGCTGAAGCAATTGGAGTCGATCGAGCTGTTGGGCAAGATCAACGGTGCGGTCGGCAATTACAATGCCCACCGGGTCGCCTATCCCGAGGTCGATTGGCCAACGTTTTGCCGCAATTTCGTGACGTCCCTGGGATTGACATTCAACCCTTATACCACCCAGATCGAGCCGCACGATTATCTGGCGGAGTTCTTCCACGCCCTGTCGCGCTTCAATACCGTGCTGATCGATTTCGACCGAGACATATGGGGCTATGTGTCGCTGGGCTATTTCCGGCAGAAGACCGTGGAAGGCGAAGTCGGTTCATCGACCATGCCGCACAAGGTGAATCCCATTGATTTCGAGAATTCGGAAGGCAATTTGGGCGTGGCCAATGCGGTGTTCGGTCACCTCGCCGAAAAATTACCGGTTTCCCGCTGGCAGAGGGATTTGACCGATTCCACCGTGTTGCGGAACATCGGGGTAGGGATCGCCCACACCTTGATCGCTGTGCAAGCGACGCTCAAAGGGCTCGGGAAGCTTGAAATCGATGCGGCTGCCTTGGAAGCGGATCTCGCTGCCAATCTGGAAGTGTTGGCCGAGCCGATCCAGACCGTCATGCGCCGTTACGGCATCGATAAACCTTACGAAAAGCTGAAGGATTTGACCCGCGGCAAGCGTGTTGAACCGGAGGCGCTCTCCGAATTCATTCTGGGACTCGATATTCCGCAAGACGCGAAGCGGCGCTTGTTGGCGCTGACACCCCGCGACTACACCGGTTATGCGGAAATCTTGGCCAAGAACGCTTGAACGATAAACAGACGATGATAAAAAAAGCCTTATTCCTTCTTCTGGTCGCTCTGCCGGTATTTGCAGCCGCGGCGGAAGTGGCGCCTGTCCAGCGTTTGCGGGATTTTCTGGCGAGGGCAAACACCCTGCAAGCGGAATTTTCGCAGGTGATCATCGATGAAGCCGGCAATCCCGGGCAACGCACTAGCGGCGTGTTTTATCTTCAACGTCCCGGCAAATTCCGTTGGGATTACAAGAAGCCTTACAGCCAGGAAATCGTTTCAAGCGGCCAGAAGGTGTGGTTCTACGATGTCGATCTCGAGCAGGTCACAGCCAAGCGCCTGGATGAGGCGATCGGGTCCACGCCGGCTTTGCTTCTGAGCGGCGAAGTCGCCTTGGAAAACAATTTCAAGATCGAAAATCAAGGAAGCGACGAAGGTTTGTTCTGGATCAAGCTGGTCCCGAAGTCCGAGGACAGCGGATTCAAGTATGTCCTAATCGGCTTGGACGACAACACGCTGGCGGGCATGGAACTTGGCGACAATTTCGGCCAAGTCACCCGCATTTATTTCAGTAACGTCAAGACGGGAGTCAAGCTGGATCGCAACCTGTTCGAGTTCCGTCCTCCTCCGGGAGTCGACGTTTTCGAGGAAAGATGAGCACGGATTTCCAGAGACCCTTGGCTGACAGGATGCGGCCACGCTGCCTTGACGAATACGTCGGCCAGCGGCATTTGATATCGCCCGGGAAGCCGCTCTATGAAGCGATCAAGGCGGGCAAGTTACGTTCAATGATTTTCTGGGGGCCGCCCGGCACCGGCAAGACGACCTTGGCGCGTATCGTCGCCCGGCATGCCGACGCCGAATTTCTGCCGATTTCGGCGGTACTGGCGGGCGTCAAGGAAATTCGGGAGGCGGTGGCGGAAGCCAAGCGGCTTTTGGCAGAACACAATCGACGTACTATTTTGTTTGTGGATGAGGTGCATCGCTTCAATAAATCCCAACAGGATGCGTTTCTGCCTCATGTGGAAGACGGTACCGTCTATTTCATCGGCGCTACCACCGAAAATCCTTCTTTCGAGCTTAACAACGCCTTGTTGTCGCGTGCTCGCGTCTACTTGTTGAAGCCTTTATCCGAAGACGATTTGCTCGAGCTTATCGAGCGTGCGCTGTCGGATTCTGAGCGCGGAGTCGGTCGGCCCGATCTCGTATTTCCGGACGAGCTGCGTGGTTGGTACGCCAGGGCGGCCGACGGCGATGCGAGAAAGGTTCTGAGCCTTTTGGAGATCACTCTCGATCTGCTGGAGGCTGGGCAGAACGAAGTCACCCCGGACATCGCCCGGGAAGTGCTCGCCGGTGGTGGGGTCAGGCGATTCGATAAGCAGGGCGAGGATTTTTATAACCAGATTTCGGCGCTGCACAAATCGGTGCGGGGCAGCGCCCCAGATGCGGCTTTGTACTGGCTGTGCCGCATGTTGGATGGCGGTTGCGACCCACTTTATCTCGCACGCCGCATCGTTCGTATCGCGAGTGAGGACATCGGCAATGCCGATCCTCGCGCACTGGAACTGGCGTTGAACGCCTGGGATGCTCAGGAGCGGCTTGGGAGCCCGGAAGGCGAGTTAGCCTTGGCCCAAGCTGTGCTGTATCTCGCTTGTGCCCCCAAGAGCAATGCGGTATACACCGCTTATAACGCGGCGCGCGCCGACGCTTCCAAGACCGGCAGTTTGGAAGTGCCGATGCATCTTCGCAATGCTCCCACGCGGTTGATGAAGGAACTCGATTACGGCAAGCATTACCGCTACGCTCACGATGAACCTGAAGCGTATGTAGCGGGGGAGAACTATTTCCCTGACGGCTTTCAGCCTCGCTCGTATTACAAGCCGGTTCCGCGAGGGCTGGAAATCAAGATTGCGGAAAAATTGGAACGGCTAAAAGTCTTGGATGACGCAGCTCGGAACAAGACATAGCGACTACCAATCGGATGAGTTTTATGAGCGACGACCAAGCGGGTCATGAAACTGGGAATGGGATAGGACCGGTGACCGGCAGGGAAGTGGAGAAAGAGCGCAGGCGATATTTTCGGATAGAAGACGAGATCATCCTTTTTTTCAGGGAAATTGCGCCTGACGAGATTCCCGACAATCGAAGTCCGCGGGAGTTTCCCTCGGATGCTTTCGCGCTTTCCGCCAGTTTGGACTTACTGACCCAAGAATCCCGTAAGCTACTGCGTAAGATTGAGCGGGATTCGCCCGAGGTTAGCGACTTCCTGAAAGTCATGGAGCGCAAAATCGATCTCATCGCTCGGGCTTTTCTGAACTACGAAGCCAATTTGCCAGAACAATGCCCCCAGCGCGTGAGCCTCAGCGCGTCCGGTTTGTCATTCGACGTAGACAAGCCGTGTGCCGCTGGTAAAGTGTTGGAGATCAAGATGGTCTTGCAGCCGGAATTCGTCGGGCTGACCGCTTACGGTCGTGTCGTTTATTGCCAGAAGAATGCTCCCAATTCCGAGTTGCCTTACCAGATTTCAGTAGATTTCGTTGGATTGCGCGATAGCGATCGGGAGTTGCTGATTCGGCACGTCGTCAGACGGCAGTTGCAACAGCTTAGAAATAAGAAGCAGCCGCCGGAATAAGCGCTTTTCTGCGTTTTATCCCTTCATGCAATACGATGAGCTGACCAAGACCCTGCTTCATGTGTTGTCCGACAATGGCTTTCACTCGGGAACGGAGCTGGCGGGCCGTCTTGGTATCAGTAGGACGGCCGTGTGGAAAGCTGTGCGTGCCTTGGAGCTCCGCGGAATCGAAATCGCCGCCTTGCCGGGCAGAGGGTACCGGGTAGTGCAGCCCCTGGAGCTGCTCAACGAAACAGCCATTCGTGCCGCTCTGAAACCCGAGGTCGCGTGCCTGCTTAGCGCGCTACACGTTTACGACGAACTCGACTCGACCAACACGCATTTGATGCGCCTGGCCGCAGAAAGAGCCCCTTCGGGCGTGGTTTGCCTCGCTGAAACGCAAACGGCCGGTAAGGGACGAATTGGTCGCACTTGGCTTTCGCCCCTGGGAGCCAACGTTTATCTCTCGGTCCTGTGGCGTTACGACGATCACGCTTTGATAGCCGGTCTTAGCTTAGCCGTCGGCGTGGCGGTGATTCGGGCACTGGAAAAATGCGGTGTCGTCGGAGTCGGACTCAAATGGCCAAACGATCTTTTGTGGGAAGGCCGCAAGCTAGGGGGAATCCTGCTGGAGGCGAGCGGGGAGGCCCATGGTGGATGTGCGGTGGTCGTGGGCTTGGGGATAAACCGCTATATACCCTCCGCCGTGGGGCGCGAGATCGATCAGGCATGGGTCGATCTCTCTACCGTGGCGGGAGAATCCGCCCCGTCGAGGAACCGCCTGATCGCCTCGATTCTGAACGAATTGCTGCCATTATTGAACGATTACCAGCATACCGGGCTCCGGCATTATCTTCCGGAGTGGCGCCGCTATCATCATCTGAACGGCCGCGAGGTGATCGTCCGCCAAGGCGACATTGAAACCGTCGGCACGGTCGCGGATATTACCGAAGAAGGACTGCTCGTCCTAACGTGCAAGGACGGAAAACGCCGAGAGTTCGCATCCGGCGATGTGCAGCTCCGCGTCGTTGGGTAAGGAAGGGAGCGGGATGTCGCTTCTGGTCGATATCGGCAACAGCCGTGTGAAGTGGGGTATCGTGCAGGACGATCGAATCGTTTCGGGGCAGCCATTTCCTTCGGCTGCCGAATCGCTGGAAAAATCGCTGAGTCACTACTGGCTTTCTCTTCCAGTCCCTCATCGCATATACGCCTGCAATGTCGCTGGCAGCAACGCAGAGCAGATCATTACTGCCTGGACGCAACGATACTGGGGGAATGCACCCCATTTCGTCAGGTCGGCGGAGCGGAGTTATGGCGTCTTAAACGGTTACGAAGAACCGGAAAAATTGGGTGTTGATCGCTGGGTCAGCCTAATCGCCTTAAGAATGCTCGCTAGGGGACCCGCATGCGTGGTCGACTGTGGAACCGCTTTGACGTTCGATGTGCTTGACGCGGACGGCAGGCATCTCGGCGGTCTTATCGCCCCCGGTCTCGCAATGATGAAACAGTCGCTGGTGCGGGATACGAAAGGCATCCGCGATATCGACTGCAGCGATTCCCGTTTTTTTGGGCGGAACACGGCGGCCGCTGTGAAGGGCGGTGTGCTGGCGGCCTGTACGGGATTGATCGAGAGATCCGTCCGAGAGGCCGCGAAAGAATTGGGACAGATGCCCGAGCTGGTGCTGACCGGCGGCGATGCGAACGAGGTGGCCGACACACTCGAAGCGCCGTGTACGGTTGTTCCGGATCTGATTCTGCGGGGACTGCTCCGCATCGCGAGAAGCGTTTCATGAAATACACGTTTTACGGTCTAATTCTGGTGAACATCGTGTTCTTCCTATGGGAGAGCAACATACTCGGGCGAGGTAGCCATAGCGATGCGCCTTATCGGGAGTTGCAGCTACCCCGCACCGTGGAGCAAATCGTGTTGCTCAGGGAACGCAAAGACTTGCCCGAAAAAAACGCTGACGTGGATCTGGCTGAGGTATCCGCGACCGCAGCGAAATCGGAGCAGGCCAAAGAGATAGCGCAGTCCTTAAAAGAGATTGCTCCGATGGATGCGCCGTCTGTCCCGATGCTGGCAACAGTGCCGAACTGTTTTCAATGGGGGCCTGTCACTGATGAAACGCGGGCGCGCGGGATTTTGGAGCAGGTGAAAGTTCGCTCCAATGAGGCCAGCCTCGTCAAGAAACCTTCGGCGCTGACCGATGGCTGGTGGGTGCTGTTTCCCAAAGCTCACGATATGGACACTGCCAACTCGAATCGGAAGATGCTACTCGAGAAAGGGGTAACCGATCTGTGGTTGTTCGACAAAGGCCCTTTACAAGGGGCAATATCCCTTGGTCTTTTCAAGACCCGGGTCCGAGCAGAACAGGCGCAGAAAAAATTTACCGATCAAGGCATCATCACCGAGGTCGTGCCCCGTCAAGTACCAAGAGACGCCTATTGGGTGCGAATTCCCTGGACTGGCCCAACAACGGATTTGGACGAACTTTTGAAGGCAACAGCGCGACAAAGTGCGACCGGGATGTCCGCATCGCTCATTCCCTGTGATTGATCACTTCGATCAAATCGGCCCGGGGCTTTCAGCCCCGAACGGATGTCAGCCCATGCGCGCCACGCCCGTGATCGTCGGACGTTCCGAATACCGCAAGGCGATAAACAGGAAAAACTGCGCGCCGAAGATCAGGTTGGCCAGGACGAGATGGATCGGCTGGACGAACGCGGGAAATCCGAGACGGTCCAGGGTCACCCCGGTGCCTATAGCGGCCACCACCAAAGCACCTAGCCCGATGGCGAAACTGCGGAGCAGGTGCCGACGGTGCAGGCGCTGCACTAGATGCCAGACCAGCCACAGGTTCGTAAAGAGAATGACAGCGGAAAACGAACGGTGGATATAGAAAATGGTTGGAAACTCTTCTCGCCAAAGGTGGCGTTCGGCTTGATTGAAAGTCGAGGCGATGATGTCCACCGATTCCCGAATCTGGGTTCCCATCATGATTTGTAGCAGCGTCATCCCCATGGCTGCCGCCAGGACGGTTTTAAATTTGGGTGATAGGGCGCCGCTATCTAATCGGCATAGTGTGTCCTGCTGCGATCTCGCGATCGTGTAGATCAGCAGGCAAACGATCACAAAGGCCATGACCATATGGGCGGTGATCATGATAGGCCGCAAATTGCTGGCGACCACCGCGGAGCCCAGCCAGCCCTGGAAACCTACCAGCAGGAATACGAGTAAGGCCAGGAAAAAGACGGTACGGTCTCGTTTTAGATACGGGACCGAATAGAGCAGAGTCAGCAGAACGAGTACCCCGATACTCACGCCGACCAAGCGGTTCACATATTCGGTCCAGGTCTTGACCGGATTGAACTCCGTGTCTGCATAACCTCGTTCGGCATAAATTTCATGGTAGTTCGGCGGCAACTGGGATTCATCGGTCGGCGGGATCCAGCGGCCAAAGCACGTCGGCCAGTCAGGGCAGCCCATTCCGGCGCCCGAGGCGCGAACGATACCGCCGACCAAGATCAGAAAATAAACTGCGGCGATCGTGATCAGGCCGATCCGGCGGAACCGCCTGGAAATCGCTGCATCGGATGGGTTGGAGGGAAAAGCGTGTTGAGGCTCAAAGGCGGAAGAGACCGTATCGTTCATGGCTGATATTTCGACGAACTAGGAACGTAGAATTTTGCAAGATGGCCTGCGGCTAGCCGTTAACCGCGTCTAACGAGCCGGCATGACCGAAAAGGATTCTGAGATGCTGAAGCTGCGGCTGCGAGTACTCTCGGAAAGGTCCTGATAATACAGCCGAACGCGATAATTTCCGACCGGCAACCGGCCGATCCGATAACTCTGGTAAAGCCCGGCGCCAGGGAGACCCTGCCCGTGCGGCTGATAGGTATAAAAGCATTGCCCGTAATGACTGACGACGACTTCGATTTCGTTGCCCTTCATTCGGGCATCGACGCGGCTGTCGTGGCAACCCCGCCGCGGGAAATAAATCAGGATTTCTTCATTGTCGCGAGGGGTGTTCGGTTCGATAAAAATCGTCTCACCCGGCGTTCCGCCAGGCACCCAGTGGTATCCCTGGGCACTGGCCAAGAGAGGCGGAAACATCAGGAGAAGCGCTGAAGTATGTCGGCGAATGCGGGATAACCGTACTGACCGAGACCTGGAAAAACGGCCTTCAGTCATTGCGCATACCCGCAACTCGGGTTTCGCGGTAATAACTGCTTCCCCAGATATACACATACAACGCGCCGCTGGCCAGGGTGGTTACAAACACGACCGCGATCAGTCCTGTGATGAGGCCGGCGGGCAACGGCACGAAGCCATTGTGCAGGAGTACGATAAACACCAGAAAAAGCTGAAGCAGAGTATTCACTTTGCTGATTAGAAGCGGCTGCCCTTCGAACGGCCTCAGCAAGAAATAATACAGCACCGCGCCTGTGAATATCACCACATCGCGGAGCACCACAGTCGCCGAGAGCCAAAACGGGAGCAACCCCATGGAGCTCAGCACAATGTAGGACGAAACTAGCAGTAGCTTGTCGGCCAATGGATCGATATAGGAGCCGAGACGGGATTGCCAATGAAAATGCTTGGCCAGGAAACCGTCCAGGGCATCTGATACACCCGCGACCACGAATAGCGTCAGCGCCCAATCGAAGCGCTTTTGCAGAATCGAGGCGACGACCGGGTAGACGAGTAGGATTCGGCAAACCGAGATGATGTTGGGTATGTGACGTGCTTTCATTCGGCCAATTGGTAGGTTAGCCCGGAAAAATGCCGGTCTTCGTTGGCGACTGGTCTCAACACGCGCCCTAAAGCCAGGGCCTCTTCCAACGACTTTCTGTCACCGAGCACGGAAAGCTTGAAAAGGGCATGGTCGGCGTCCACTCCCAGCCATTCCAATTTTTCGACCTGTGACAAGCGGCTCAGATAGGTCGTTGCCCTATCGATCGCATCGAGAGACGAAAGGCCCACGATTTTTAGCTCCAGGGTCGTTTCTTGCGTCGTGCGCGGAATGAATCGTTCGGCCAAGCGCGTGTAGACACCGGACGTGGCCGATTGAAATGCTCCTGAGAGATCGGAGAAGTTCCCTTGCCATGTCTCATCCGTATTTTGCAGGTAAAGCCGCCAGGTTGCATCCCAAGTGCCCTCTGGCTTATGTGACAGGCGTCCGGCCAGGACCACATCGGTCTCGTAGCGGGCGGACGCTTGCCGGATCCTTTCCCCGTTCCCGGTTGCCAAATCATCGAGACTCAGACTCTGTTGGTCGGTTAAATCCCACAAAGGCAACGTCACTGGAACGCCGCTTTCCTCTGCGGCGGCTCGAAGAGCCTGGTCGATTTCGGGCATCTGGTCGGCCACGAACATCGATTCTTGCGCATTATCCTCAATCGAAAGCCACACCAGCACTTCGGGGCGCTGCTCTCCCCAAGAGCTGATATTCGCTCCGCGCAAGGTCTTCTTGATACGGGGAGGATCGAAGTCCACGCTCAGATAATTAAGCGGCGCACCGCCGGTCGCCTTGGTGATGTATTCGTACTGCAGAACGAACTGATCGGGCTTTTCCAGCATGGCGCGTATCGCTTTGGACTGCATGGCATCGGTCCTGACCAATCTCCTGAGGACCATCTCGAGAGCTCTGCGGATGTCTTCGTTGCGCGTCGATTCATCCTTGCTCTGTACGGCGACGTCCATTCGATACAATCCTTTTATTTCCGCGGCCATAAGGCGCGGGCAAAGCGCTATGAACCACAAACTGACGAGGGCGACGAGGCGCACGAGGATCCTCCCGCAGGTTGTCGTAGAGCGTTGTACAATATCACAATCCTTTTAAGCAGCTAAAACCCTCGATGTCCGTTCGTCTACGCGAGATTCTGGTCGAATCGGCATCGGTTTCCGGCTTGTTAGAGTCCATTTTTCCGAATTGATTTCCCGGAGATTCAGCTTGACCGATTCCAAATCCGTACCCCTCGATTATAAAAGCGCTGGTGTCGATATCGAGGCCGGCAGTGCGCTCGTAGAACGGATCAAACCCGTTGCCGCAAAGACGCGTATTCCCGGCGTGCTGGGCGGACTCGGCGGATTCGGCTCGCTGTTTGAGCTTCCCGTGGGTCGTTATAAGCAGCCGGTTTTGGTCGCCGGCACCGATGGGGTAGGCACCAAGCTGAGGTTGGCTATCGATACCGGTCGTCACGGCGGCGTCGGCATCGACCTGGTTGCGATGTGCGTCAACGATATCGTTGTACAGGGCGCCGAACCGCTGTTCTTTCTTGATTATTACGCCACGGGCAAGCTGAATGTTGACGTCGCCGCCTCGGTCATCGAGGGCATAAGCAAGGGGTGCGAGTTGGCAGGCTGTGCGCTGGTGGGTGGCGAAACAGCGGAAATGCCCGGCATGTATGGCGCGGGCGATTACGATCTGGCCGGCTTTTGCGTGGGGATCGTGGAAAAAGAGGAGTTACTTGACGGGAGTCGGGTTCGTCCAGGCGACAAACTGCTCGGTCTCGCATCCTCCGGTCCGCACTCGAACGGCTATTCCCTGATCCGCAAGATCGTCGAGCGCGAGGGCTGCAGCCTAACCGAATCGTTGGAAAGCAAATCTCTGGCCGATTGGCTGCTGGAGCCGACCCGAATTTATGTTAAGCCGCTGCTTCAACTGATGCGCCAGGTCAAGATTCATGCCTTGGCCCACATCACCGGCGGCGGCATCACGGAAAATCTGCCACGGGTCCTGCCGAACGGGTTGGAGGCGGTGGTCGATCCGAACGCATGGCCGAGCCCGGCCGTGTTCCGTTGGCTCCAGGAAAAAGGCGGGGTAGATGATAGCGAAATGCTGCGTACCTTCAATTGCGGTATCGGAATGATCGTATGCGTCGCACCGGAAGACGAAGCGAACGCACGCGCGGTGCTGACCGCCGCCGGGGAGACCGTGTACGGGATCGGCGAGATTGCAACGGCCGAGGGCTTGCCCAGGGTCAAGTACGTCTAGGCGTAATACTCGTCTTTGGTTTGAGGCGTTATGGAGCTTAGTGTCGTCGTGCCGGTTCACAACGAAGAAGACAATGTCGCACCGCTAATTGCGGAGATTGAGCGGGTTTTGGTCGACGCGGGAGATTACGAAATGGTTTTCGTCGACGACGGAAGTACCGATCGTACCTTGGACCGACTCGATGGTTTACGGGCGCGATACCCGCGGCTCCGTGTCTTGCGCCACCGGCGCTGCTGCGGTCAAAGCACAGCGTTGTTGACAGGCGTTCGCGTGGCTCGAGGACGAATCATCGCGACCCTCGATGGCGACGGGCAGAATAATCCTGCCGATATTCCCAAGTTGGTCGCCGCTCTCAAGACTTTAGAGGAAGGAGGGACGAAAGGGATGGTGGCCGGATTTCGTAAACGTCGCAAGGACACCGTTTGGCGGCGCTTTTCCTCCCGGGTCGCCAATATCGTGCGCGGTTCGCTGCTCGGCGACAACACACCGGACACGGGATGCGGTCTCAAGGTTTTCTCGCGCGAGTTGTTTCTTTCCCTGCCGTACTTCGACCATATGCACCGATTCCTACCCGCGTTGGTTCAGAGGGCCGGCGGAAAGGTAGTGTCGGTGGAGGTCGACCATAGGCCGCGGATGCGCGGAGTCTCCAAGTACGGGACCTGGCAGCGGCTTTGGGTGGGGATCGTCGACCTGTTCGGGGTTATGTGGTTGCAAAGGCGCGCACAAATTCCCGAGGTGGAGGAAATCGCCGGATGATCGGCGTCTTTATCCGCCGCGCGAGATGGCGTAAGTTTTTAACTTTAACCGGTACAAGAACAAAGGAAAATAATATGCGACCGAATTCTCTTCTGCTCGTAACTGCCGCTTTTTTCATGGGGGCCGGAGTAATCCGAGCCGAAGAAGCGACGATGCCGCCCCGCCAAATGCTTTTGGAGAAAGCCGTCGAGCTGCCGACGAACAAGGTTAACGCGCGGGTAGTGCGCGTCATTTTTCCGGAAGGATACAAAACGCCTCTGCATACACATGAAGGGCCAGGTCCTCGTTATGTCGTGAAAGGCAAGGTAAAAATCGAGGAAGGCGGTCAGGTGCGGGAATACGGCCCCGGAGAAGTCTTTTGGGAAACTGGCCAGTGGATGACGGCCGAAAACGTCGGGCAGGGCGAAGCCGAACTCATCATCATGGAGTTGGCGGCTCCGAAGTGAGCCCGATCCACCTATGGGATCGGAACAGCCCGATGAGTAAGGGGCGGCACCATCACTCTTGTTTGTTCCCACTAGGCGTCCGGGTTTCAGCAGGCGTTGCCGTGATCGAAACGGCACTTGCTTGCAAGTGACTCAGCCAGCCATGAATCCGGTTGAGGAGAAAGTCTTCGCTATCCTGCCACCCGCGGTGAGGCTCGTTCAGAACCAACAACTGGTAAGATGGGTTGGCTTTCATGACCGTGCGCTTGCGAGATGCCTCGTCGTTGACGGAGACCGATATTCGCCGGCTTAGAATTTCCAATATCGGCAGACTGATGGCGCGCAGACTGCCGGCGGAGATGGGTGGCACGTCGAGTTCCCCTACGGGTGCCGGATCGATCAGCACGGCACCCTTGACGCTGTTGTCGGGGGCGTCGGCGAGATAGCGGAGTGTTCCCCATGCCCCGGTATCGTGAGCTAGCAAGGCGATAGTTCCGATGTTTTTCTCCTTCAAGTAGGTGATGCCGGACTGCAGCCTCACGATCGCTTCCGGAACGAGATCGGCTTGCCCCTGTAAATCGTCAGGAACCGCGATGGGCATAGCCAAAGATAAAGTGTTCCAGCCATGTTCAGGCAACCCCCGCCGAAGCGGACGAATCAGATCGGCCGCATCCTGGTTTGAATCTCTCCCGTGCAGCAGGACGACGGCGCCGCGCACGTTCTTCGATACCGCCTCCCGATACAATCCCTGGAATTCGAGACCGGACGCTTGTAGCCGCACGACTTCACCCGGGCTTGTACGAGCGTCGATGTCTTGGGTGATCTGAAGTTCGCGGTACCCATCCGTTGCCCATAGCTCGCCGCTCGCGAGCCAGGCCAAAAGGCCGATGCCCAGAACGGGCTTAAAAGACGCCATTTTGTTCACAAATCGTTTCCTTGAAAAAAGCAAACACAGATGGGGTCGCAGCGGTCCAGCAATTTCGATTGGTGTACACTGGCCGGACCCGAACAACCCTCGTTATGCATACCGGAGCGTTACTCATGGAAACACTTGCCGAAACCATAGACGGTCTTCCCAATATCTCGGGGTCGGAATTTTTGATCGAACAGGTGATTCGAAATCGGCCCGACCCGATCTTCAAGGATTCTAGCCGGATCGATTTCGGCCGCATCAAGAGCGCGGCCGCGATCGCGCTGCATATGCATCAGCCTTTGATTCCCGCGGGTGGCAGCGACCTGCCGACCGCCAAGATCATCAGCAATCTCAAGTACATGATGGAGAACCAGCATATCGGGGACAACCATAATGCTCCGGTTTTCCACTGGTGCTACAAGCGCATGGGCGAATTCGTGCCGCAGCTGATACATGAGGGCAAGGAACCGAGGGTCATGCTGGAATACTCGGGAACCCTGTTCTACGGCCTTCGTGAGATGGGGCTGCACGATGTGTTCGATAATCTCAAGACCATCACCTTGAATCCGGATTACCGCCGTGCCGTCGAGTGGCTAGGCGCGCCCTGGGGCCACGCAGTGGCCCCGTCGACGCCAGCCCAGGATTACCGCCTGCACGTCAAAGCCTGGCAGCACCATTTCGCTGCCATCTTCGGCGTCGAAGCCTTGGAGCGGGTGAGGGGATTTTCGCCGTCCGAGATGGCTCTGCCGAATCACCCGGATGTCGCTTACGAATTTGTGAAGACGCTTCGGGATTGCGGCTATACCTGGGTTCTAGTGCAGGAGCATACGGTCGAGCGGCCCGAAAACGGCTGGGGGCCGGAACACAAGCATTTGCCGCATCGGCTAGTGTGCACCAATTCGGAGGGCGAGAGCGTCAGCATCATCGCGATCATCAAGACCCAGGGCAGTGATACCAAGCTGGTGGCTCAGATGCAGCCCTATTACGAGGCCAGAAGCCTGTCTCGCTGGGAGTTGGCGGGGAAATCGGTTCCACCGCTGGTCACGCAAATCGCCGACGGCGAAAACGGCGGAGTGATGATGAACGAATTTCCGCCGAAATTCATGGAGGTAGTCCGCGAGGCCAGCGGTTCGGAAACGCCTCTCATGAACGTCACCGAATACCTCGAGTTTCTGGCTGACATGGGAATTGGAGAAAGTGATTTTCCTGTGATCCAGCCTTTGTTCCAAAAAAAGATTTGGGATCGTTTCAAACCCGGTGACGGCGCCGAAAAGCTGGAAAAGGTCATCGAAGAAATCAAGAAAGAAGATCACCGGTTCCACATGGAAGGCGGAAGTTGGACCAGCGATATCTCCTGGGTGAAGGGTTATGAAGATGTACTGGGCCCTATGGAAGAAGCGAGCTCGCTATTTTACGAAAAGGTCCTGAAAAGAGGCGTGCCGACCGACGATCCGCGCAATCGGAATGCGCTATTCCATTTGATGACGGCACAAACCAGTTGTTACCGATATTGGGGGCAGGGTTTGTGGACCGATTACGGGAAGGAGATTTGCCGACGCGCGAAAGAGATCATCAACAACGATTTCTGATGGCTTTTTGGATATCCCGCTCGTCGAACGCCAAGACGCCCGCAACGTGGCAGGCGCTATGGCGGACGGGAATGACAGGGCTTTACGCGTTTTCCTTCTTTTCTCTGGGGGTAGCTTGGGCTAAGGAAGCCGAGAAACATCGGTTTCCCTGCAAGCCGCTCCCAGAAAAAGCGGTTCACGCATAAGTCCTGACTGGTTTCGACATCACTGGAGCGTGGGTTCGGCGGTACCGTGTGATGGTGCCTCGGCGCGCGGTTCCATTCTGTGGATGATTTCCTTGATTTCCTCGCCGCTGACGACTTCCCGGTCTTGCAAAATGCGGGCGATTTCATCCAGTGTTGCACGCCGTTCGGTAAGAATCTCCCGGGCTCTCCGATGTCCTTCCTCGATTATTTCTCTTACCTCGGCGTCGATCAGCCGCGCGGTTTCCTCGCTGAAATTCCGTTCCTCGGGCCCTTCGTAGTTTAGGTACGTCAGCTGCTGCCGCTTGCCGTAGGTGAGGGGGCCGAGTTTCTTGCTCATGCCCAGTTGGCAGACCATCGCGCGTGCGATTTCGCTGGCTTTCTCCAAGTCATTGTGCGTGCCGCTCGATATCGTGCCGAAAACCAGTTCTTCGGCGGCGCGTCCTCCGAGCAGGATGGCAATCTTGTCGCGAAGTTCGTCCTCGGTGGCAAGGAATTTTTCCTCGATGGGCAATTGCAGGGTAAAACCCAGGGCGGCTGCGCCGCGAGGAATGATGGAGACCTTGTGCACGGGCTCTCCGGTCGGAACGATTTCGGCCACTAAGGCATGGCCGGATTCGTGGTAAGCCACTCGGCGCTTCTCCTGCTCGCTGAGGGTACGGCTTTTCTTCTCGGGACCGGCGATGACACGATCTATGGCCGCTTCGAAATGCCTCATGCCGACCGCATCTTGATTTTCGCGCACCGCGATGATGGCAGCTTCGTTGCAGATGTTGGCGAGATCCGCGCCGACCAGTCCAGGCGTACGCTGGGCCACTACCCGAAGATTCACGTCCGGTCCCAGTTTGATGTTGCGGGTGTGAAGCTGGAGTATAGCCACCCGATCTTCGAGCCCGGGTTTGTCGACCACGATCTGCCGGTCGAATCGGCCCGCCCGTAGCAAGGCTCGGTCCAAGATTTCCGGACGATTGGTGGCCGCCATGACCACGACTCCGATCGAAGGATCGAAGCCGTCCATTTCGGTGAGCAGTTGATTCAAGGTCTGCTCGCGTTCGTCATGACCGCCCATGACCACCGGGCCTCCGCGTGCCCGTCCGATGGCGTCCAATTCGTCGATGAAGATCATGCAGGGTGCTTTTTGTCGCGCTTGTTCGAACAGATCGCGCACCCTTGCCGCACCTACGCCGACGAACATCTCGATGAACTCGGAACCGCTGATGTTAAAGAACGGTACGCCGGCTTCGCCGGCCACGGCTCGTGCCAACAAGGTCTTTCCCGTACCGGGTGCGCCGACCAGAAGGACCCCTTTCGGCATGCGCCCGCCCAGCCGCTGTATACGGGCCGGGTTGCGCAAGAATTCGATCGTTTCTTTGAGTTCCTGCTTCGCTTCTTCGGCTCCGGCCACATCCTGAAACGTGACCTTGACCGACGATTCCGCATGAATGCGAACCCGGCTGCGGCCGAAGTTGAGAAGCCCGCGGCCGCCGGTCATGCGGCGCGCCATCCAAGTCCATAGCGCGAACAGGATGCCGATGGGCAGCAGCCAATTGAAGATGAAGTTGCTCAACCAGTTGTCGGTGTAGCGAACGGTATATCTGACGCCTTTTTCTTCCAGGGTTTGAGCCAAATCCTGGTTCCATAAAGGCACGGTGACGAAGCGACGCCGTTCTTCACCGGGAGCTTTGGGTTTCAGGTAGCCGGTGATGACCTGGTCCATCACTACCACGTCCTCGACCTGCTGTTCCTGTACGTATTTCAGAAACTCGCTGTAGGGAATTTCATCCTGGCGGATTTCTTGATAGCCCTGCCAGAAGTAAAGAGTGGCCAAGATCAGAAGGAGGTAAAGCCATAGGTTGAGGCGCCGCCTGCGTGCGGCCTGCTCATCGTTCTCACCGCCCGCGCGCGGGTTGACTTCAACGCCACGTTTTCCGGTAGAACCGAGATCTTGCAGAGTGTCCGCGAGCTTCTTCCAGAATTCCTTAACGGTTTTACCCAAGGAATCCAACAAAGAATTTTGTGAGTTCTTATTCATAGCGTTCTCCCAATGGGATAGCCGACGGTAACAGTTTCGAACCCGATGGTCACGATTGGTTCCGCCGCTGGCGGAACGCGTACGAGGCTTCCTTTTCGAGCCGATCCCAGCAGGTCTCAAAACTATTCGACAGGACTTTCCTGAGCTAAGTCAAAAGCCTCAGACGAGTCCATTGAAGCGACCAGGGTGAACAGCCTACGGAGATAGGCTCCCGGTCCTGTCAAGCCCCGGGGTCGTCCGGAGCTACGACGGTCTTGCGAGCATGCGGCTTTAGCCACTCATTGACGATCGCGAAATCGGCCGGATTTAACGTGCCGGCAGCCTGTTTGAGCGTCAAGCTGTTGAGGATGTAATCGTAGCGCGCCCTCGCGTAATCGCGCTTGGTCCGAAACAGATTACGCTGTTCGGTGAGAACGTCGACCATCGTTCGCGTGCCGACCTCCAAGCCCGCCTCGGTTGCTTCCAAGGCGCTTTGCGACGATACGATGGCCGCCTCGAGGGCTTTGACCTGACTGATAGTTGACAGGATACCACGGTAGGCATCTTTTACTTGACGTTGGATGGAACGCCGAACGCCGTCCAAGTTTTCTTGGGCGGCCTCGTATTCGTGGCGGGCTTGACGAACCCGCGAATTGACGCCTCCGCCCGCGAACATCGGCACATTGACCTGCATCCCGATAATTTGATACTCAGTGGGTATGCCCTGCGGTCGATTGGTGTCGGTGAACCCGGCCGAGCCAACCAAATCCATGGACGGAAGATGGCCGGCGAACTGGAGGTCGATACCCTTTTTCGCGACCAGGCTACGGTTTTCGGCCGCGATGATGCTGGGGTTGGTCTGCTGAGCCAACTCGGCCCAACTCTCGATGTTTTCCGGGTCCGGACCTTTCAGCGGGATTTCCTCCGCGAGTTTTGCCAGGTCGAAGTCGAATTCGCCGATGATTTCGCGCAGCGCTTCACGGGCATTGTCCACTTGATTCTCGGCCTGTATCACATTGGCGTGGGCCTGATCGTACCCGGCTTGGGCTTCGTGCACATCGGTTATGGCGATCAGGCCGACCTCGAACCGAGCCTTAGCCTCTTCGAGTTGGTGCTCGATGGCGCGCTGTTCGGCCCGCGCGAACTCAAGGCTGTCTTGGGCGAACAGCACATCGAAATAGGCGCGTGCGGTGCGCAGCATCAGGTTTTGTTGTTCGGCGGCGTAATTGGCCTCGGCCTCGGCGATTTGGTTGTCCGCCTGGCTGAGTTGCACCCAGTAATCGTGGTGATAAATCGGTTGTGTCAAATTGATACTGGCCGCGCTGTTCCAGAAGCCGAGATTCCTGCCGCCTGCGATGAAAGCCAGTATAGAGTCTTCGAACTTTGACAGCACCGAGTTGCGGTTGAGCTCTCCGGTAATCGACAAAGTCGGCAACAGGCGGGCAACGCTTTGAGGCTTGGCTTCCAGCACGGCGTTGCGGGTAGCTTCCGCTTCGCGCAGCCTGGGATCGCGTTGCAGCGCGAGTTCCAAGGTTTGTAACAGATCCTGGGCGTTCGCGACTGCGCTCGCCAGCAAGGACACAGCAAGCAAGAGGCTTTTTTTCATTGGTAGTGCAGTTTCACCTTGTCCGCTCCAACACGCTTTTGCAGGCGCGCGATCAATTCGTCGCCAGGATGCACGCGCCAGCTTTCGCCGAGCTGGATCGTCGTCTGTGCGGCCTTTCCCCGATATTCGATGTAAATCGGACAGGAACCCCCGCGGAACGGCGTGAGTAGATCGACCAGCTCGTTTACCCATTGGTCGCTCGGGCGATCGGTGCTCGTCCCGGCGGATGGCCATTGAATAAAAAGATGTTTGGCAAAGTGCGCGCGCGCCTCCGCCATGGTAAACAGATTTTCGGCCGTGAGACGAAGCTGGCCTGCATAGTCGTCGAAGCTCAAATTGCCCTCGACGACGAGCAGGGTGTCCTTCACCAAATGTTCGCGGTATTTTTCCAAGACTTCCGAGAACACCGCGACTTCCAGCCTTCCCGTCCGATCGTCCAGAGTGGCGAAAGCCATGCGCTTGCCGTTCTTGTTCTGCCGCGTGCGAAGCTCCACGACCAGCCCTGCGACCACCACGCGCATTTCCCGCCGTCCCGTTGCCCCCCGCTCGTTGTCGAGCGACAACTTCCCGAGACGCGCGGTAACGAAGTGCTGGATCTCGGATTCGTAAGGGCCTATAGGATGGCCGGTGAGATAAAGCCCCAGTGTCATTTTTTCATACGCCAGTCGCTCATCTTCCGGCCAAGGTTCGACGACCATCTCTGCACGCGGCGTATCATTGGTTACTGCCAAGCCTCCGAGCCCGAATAGATCATCCTGTCCAGTCGCGGCCATGGCGCCGTGCTGTTCGGCGGCCTTGATCGCATCCGACAGCTCCGCCATATGGCGTGCGCGATTCGGATCGATGGAATCCAGCGTGCCGGAACGGATCAGGGCTTCGATGACCCGTCGATTAACCTTGCGCAGATCGACCCGACGGCAGAAGTCGTACAGATCCACAAACGGGCCGCCCTTTTGTCGCTCTTCAAGAATGTCGCGGATCGCTGTTTCGCCGACGCCCTTGATCGCGCCGAGACCGTACAGGATCGTGCGGTCGTCGAGCACCGCAAACCGGTATTCGGAGCGATTGATATCGGGCGGCTGAACCGTCAACTTCATTTCCCGGCACTCTTCGATCAGCACAACGACCTTGTCGGTGTTGTCCATGTCCGAGGATAGCACCGCCGCCATGAATGCAGCCGGGAAATGGGCTTTGAGCCAGGCGGTCTGGTAGGACACCAGGGCATAGGCTGCCGAATGCGACTTGTTGAAGCCGTAGCCGGCGAATTTCTCCATGAGGTCGAAGATGTAGCCGGCGATGCTCTCGTCGACACCCTTCTGGATTGCGCCGGACACAAAGATCTCCCGTTGTTTGGCCATTTCCTCGGGCTTCTTCTTGCCCATGGCGCGGCGCAGAAGGTCGGCACCGCCGAGGGTGTAGCCGGCCATGTCGCGGGCGATTTGCATCACCTGTTCCTGGTAGACGATGACGCCGTTGGTGGGTTTCAGGATGGGCTCGAGAATGGGATGCGGGTATTCCGCCTTGGTGCGGCCGTGCTTGACATTGATATAGTCGTCGACCATGCCCGATTGCAGCGGTCCCGGACGGAATAGCGCCACCAGGGCGATGATGTCCTCGAAGCAATCCGGCTGTAGGCGCCGGATCAGGTCTTTCATGCCGCGTGATTCGAGCTGGAAGACGGCGGTGGTTTGGCAGTTTTTCAGCAGCCTGTAGGTATCGGGGTCGTCAAGGGGGATTTGAGCGATATCGATGGGCGGCTCGCCTTTCTCGGCCCGTTGTTTGTTGATGGATTTCACGGCCCAGTCGATGATGGTCAAGGTTCTAAGTCCCAAGAAGTCGAACTTGACCAGGCCGACGGCTTCGACGTCGTCTTTGTCGAACTGGGTCACCAGGTTTTCGCCACCCGGCTCGCAGTACAGCGGGGAAAAATCGATCAGCCGGGAAGGCGCGATGACGACGCCGCCAGCGTGCTTACCGGCGTTCCGCGCGAGGCCTTCGAGCGATTTGGCGAGGTCGATGAGCGTTCGGACCTCCTCGTCGCTCTCGTACAACTTTCTGAGGTCTTCGCTGTCGTTGAGAGCCTTGTCCAAGGTGATCCCCAGTTCGAACGGGATCAGCTTGGCGATCTTGTCCACGAAACTGTAGGAATGGCCCAAGACCCGGCCTACGTCGCGCACCACCGCCTTGGCCGCCATGCTGCCGTAGGTGATGATCTGGGACACGCGGTCGCGTCCGTATTTACGCGCCACGTAGTCGATGACCTCGTCTCGGCGCTCCATGCAGAAATCGACGTCGAAGTCGGGCATGGACACGCGTTCGGGGTTCAAGAAGCGCTCGAATAATAGATCGAACTCGATCGGATCGAGATCGGTGATTTTGAGTGCGTAAGCCACCAGCGAACCCGCGCCGGACCCGCGTCCGGGCCCCACTGGAATGTCGTTTTTCTTGGCCCATTGGATGAAATCGGCCACGATCAGGAAATAGCCGGGGAAATCCATTTGGTTGATCACCGAAATTTCCATTTCCAGCCGTTCCTCGTAGCGCTTGCGCCGTTCTTCCAACGTTCCTTTTCCGGCGGGTGGGCGCACGGCGAGACGCTCCTTCAACCCTTTGCGTGATTGCTCTGCGAAGAACTCCGCCGTCGTCATGCCCTCGGGCACTGGGAATTGGGGCAGAAAGTTCTTGCCCAAGGTGAGCTCAAGACTGCAGCGCTTGGCAATTTCCACCGTGTTTTCCAGGGCTTCCGGAATATCGGCGAACAACTGTTCCATTTCCTCTGGACTCTTGAGGTACTGTTGTTCGCTGTAGTCTCGCGGGCGGCGCGGATCGTCCAATACCCGACCCTGATGAATGCATACCCGGGCCTCGTGCGCTTCGAATTCCGAGGGGCTGATGAAACGCACGTCGTTGGTGGCGACCACCGGCGCATCGAACTCGATCGCGAGGTTCAAGGCGCCTTCGATGTATTCCTCTTCGTTCGGTCGTCCGGTGCGTTGTAGTTCCAAATAAAAGCGTTGGTCGAAAACTTCGAGCCAATGTTCTAGTAGGCGCTTGGCTTCACCGGTGTTGCCTGCCAGCAAAGCCTGACCGATATCGCCCCGGCGTCCCCCGGATAATGCCAAGAGCCCTTCGTTCTTTTCTTCCAGCCACTCTGGCATCAACTGTGGCACACCCTGATGCTGGTTCTCTTGATAGCTGCGGGAAATCAGTTCTGTCAGGGTGCGGTAACCCACGGCATTCTGCACGTACAACGTGAACGCGTATGGCGAAGCCGGATCCACGTGGTTGTAAAGCAACACGTCGGCTCCGGCGACGGGTTTCACACCTTCGGCCAAGGCGGCTTTGTAGAACTTGACCAAGGCAAACAGATTGGACTGGTCTGTCACCGCTACCGCCGGCATGCCGAGTTCCGCCGTTCGCTTGACCAGGGCCTTCACGTCGATCAGGCCGTCAACTAGGGAATACTCGGTGTGGACGCGGAGGTGAATGAAACGGGGATCGAGAGCTTCTGTCATGAAGGGTGGTTAGCTTCCGGGTTGTTGTTCGACTCTGTCGATACAGTCTTGCAATGTACGTTGTTGGTGTTGTCCTTGAAAAAAGTCAAAAAAGGCACTTAACCTTAACCGACAGGCACGACAGCCGTGGGCGACATGTCTATGCGGTCGTCGCGCGTGGCTTAGTCTCTCAGCAGATCGTCGTCCGGTTGATCCGCTAACGATTTGGCGGCGGCCAGGATCTTAGGCACGTGGTTGACCGCTACGTCCCAAATAATGTTGGCGTCCAAGGCAAAATGATGGTGAGCGATGATACCCTTCAGCCGCGGCGCTTTTGGCCAGTCGATTTCGGGGATCGCCGCCCGGACTGCCTCCGGCAGATGCTTGACGGCCTCTCCGATCACCTGCAGGTTGAACAAGACCGCATCGAACCGGGTTTCATCGGCGGTGAATTCATCGAAGGTCCGGTCCTTTACGACTCGGCCGATTTTCTCTGCCGCTGCGATCAAATCGTCGAGGTAAAGCAGCCATCACGCGACATGGATTAAATCCTTCTCCACCCAGCGGCGCGCTCTAGGCTTGAAACCGCTGCTGGTTACGAGATCCACCTTTTTCCGAACAGCTGTTCGAGATAGGACAGTAAGCCCATGTAGCCGTCGAAAGTGGGCGCAGTCTCGAAATCGACCAACACATCTACGTCACTGTCCTCTCGCGCTTCGTCTCGCGCGGTCGAACCGAACAAGGCCAGATGTTTGACGCCGAATCGACGCTGCATGTCCTCGCGATGCTCGCGCAACAGAGATAATGCCTGTTCCCGCTTCATAGGGCGGCAAACCATGGCAAACCCTCCTGTGTGATTCGGTATAGCAGCGTATTTTCTCACGCAATCCGTTGCGATCAGTATCGTCTCATGCCGTTATCGCTGCGCCATCTTGGAACCCGGGAAATGCGATCAGTGTCTGAATTCTTCCAGGCAGAAGCGGAGCGCCTGGTCCCAGTCGGGCAAGGCTAGGCCGAACCGGTCGAAGAGCTTTTCGTTGGAAAGCACGGAATAGTTCGGGCGCCGCGCCGGCGTCGGGTAATCGGAACTCGGGATCGGTTCCAGTCTCGCGGCGGATTCCGGCAACAAGCCTAGTCGTAAGGCTTGGTCCCGGATTCGGCAGGCGAAGCCGAACCAGCTGGTCTGTCCGGCACAGCTCAGATGATAAGTCCCTTGCCGATCGCCCGGCTCGAATCGCCCATGCGAGGTGGACTCGGCGATCATCAAGGCCGTGGCTTCGGCGATGAGCCGGCTCCAGGTCGGAGCGCCGAGTTGGTCGTCCACGATGCGTACACATTCCCGCTCTCGCATCAGCCTCAGCATCGTGAGTAGAAAATTCTGTCCGCGCCGTCCATAAACCCAGGCGGTGCGGAGAATGAAGTGAGGCACTCCGACATGACGGATGGCTTCTTCGCCGGCCAGCTTGCTTCGGCCGTAGGTGTTTTGCGGCCCAACTGCATCGTCCTCGCGGTAAGGCCTTCGACTATCGCCCGGAAAGACGTAGTCGGTAGAGTAATGGACCAGTCCAGCGCCGATGGCGAGCGCTTCCTCGGCCAGAATACCGGGAGCCACTGCATTGATCCTGAACGCGAGATCGCTTTCCTGCTCCGCTTTATCCACGGCAGTATAGGCGGCCGCGTTGACGATCAGACCGGGTCGGGTTTGGCGTATCGTTTCTCGAATGGAGTTGGAATCGGCCAGATCCAGGACGGGCGTCGACCGCCGACCCAGCGCTACCGTTTCGCCCAAGCAGGCGAGCGTCCGGCGCAGCTCCCAGGCCACTTGCCCATCGCATCCGATCAGGAGAATCTTCATGCTTGGAAGGTGGGGAGCGCGTCGCGGGGAAAGTCCTTCAAAAAACGGGCGGACTGGTCCTTCGCCGACAAGACGGGGGTTTCGATCGGCCAAGTGATGCCGAGATCCGGATCGTCCCAGCGCAGGCTGTATTCCGTATCCGGATTGTAGAAATCGGTGCACTTGTAAGAAAAAAGTGCGGTTTCGCTCAGAACGCAGAAACCGTGAGCAAAGCCCTCTGGCACATAAAGCTGAAGGTGATTTTCGCCCGAGAGGTGCACTCCGAACCAACGGCCGAAAGTCGGCGAGCCAACGCGGATGTCCACCGCCACATCGAAGACCTCGCCTTGTAGGACCTGCACGAGCTTGCCCTGGGGATTCGGGTTTTGAAAGTGCAAGCCACGCAGAATGCCCTTGCGAGATAAAGACATGTTGTCCTGGACGAACTCTTGGTCCAGGCCGGCGGCGTGGTAGCGGCGCCGGTTCCACGTTTCCAGAAAGAAGCCGCGGGAGTCCCCGAAAACATCGGGCTCGATCAGCAGCACTCCTGGTAAGGCGGTCGATTCTATTTTCATGTGGGCCGGCCGAGTTGAAGAAGTCTGATCAAATATTCACCGTAACTGCTCTTGTTCAGCTTCATGGCGTGCTTTTCCAGATCGCCGGCGCTGATCCAGCCCTGACTCCAGGCGATTTCCTCGGGGCAGCAGATCTTGAGGCCCTGGCGTTCTTCTATCGTTTGAATGAAATTGGAAGCCTGCAGCAAGGAGTCGTGAGTTCCGGTGTCTAGCCAGGCGATGCCGCGGCCAAGTTTTTCGACCCGAAGCCGTCCTTGCTGCAGATAGAGGTTGTTGATGTCGGTGATTTCGAGTTCGCCCCGTGCCGAAGGCTTCAGGTCGACGGCCATGTCGATCACCTGGTTGTCGTAAAAATAAAGGCCGGTGATGGCGTAGTTGGATTTTGGGTGCTTAGGCTTTTCCACCAGACCGACGACCCGGTCGTTTTCGTCGAACTCCGCGACACCGTAGCGTTCAGGGTCCTTGACCCAGTAACCGAAGACCGTGGCGCCAGTTTGGCGGCCTACAGCGTTTTCCAAATAAGTTTGCAGGCCGTGGCCGTAGAAGATGTTATCGCCCAGAATCAGGCAGCAGCGATCCGTGCCGATAAAATCCCGTCCGATGATGAAGGCTTGGGCGAGTCCTTCGGGTTTTGGTTGAACCGCGTAATGGATCGACATGCCCCACTGCCCACCGTCGCCCAACAGGCTTTGGAACAAGGGCGCGTCCTGCAGCGTGGTAATGATCAGTATGTTGCGGATACCCGCCAGCATCTGGACCGATAGCGGGTAATAGATCATCGGTTTGTCGTAAACCGGCAGCAACTGCTTGCTCACGACATAGGTCAGCGGGTGCAGGCGGGTACCCGAGCCCCCGGCCAGAATAATCCCCTTTAGATTATCGGACACAATAGTATCCCCCCTTATGTGCTGTTCATTCCGAAAGACCGGCTTTGGCCGCCGGCCCATCCGTGGTGCTCAGGAACGTTCGATTCCTAGCCGTTCTCCCCGGTAGCTTCCGTCCATCACACGCTGGCTCCAGGTCTGGTTTTCCAGGTACCACTGCACGGTCTTGCGCAGTCCGGTTTCAAAGGTTTCGTGCGGTTCCCATCCCAGTTCCCGGCGGATTTTGCTGGCATCGATCGCATAGCGAAAATCGTGTCCGGGGCGATCCGCGACAAACGTAATGAGTTTGCGGTGTGGGCGGAACTTCGAGTTCGGCAGTAATTCGTCCAGCAGGCTGCAAATGGTCTCGACGACTTCCAGGTTGGTTTTTTCGTTGTTGCCGCCGATATTGTAGACTTCGCCAGGCTTGCCTTCTTCGATGACGCGCTCAAGTGCCCGGCAATGGTCCTCGACGTAAAGCCAGTCGCGCACATTGGCGCCGGTTCCGTAAACCGGAAGGGGTTTGCCGTTGATGGCGTTATGGATCATCAAGGGAATCAGCTTTTCCGGGAATTGGTACGGCCCGTAATTGTTGGAGCAATTTGTAGTCAGGGTCGGCATTCCGTAGGTGTGGAAATAGGCCCTGACCAAGTGGTCGGATGAGGCTTTGGACGCCGAGTAGGGCGAATTCGGACGATAAGGGCTTTCCTCGGTGAAGTATCCCTCGGAGCCCAGCGTTCCGTAGACCTCGTCGGTGGAGACGTGGAGGAAACGAAACGCTTTGTGCGCCTCGGGAGAGAGCGAGCGCCAATAGCGGCGAGCTGCCTCGAGTAGTTGGAACGTACCGAGTATGTTGGTCTGGATGAAAGGCTCCGGCGAGTCGATGGACCGGTCGACGTGGCTTTCCGCGGCGAAGTTAACGATGACGTCCGGCTGATAGCGTTCCAGTAGGTAATCAACTAGGCTGCGGTCGCCTATGGATCCCAGGATGAACACATGGTTGGGGTTGTCCTTGATGCTGTCGAGCGTATCTAAATTGCCGGCATAGGTCAGGGCGTCCAGGTTGACGACCTGAAGATTCGGGCGGCGCATCTGTCGAAGCACGAAATTCCCGCCAATGAATCCGGCGCCCCCTGTTACCAATATCGTCTTCCGTCTTGTCATGCGGCTGCCCCCCCTTTGCGTTGCATCATGCCTCTTGAGGGATTGTATCCGATGATCGCGACGATCAGGAAAACGATCAGCGCCACCGACGTGTAAACACAGGCGTAAGGATTGAACTGCCCGTAAAGCGCGAAACGGATGAGCTCTACAGCCTGGGAAAAGGGGTTGTAGGAGGCGAGAACATAAAGGAGCTCGCTCGATTCCTGAATTTTCCACAGCGGATAGAGCGCCGTGGACAGGAAAAACATCGGAAAGATTACGAAATTCATGACGCCGGCGAAGTTTTCCAGTTGCTTGATGACGGAGGACAGCAACAGGCCGAGAGCGCCGAGCATCAAACCGGCGAGGATAAGTGCCGGCAACACGGTCAGATAACCTTCCAGAGGAGCCTGGACGTCGTAGAACCAGGCAATGAGCAGAAACGTATAAGCCTGCAAGACTGCAACCAGTACGCCTGCCAGCAGCTTGCCGACCAGCAGATACCAACGGGGCAGGGGGCAAACCAGGAGCGTTTTCATGCTCCCCATCTCGCGGTCGTACACCATGGACAAGGAACTTTGCATGCCGTTGAACAGCAGAATCATCCCGAGCAGTCCGGGTGTGATGTAGACCTCGTACAGGATATACGTTTCATAGGGCGGAATGATGGCGACACCGAGTGTGGAACGGAATCCGGCGGCGAAGATGAACAGCCAGACCAGAGGGCGCACCAAAGCCGAGACGAACCGTTCGCGCTGATGGACGAAGCGCAGCAGCTCCCGCCCCATGATGCCGCGCAGCGCCCGGACGTAGTGCATGAGCCTCATGCGGCCTCCCGTGTCAAGATATGGAAGGCATCACCCACGGTTTCGACGCCGGCGGTTTTCAGTACCTCCGAGACCGAACCTTCTGCCTGGACGGCTCCTCGATGCAACACGATCAGGCGGTCGTCCTCATAGATTTCATCGATAAGATGGGTCGCCCACAGCACCGCGATTCCACTATCCGAACACAAGCGATGCACGTAATCGACGATAGCCTTTCGGCTCGGAACGTCCAAGCCCACTGTGGGCTCGTCCAAAAGCAGCAGCCGTGGGTTGTGCAACAAGGCGCGAGCGATTTCGACCCGGCGCCGGTGGCCGCCGTTGAGCTGGCGAACCTTTTCTTTGCGGCGTTCGTACATGCCTTGCCGTTCCAATTCTTCCCGGATGCGCGCGTCGGCCTGGCGCCGACTTAGACCGTGCAGCGAAGCATGGTAATGAAGATTCTGTAGCACGGAGAGGTCGAGGTCCAGGGTCGGTTGCTGAAATACGACGCCGAGTTGCGCAAGGGCGCGGCTAGGTACTTTTTTGACGTCGTATCCGGCGATTTCGATGCGCCCTTCGCGACTGGCGTAAAGCCGGGTGATCAGGGAAAACAGGGTGGTTTTGCCGGCGCCGTTAGGACCGAGCAAGATGGCGCACTGCCCCGGCGCGACGGCAAAGCTCACTCGGTCTAGAGCCTTCTTTTTGCCGTAGGCGTAGGAAAGCCCGGTCACGCTCAGGGCAGGCGAGGGATTTGAAGTCATGGTTTAACAACGAGTCCCCAAGGGTATTGGCCGACGGCCACCGACTTCAACACCTTTTGCTGTTTGAGGTCGATGATGGATATGTCATTGCTCACGCCGTTGGTGGTATAAAGCCGCGACTGATCGGGCGAAAACTCGAGATTCCACACCCGCTGACCGACCAGGAAATAATCGACGACTTCCAATTTTTGCGCATCGATGACGGCGACCCGGTTCGCCGGTCCTAAGGCGACATAGCCGTAACGCCGGTCTTTGTCGATGCGTATCCCGACCGGCTGGATTTTTTCCTGGGTGACGCCTGGAATCTTGAAGCCGATCTTCTTGATCGGTTGCCGGGTATTGACGTCGAACACGGTCAAGGTGCCGGCGATTTCCGAGGTGACCCAGAGCTGCTGGCTGTCGTCGGTGAACGCGCAGGCACGGGGGCGCGGGTCGACCAGGGTGTTGTCCACGATCTCGAGACGCTGGCGATCTATCCAATGAGCCATGTTGGTGGTTTCGCTGGTGCTGACTACCCATTTTCCATCCGGGCTGACCGCGATCCCTTCCGGCTCGACGCCGACCGGAACGGTTTTGATCGCCTTTTTGCTAGCGATATCGATTACGGTCACTTCGTTGTCATCTTCGTTCGAGACATACAAGAATCGGCCTTCAGGGTCCATCGCGAAAGTTTCCGGGTCATCCCCGGAAGGCAGTTTGCCGACAACTTTCAGGCTTTCCGCGTCGATGACCTGAATGGTATTGTCGTCGCTCGCCGCCACGTACACGTGCCGTTGATCTTTGCTCAGCACGATACCGCGCGGCCGTTTGCCGATCTTGGCGGTTTTCACGAGTTTTCCTTGCTCGGCATCGACCACGGCTAGGGCGTTGTCTTTCTCCAAGGTGACGTAAATGGTTTCGCCGAGGGCAGAGCCCGAGACCATTCCTCCCAGCAGAAGCGCCGACATCAGTAGTTTTTTCATCAAGTCTGTCCTCTCGCGAGTCGTAAATTTTTGCGATGTGTTTTCCTGTAGGAAATCGGTTGTGACGCGCTTATAAAGCTTGCGCCCGCCCCGCCTTAGAAGCGGCATTTCGACTCAGGTTCATCGTAACCTAGGGTATCCAATTCGTTCCTGGGATGAATGAAGCCTTCTACCGGAGCGACGGCTACCAACGATCTCGACCAGGCGAGCAGCACCGGCTGCCGCAATTGTCCGTTCCAGCGCCGGAACGACAAAGGCACACCCTTGAATCCCGCAAGCGCGAATTCCTCCCCCAGCATAAACGTTTTCACCTTGTCAAAATCGACCGATTTGGTGCGCGTGGCGGACTCGCCGATCGCCCGCACCGCTAGCCAGGCGCCGTAATCTTCCTCGGTCATCCAGCGGCCGGCCTGGTCGCGGAAGCGGTTCTGGAGCTGCAATGCGCCCCAGGCTTCGTGCGTCTGATGCCAGGCAGCCGCGACCAATCCCTGGGTGCCGGCCACCGGGCGCGGTTGCCAAGTGCGATAAGGGAGATAATCGCCAAACAAGCCCGACTCGTCGGCGACGACGAGAACGTCGTATTGGATGCCCTGGGTGAAAACCGGCACCTCGGACTCCGGTGTGCGGCGTTCGTCGAAGGTGTGTTGCCATGTTTTTTCAGCAACAATCTTGGATCCGAAGCGCTTGGCGGCACGTTTGATCGCATCGGCATAGAGTTTGTCACCCTCGCTAGGACCGACCGCCAAGAACCACTTGTTCCAGCGTTTTTTTGCGAAGTATTGCGCCAAGGCGTCGGCGCGCATCGCTCGGCTGGGCAGGAGGTGCAGCACGTTTGGGCGGCAGGACTCTCCGCGAAGCTGGTCGTCCCGGCTGGCGATGTCGTAAAGCAGGACGTTTTGCGACTCAGGGAGAGCCGCAAGCTCCAAGATTTTGGCGGCGTCCAGGTTTACGAGGATGTGTCTGTATCCGTCCGCGAGCACGGATTTGAACGCCGCGGTGACATCACCGTCCGGTGGGACGATGTTTTCGCGCAGGGTGAAATTCTGGCCGGTAAAGCGGCCGGTGGTATTGTTGTCGCGTATACCTAAGCGGGCGCCCTGTATCCCCCGGTCGGTGATCACCTCGTCGAAAAATGGCAAGGTCGGTTGGCTTTGAGGCTCCTGTGCGAGATAGGCGATGGACAGTTGATCAAGCTTCGCCTGGGCGGTCTCCTTGGGTTGCTGTTTCGGAGCCGGTTTCTTGGCCGCGTAGGCCGGCGTAAGGGCGGCGAGAACGAGACTGAAAACAATAAGGACAGATCTTTTTGAATTTCGAAGCATGATTCCTCACTGTCGGACCGGGGCATTATACCGAAACCGACTCTCATCCGGGGAAACGCGGGACTGCATATCCACGTTTTCCGGCGTTTAAGGCCTAATTCAGGTCTCTATGCCGGACGAGGATGTCGTAAGAGGCCGAACGGAAACACTGCGCCAGCGCTTCCACCAGATACACCGAACGGTGCTGTCCGCCGGTGCAACCGATGGCGGCGGTCAGATAGCTGCGATCTTCGGCCGCGAACCGAGGTATCCAGCGTTGCAGCAGAGCTGCGACATCCTCCAGATAGTTTTGCACCTCGGTAATATTGGCGAGAAACTCGATGACCTCCGGATCTTTGCCGGTCTTGCAGCGGAGGCTGGGCTCCCAATGCGGGTTGGGCAGACAGCGCGCGTCGAAAACGAAGTCCGCATCGAGCGGGATGCCGTTTTTGTAACCGAACGACAGGAAATACAGAGACATCAAGTGGTCCTGCTTCGCGGCGAGGCGCCCTCTGATCAGCTCGCGCAACTGATGAATATTGGTATAGCTGGTGTCGATCAGAAGATGAGCGCGGCTGGCGACGGGCTCCAACAGCTTGCGTTCCAACTCGATCGCCTCGCTTAGCGGGTGCGAGGAATCGGTCAACGGATGCCGGCGCCGGGTTTCGCTGAAACGCTTAAGCAGTGTGTCCGTTTCCGCCTGCAGGAACAGAATCTGGCACTCGATTCCGAACTTGTCGGCGAGCTCCAAAGTCAAGGGAAACTGTTCGAGGCTTGCGGTCTGATTTCGAGCGTCGATGCTGATCGCAGTTTTCCGGAACGCACCCGGGTTACTGATCACGGCCTGCCGGATAAACGATTCGAATAGTGAGACCGGCAGATTATCAATGCAGTAATAACCGGCGTCTTCCAGCGTCTCCAATGCGATGCTCTTGCCCGATCCGGACAGTCCGCTGACGATGACGAGTTTCATGTCGACATCTCGTTTACGCCCCAAGAGCAGAAAACAATCACCGTAAAAAGGGGCAAACTCAGTGCTTCTGGATTTTTTCCTTGTGTTTGATGATTTGCCGGTCCAGTTTGTCGACCATGCCGTCGATGGCGGCATACAAGTCCTCGTGTTCCTCCCGAGCGAACAAACTGGCGCCGTCGACCTGCACCGTCGCCTCCGCTTTCTGTACCAGCTTTTCCACGGCGAGCACCACGTGCACGTCGACGATCCTGTCGAAATGACGTTCGATTCGCTGCATTTTTTCCAGGACGTAATTTCTCAAGGCTTCCGTGACCTCGACGTGATGGCCGGTGATGCTGATCTGCATGAAGCTCTCCTTGACTCTTGGATTTGTAAGAAAATCAAAAAACGCGCTTTCGTTCGTTGGATGGCGGGATGGCCATGGCTTCCCGATATTTGGCGATGGTACGGCGCGCGACGTTGATGCCACGTCCCTTCAGCATGGCGGCGATCGTGTGATCGCTCAGGGGTTTCTGCGGATCCTCGCTTTCGATGATTTCTTTCAAATACGCCTTGATCGCTGTCGCCGAGCATTCTCCCCCACCATTGGTCGAGACATGGCTGGAGAAGAAATACTTGAACTCGTATACGCCGTTCGGGGTATGTATGTATTTTTGCGTTGTCACCCTGGAAATGGTGGATTCATGCATACCCACTTCTTCGGCGATATCTCTCAGGACGAGCGGCTTCATGGCGGTCTCGCCGTACTCGAGAAAGTCTTTCTGGCGTTCGACGATGCACCGAGCCACTTTCAGCAGGGTCTCGTTGCGGCTTTGAAGGCTTTTGATGAACCAGCGTGCTTCCTGCAAATGGTTCTTCATGGTGATGTTGTCGGCGCTGTTGTCGGCGCGCTTAATCATGCTCGAATAGAAGGGATTGACGCGCAGTTTGGGCGAGATCTCCGGGTTGAGGGCGACGACCCAATCATTTCCCTGCTTGACGACAAAGACGTCGGGAATTACGTATTGAGATTCCGGGGTGGAGATCTTGCGGCCGGGTTTGGGTTCCAAGGTCCGGATTAAGGCCACCACGCGATTGAGGTCTTCATCGGACAGCTCCAGGAGGCGTCTGAGCTTGGCTAGGTCTCGTTTGGCCAACACTTCTAGATGCCGCGTCACTAGGGTGAGGGCCTCCTTTCTCCAAGGCGTGTCTTCCGGCAGCTGATTCAACTGAATCGCGAGGCAAGTCGCCAAATCCGGTGCGGCTACTCCCGGCGGATCGAAGTTCTGGATCCGGTGCAGTACGGCCGTCACCTCCTCGATTTCTAGATCTTTAATTTGGCTGGCGAGACCCTGGTGGATATCTTCCACGCTGGCCGTCAGATAACCGTCGTCGTCGATCGCGTCGATGATCGCGGTGGCGATGGCGTAGTCCTGCTCGCTGAACGGTGTCAATTCCATCTGCCAGCGCAGGTAATCCTGTAAGGTCTGGGCTGGCGCCCGCTGAAAGATGAAATCGTCGTTATCGGAATCGGCGGATCCGGCCGAATAGCTCTGAAGGCTGTCGTACACCTCCTCCCATGACGTATCGACCGGCAATTCCTGCGGAATATCGGTCTGCGCGTCGAGATTCGACAGTTCCTTGAAGTCCGACTCGCTGGCGACGGCCGGTGCTTCTACAGCGTCCTGAAATTCCCCCGGGATTCCATCGTCTTCCGCTACCTCGAGCATCATGTTCGAGTCTAGCGCCTGCTGAATTTCCTGCTGTAAGTCCAGGCTCGACAACTGCAGCAGCTTGATGGCCTGTTGCAATTGGGGGGTCATGGTCAGCTGCTGACCCAACCGGAGTTGCAGAGTTTGCTTCATGAGGCGTTACGTCCAGAAATGCATATTGGCAGCGTCAGTGTGAAAATCGGCTTCATTCTAGTGCACAGGTATCAAGCATGAAAGGGAGTGGCTATAGGGAAAAATGCTCGCCCAGGTAAACTTGGCGCACTTCTTTGTTCTGTACGATATCTTGTGCCGTGCCTTCGGCGATCACGACGCCTCCGCTCAAGATATAGGCTCGGTTGCATATTCCGAGCGTCTCGCGCACGTTGTGCTCGGTGATCAGGATGCCGATGCCTCGGTCTCTCAGGTGCTCGATAATCTTTTGGATATCGATGATGGAGATCGGGTCGACCCCGGCAAACGGTTCGTCCAAGAGCATGAATTGCGGCTCGCAGGCCAATGCCCGTGCGATTTCCACGCGTCTGCGCTCTCCGCCTGACAGCCCTAGCGCCGGTTGATTCCGAAGATGAGTGATACTGAATTCGTCGAGAAGTTCCTCGATCACCAGTTCTCTCTGCCCATTGGTCAATCCCCTGCGCAATTCCAACACGGCTCGCAAATTGTCGACTACGGTTAGCTTCCGAAAGATCGAAGGTTCCTGAGGAAGATAGCCTACGCCGAGTTGTGCCCTGGCATGCATGGGCAGACTCGTGATGTCGTGATCGTCGAGGTAAATTGTACCGCCATCCGGGCGTATTACCCCCACGATCATGTAGAACGTAGTTGTTTTACCCGCTCCGTTCGGGCCTAGCAGTCCGACGACCTCACCGCTGCGGATTTGCAGCGAGACCCCGTTGACGACGTTGCGCTTGTTGTAGCGCTTGTGTAGATCGCTTGCAGCCAGAATCGCCATGGTTCACTCTGATTTTTCTTTTGGCTGCATTTTTACGTGGACGCGCTTGCTGCCAGTGGTGGGACTTCCGGCTTTAAACAAACCATTCTTGGTGTCGTATTCGATGATGTCACTGGCGGTCGAATTCTGTCCCTGCCAGACCAAGGCTTTGTCATACAGAATCAGAATTCCAGTGTCCGGAAAATAATCGGCGCGCTGCGAGGTCCCGTGAATGTCTTCCTTGCCGCCTTCCGGCGTTTGTTTCAATTTGGTCGGATTTCCGGTAACGACGATTTTTTCGGTCCGACCGCCTTTCTGATAAACAACCATTTTATCGCCCTGGACTTCGAGGCTGCCCTGAGTGGCTTTCACGTCGCCTATGTACACGGTTTCGCCTTTTCTCTCATCGTATGTTGCGGTGTTGGCTTCGATATAAATCGGTTGTTTTGAATCGCTGTCGAGCGCGAGGACGTTTTCGCTTGCCCAAAACCACGACAGGAAAACGATCAGGCTTAGGGCGAGGCGGCCGAGACGTCCTGCGAGTTCCTGTCGAGAACGGATCGGCAAAGAAACGTAAGTGTTACCGCTATGAACTAGGGAGTTACTGCGGTTAATTGGGAATTTCATGCTTTCTTCGTACATCGGAAAGTATCGTGACCTTTAGATCATCGCCGAAATGAACTTTTGCACCTTTGCCGGTCAGTTCGTCCGGTGGGCTGAGTACCTGTATGAACTCGTCGGTTTCGGCATAGTTGTTGTCGGGTTGGACTCTGGCATTCTGCGTGATGATCTTTAACGTCCGGCCATTTTCGTCCCGCTCGCGCAGAATTAGGACATTTCCGTTCAAAAATATGGTATCGCTGTCTCCTGGTATGACAGCGCGATCCGAATGAATAACCCAAGGTGGTCCGTTTTCTCCGTAGAGTGTTAGGATCGGCTCGGTCAATTCGCTACGGTCGCCGTCCACGTAATGGGTAAGGTTCACCGTAAACAGCAGTTGCTTGGGCTTGCCGTTTTCGTCCATCAAGGTTCGACTCAAGTTTTTCGCATAATAATCGACCGTGCCCAGCGCGGCGGATTCCACGGATTCCTCATCGGGTGTCAAAATGCCGGCGAGCCACCAGGTCGACAAGGCCAGGGCAGCCAGTGCCAGATAGGTCACCAGCGAACGCAGAGCAAAACTGCTCATTAGAAATGACTCTCGATCACGCCTTGCAGGGTGTCTTGGGCTTTCATGATGAGATCGCAGACTTCGCGCGCGGCGCCTGCTCCGCCGGGGTTGGCAGTGATCCAGTGGGCGTGCTGTCGAATGCTGAAGTGGGCGTCGGCCACTGCGACCGCCAGTCCGACCCGTCGCATGATCGGGAGATCCAGGAGATCATCGCCGACATGAGCTATCTCGTCCGGCGCCAGCGCCAGTTCCAGGCGAAGCTGGTCGAACGCTTCCAGTTTGTTTTCGCACCCTTGAAAGATGTGGCGAATTCCGAGGCTTTCCATGCGCAAAGCCACCGATTGTGAGCGGCGGCCGGAGATGACTGCCGTAGCCACGCCCGTTCTCTGGAGCAGCTTAATGCCATGACCATCGCGGGCATGAAAGCTCTTGTATTCCCGGCCGTCCTGATCGAAGAACAGCCTGCCGTCGGTTAGAACGCCGTCCACGTCGAAGATGACCAGACGGACACGGGCCGCACGGGCCAGCACCTCTTGCGGTACGCTCTCGGACATCAAACTACCCCGGCTCTCAGCAAATCGTGCATATTGAGTGCGCCGATCAGCCGGTTCGTCTCGTCCACCACCAAAAGAGCGTTGATCCGCTTATCTTCCATGATGCGTACCGATTCGGCGGCCAACAACTCGGCTGAGACTTTGGTGCAATCTCGTGTCATGACTTCGTTAATCGGGGTGGTATGAATGTCGCGAGCCTTTTCGAACAAGCGCCGGAGGTCGCCGTCGGTAAAAATGCCGAGCACGCGGAAGTCGTTATCGACAATAGCGGTCATTCCTAGTTTTTTCGCAGTCATCTCCAAAACGGCATCGCGCACCAAAGCGTGTTCCGGTACCGCCGGGATTTCCACGCCGGTGTGCATGATGTCTCGTACTCGGGTCAGCAGCTTTCGTCCGAGGCTTCCGCCCGGATGGGCGAAGGCAAAATCTTCTCGGGTAAATCCCCGCGCTTCCAACAGAGCCACCGCCAAAGCATCCCCCATTGCCAGTGTCGCAGTTGTACTCGAGGTAGGGGCAAGACCGAGCGGACAGGCTTCTTCTTTCACCGACGTGTCGATATGCACCAGCGATTGCTTGGCCAGTGTGGACTTGGCGTTACCGGTCATGGCGATCAACGGAACGCCGAGTCGCTTGATGAGATGCAAAATAGCCAGGATCTCAGGGGTCTCCCCGGAATTGGACAAAGCCAGAACGACATCGTGCACGGTGATCATACCGAAATCGCCGTGGCTGGCTTCGCCCGGATGCACGAAGAACGCGGGGGTGCCGGTGCTCGCCAGAGTCGCGGCGATCTTGCCGCCGATATGGCCGGATTTTCCCATCCCGGTCACGATGATGCGCCCCTTGCAGGCGAGCATGAGTTTGCAGGCTGAAGCAAAGCTCCCGTCGATGCGCTTGGCCAAGGCCGCTACCGCTTCGGCCTCGGTCCGTACGACTTTGAGGCCGGTGCGACACAGGCTTTCCTCGTCGTAGGTCGTGGTGAATCTACCGCGTTGTAAGCTCGACGTCATGCGTGTGAACCGCTAAGAATGGGCCAATTATGCCACGAATACGGTGTGGCGATCCCGGATTTTCCCGAGAACCCCGGTTTTCGGAGTATCGGGAGCGGTCACTCGCGGGTGATGAAGGCCAATTTGGTGATGCCTGCCTTGTGCGCAACAGCCATGGCTTCTGCGACCCGGCCGTAGGGAACGGCGGTGTCGGCCTGGAATTGGACGATTAGTTCCGGGTCGGCCTGCTGCAGGTCGCGCAGCCCTTGCTCCAATGTCTCAAGAGGCTGCGGTTGATCGTTCAGGGTAATTTGGCCTTGGGCGTCGATGGCGATAGTCGCGAGGTGTTCGTCGGGGGCGGGATCGGTTTTTTCGGTTTTCGGTAGATCGACCTTCACGGCCTGGGTTAATAGCGGCGCAGTGACGATGAATACGACCAGCAATACCAGCATGACGTCGACCAGCGGCGTCACGTTGATTTCGCTCATCGCCTCCCGATCGGAGGAAGAGTCAGTCTTGAACGCCATAGTTATTCGCTCCCGTCACCCTTGAGGCCAGTTTTTACAGCGAGGTTGAGGAAATCGGTGGCGAAGTATTCGAGATCCGCTTCGCACAGCTTGATGCGCCGTAGGAAGAAGTTATAGGCCAACACGGCCGGAATGGCCGCCGCGATGCCGATGGCCGTGGCGATGAGTGCTTCGCCGATAGGACCGGCGACCACGTCGAGGCTGGCCGATTTAGCCTCACTGATGTCCTTCAACGCGTGCATGATGCCCCAGACCGTGCCAAACAGCCCGACAAAGGGCGACGTGCTACCGATGCTGGCCAGCATGGACAGCCCTTGTTCGAGATCCTTGCGCTCCTTGCTGATTTGTTGCCGCAGCGATCGTTCCAGCACCGACTGAATATCACCGCTCCACTCCAGCATGCGCGAGGTATTGCTGCGCACGTCCTTGAGCACGCCGAATCCTGCTCCCGCGATGCGTCCCAGCGCGCTAGTAGCATGTTCTAGGCTGGAGGCTGCGGCGAGATCGGGGGCAGCCCAGAAAGCTTTGCTGTATCCGCGGTTGCGCTTGCCGATGTTCCAGAGCGTCCAGCTTTTGAAAAAGATGATGCTCCAGGTGATGATGGAAAACGCGATCAGAACCCAGAGGGTGATCTGAACGATATCGGCGGAGGATAAGTGAATCATGCGACAACCTTTCTCATCTTTTTAGCTTGTACTCGATCGGGATGATAACCCAGGAGACCACGGCGCGGTCTCCGCGGCGCGCGGGCACAAAGCGCCAGTTCTTGACTTGTTCCACGGTCGCTTCGTCCAAAATCCCATAGCCGCTGCTACGCTCAATTTTGATTTCGCCCGGCGAACCATTCGGCATGACCTGAACACGCAGCGTGACTTTGCCTTCCCAACGTCTTTCCAGCGCGATGCGCGGATAACGCGTCGGCGGATTGTTCAGTCCCGGCGCCTTGTAACTGGCTTCCACGAAAGGCGCGGGTGGAGCCGCAGCTTTGCCTTTAACCGGAGCGGTCGGGGCCTCGACCGGCGCCGTGGGTGCGTTGTCTTGTGCCGGTTCGGGCTCGGCTCGCGCCACGGGTTTAGGTTGGGGCTCAGGCTTGGGTTTGGGTTTCGGCTTCGGTTTTGGTTTCTCCGGTTTTTTGGGTGCAGGTTTTTCCGGCGCCGGCTCCGGTTTGGGCGGCGGCTGTTGTACCTGTGGTTGAGGCGGTTCCGGAGCCACTTCCGGCTGTGCCGCGACCAGCGAGACTTCTACCAGCCTGGGCGGCGTTTCAGCCGGCTCGCGATCCGCCGGGGCGGCGAGCCAGGCGGCCCAAACCGCAGCATGAAGCGCCGCCGCGGTAACGATCGAAAAAGCCGGCTCCAGCCACGAGCGACATCCCTGCTTGGTGTCGGCGGACATCGAGATCATATGCGGATGATGGTTTTCGGTAGACGCGGGAAAATGCGGCTTACAAAATGCGAATAATAACGAGAATTTTTACTGACAACCGTATTTTACATACGGAGATCAAGCTGCGATACTGGCACCGGCCTCTCGCATCTTCCGTCGCGCCGCTTCTCCGCCCTGAGGAGACACCGGACGGGTAGCTTCCTGGATCACCATGACGTCGAAGCCTTCCCGACGTGCGTCCAACACCGTGGCGAGCACGCACACATCTTCTGCGAGGCCGCCTACCCAGAGGCGTTTGATGCCCTTTCTGCGGAGGTGCTGACCGAGCCCAGTCTGGTCGAAGGCGGAGTTCTGATCCTGGTCGAAGCGTACGCCCTTAGTCACGACTATCGTCGAATCAGGGAGCTTCAGGTCGGGATGGAAACGCGCGCCCGCGCTGTCCTGGATGCAGTGAGGCGGCCAGGGACCGCCGTTTTCTCTGAAGGAGACATGTTCGAAAGGATGCCAGTCGCGCGAGGCGTAAACTGGAACGTTTCGCCGCGTGGCCGCCGCGATCCAGCGGTTCAGAACTGGAATCACCGCGTCGCCGTTTTCGATCGGCAGCGCTCCGCCCGGACAGAAATCGTTCTGCACATCCACGACGAGCAAGGCATCGCCGGGGGCGAACAGGCTATCGATGTCGGTGGTCATGTTCCTTGTCCTTTGTTTATCGCCCGAATGAGGTGTCGCCACAGCGCTAGCCTTCAGGCCTGCGTTCCGAGATCTCGTCGAGGATTCTCTCGTGCAGCTCTCGGTCTTTCGCTTGGAACAGGACGAAGCGTATGTGCTTGACTGAGGTGAGTTTCGGCGCTTCTTCGAGGATAGTTTCAAAGGCAATGCGCGCCGCCGCTTCCATAGGATAGCCGAAGGCGCCGGTTGAAAGAGCGGGAAAGGCGATGGACCGAATGTTATTCTGCTCGGCCAGGTGAAGCGCGTTGCGGTAGCAGGATGCCAGCAATTCGGCGGCGGGTTCGTCGCCCCCGTAGACTGGACCGAGACAGTGAATCACGTAACGGTTAGGCAGCTTATGGGCGCCCGTTATGACGGCTTCACCGGGGCGAATGGGAGCCAATGGCCGGCATTCCTGCTCAAGTCCAGGTCCTGCCGCCCGATGGATAGCGCCGGCTACGCCTCCGCCCGTGCGTAACGCGGCGTTGGCGGCGTTAACAATCGCCTCCATGTCGGGCTGATCGGCGATGTTTCCCTGTAGGCATTCAATCGTTGTGTCGTGGATGACGCGCTGAGACATCGATATCAAATCCTCCATTGGCCGTTCGCGAAGACGGAATAGCGTGTGTTCCGGAGTCGGAACAACTCAAGCTACTATGGCCTATACTGGGTATTTTGTAACTCAAGGGTACGGTCAGTAGAGACAGAACCGTAGCACGCGGGTTCCCGCACCAAGCCGGTAGTTCACGCAAACCATAACGATGTGTCCTCGCGCATGACGATTTTGAAGAGACGAACGTTTTCCTATCAAGCTATTCCGCTCCCGTCTCCCCGAGCGCAAGCCCAAATTACAGAGGTTCCCCTACCACCTCCCCAACCCGGTTACAGCAGTTGCTGCCAATCATCAAGGTCCAGCCTGGAACTCCCTAGCGCGATGCAGCCAAGCTTAAGGCTCGCAAGGCGACGGAGTTTTGCCAAAAAGACCTCACGGAAGCCAATGCGTTTTGGGATGTATTCCTTGCCGACCTGGGTACTGTACAGTTAGAAAAAAGCGCGAATACCAAAGAGCGGAGGTCTGTTCGCAATGGAACCGCAAACGCTGCGGCGCGATCACCGCCTTGAAATCTTGAGCTAAGGAAATCGCCGCCGCCAGCCCCCGATTCGGCATAAATCATCATCGAGCTCAATCTCGTGAGGATGCCACCGCAGGCATTAGGTCCATCGCCGATACCCTGGAGCTATCCCGCCTGAGAAGCCTACGAGCACGGGGACTGTTCAGCCAGCCTGAAAAAACCATAGAAGACCTAGAAGTGGTGCTGGGCCACGAAGGTCTGGTGAAGCTGAGGAAAAATTGGAATTGAATTGGAATGAGGGACAATTAAATCTCTGCCCACATGTTAATAAATGGGAAATTAATTAACTTTAGAGCGCTGCTCGTCAGGTGGGAAATCGCATTTTATGGCCCACTCTTGGTCTTTGCTCCCTTCACCTTGCAGGCGGCTATTCTCGCCGATACGGTAAGCTGGAATGTGATCGGCCGAGAGGTTCAGATTTTCAATCCTCATTTCTCCTCGGTGGGGGGAGAAGGTCAAGGCGAGGGAATCATCCATGGCAATTCAGCTATCGTAACCGGAGGCGCCTTTGTCGGTGTGGCCGGCAATTACCACATCCAGGAAAACGACACCAGCTATTGTCCGGGCTGCATCATCCAGCTCTATACCGCCTGGATAGCGCCTGCCCCTGCGGGGTCTCAGGCATTTTACAATGGTGGGATCCCGCCTGGTTTTGGCACTCAGATCGGGGTGATCCCCAATAACTTCGCCGACAGCGCCTTATATGCGCCGACTGAGCCTGGGGTTTACTACATCGGGTTCGCGTTTACCCTGCAATACCAGATTTTCCCTAATCGGCAAGGCGTGTTCGGAACCCTTCCAGGCGGAAGCGTGGCGAATTACGCTCCGTTTCGGGTGACGGTCATCGGTGAGTCACTGCCAGACAATCCCCAGGGCAATACCCTCAACCTCGCGTCCGGGGGAGGCTACGGTATCCTGAGCGACTACACCAATAGGGGTACGCTTAATAATGCTGGCGCCACCCTCGTTGTTCCCGGACTCACCAATTTCACCAATGCCGGCGTTTTCAACAACAGCGGCAACGTCCAGATTTTCGGATCTTTTACCAATGCCGGGAACCTGAAGATTTCCGGGGGGGCGATGGCGGACGGTGCCATTGATGAGCTGGAACCCGGCGGCTTTGTCCAGATGGCCGGGAGTACCACCATCACTGGTGGTGGCACACTCAGCACCAATCATCTCGATCTTCGGACTGGCGATCTGAACCTGGTAGATGGCAATCTGACGGTGGGCCACTTCGACAACCAGGGCAATTTCAATTATTCCGGCGGCAGCTTCCAAGGCGAACTGAATAACCTCGGCACAGTCAATGTAAGCGGTTCGGGTACTCGCATTTTCAATGGCAATGTGACCAATCAGGGGACTTTCAAGATTACCGATACCCAGGTTCAGTTCAATGGGACTTTTACCAACAGCGGCGCCTATATCAGCGACCCTTCCACCAATCAGTTCAATAACCTGGTAGTGGGGCCCGAAGGCTATTTAGTGGGTGGGAGCGGCGATACTTTCATCATCACCGGCGATTTTCTCAACGCCAGCACCCAGAGCACTCTGTGGAACACGACCAAGGCCGAGCTGATTTTTGCCGAAAGCGAGTTGGGGAACTCTGAGCACATCCTGCAATTGGCCGGCGAGGACCGGGGTGCTCAGGCTGCAGGATTTCTCAACAATTTCGCCTGGGGCTCGCTTACCCTGAATCCGGGCCAAACCCTGATCCTGCAGGATGGCAACAACACTGCGGGTGCAGCCCTTTATGTGCGCACCATCAATCTTCCCGGCGGTATGGCCCAATTGGCCGGCATCAGCGGCGACTACAACATCTATTTCGATCCGACCGTAGAAGCTAATCAGGCCTTTCTGAACGGCGCTTCGTTTGGCTCAGGTAGCGGCCAGCTTTTGCCCTGGAGCTTCGTGCCCGATCTGGTAGAAACTGAAGGTTTAACCCTCGATCAGCAGAACTTCTCCGCCGCCCTCGATGAGGCCTGTCTCAACCCCAGTGAGGCTTTGGGGCTGCGTTGCGCGGAACTGCAGTCCATGACGCCGGAACAGAAACAGCAGGCTATCCAGTCTTTGACTCCAGATCAGGTGCCCAATCAGGCCGGCATCCCGGTGAAATTCAATTCCACCCGCATGGACGCGGTGTTCACCCGTCTGACCGGCCTGCGGCGAGGGACCACTCCGGCCTTTTCGCTTAATCTTAACGGTCTGCAATTCTCCAAGAACTTGCTGCTGAAGGCCAATGAGGATGCCGGATCGCCGCTCCGCGACAGTCCTTTGGGGATGTTCATCCAAAGTCGTTTCAACATCGGCGGCGTAAACGGCAATGCTTTCGAGCGCGGATCGGATTTTGAGACTCGCAATGTGACCTTCGGGATGGATTACCGCTTTACCGATAACCTAGTGGCGGGTGTGGCGGTGAATTACACCAATACTTCTTCCCGCTACCATTGGGGCGCTGGTTCCTTGGATAGCGATACCTTCCTAGGGAGCTTCTACGGCGGTTACTACCTGCCCCAGGATTTCTATGTGGACTGGCTGGCCAGTTATGGCGGCACCGATTACACCTTTAACCGCCGTTTCCGCTATCCGGGCTTCGCCGGCCATACCCACGCGACGCCCTCGGGTGATCAGTTCACTATCGCTTTGAGCGGGGGCGGGATTTCAATTTCGGGGCTTGGCAGATTAGTCCCCAGGTTCGCTTCGAATACCTCAACCTGCACATTGATGCCTACCAGGAAAAAGGCGGCTCCGGATTGGCCTTGTCGGTGGGCGGGCAGCTGAATCACTCCCTGGTTAGCGACGTCGGCCTACAGGTTAGTCGGGTTTTCAGCACTCCGTTCGGAGTTATCACGCCGTCCATACGGGTGGAGTGGGAGCACCAATATCTCAACGACAACCGTCCGATCGCCATGCGCCTGTCCAATACCTCCAGCAATCTCGGCAACTTCGCCATCTACACCGGCAAGCCAGATCGAGACTATGTCAACCTAGGTGGCTCGCTGAGTCTCGCTTTGCAGGAAGGCAACGGCCTGTACCTACGTTACGAAAGCCGATTGGGCCAATCCAATCTCGACCAACATATCGTCGAGGGCGGCGTCAAAATCAGTTTCTAGCCAAAGGTTACGTTCCCTGGAATCTGCGGCTTCAGGCCTGATGACGTTTTGTACTAGCTAGACGTGGCGGGTAGGGCAATGCGGGCTGCGGCATTACGGTCACCTGAGGAAGGACGTGGCGGTACAGACCATCACAGTACCCTGCATCTTAGGCAAGGACGCGCTGTTTCTGTGCTCCTTGATTCTTAAGGATGCCTTGAGCCGCCCCTACGCACGCCTGGAACTGCTGAGCGAGAATTTCGACGTGAACCTTGGCGCATAGATCAGAACCGCCATGTCCCTTGTGCTCGACTTGCCCGAGAGCCGCAAACGGTATACTGGTCGCTGAGATCGAACATATCGACACCAACGTATCACTCGTTTCGGACCAGACCATTCATGAATGCTCCAGTCAATACCAAAAAGCTCAACAATCTACATCTTTCCGCCGCCTGTTTGCTGCGAGGGCTTCGTATGCTCGCAAAGCCGGGCCTGCGCCATCTGGTAGGGATTCCCCTGTTGATTAACCTGGTGCTTTACGGCGTGGCTCTCGCCGCTGGATTTTATTACTTTTCGGCTTTCGTCGATTGGCTGGTGCCGGCTTGGCTGGATTTTCTGCGCTGGCTGCTTTGGCCTCTGTTCGGGCTGAGCTTTTTGATGATCGTGTATTTCACGTTTACCCTGCTGGCCAATCTGGTTGGAGCGGCGTTCTACGGCGTCCTGGCAGAAAAGACGATCGTCTTGCTAAAGGGCCAAGAAGCCCCTGCCGCTGAGGTCTCGTTGGGCAAGTCGCTGGTAGCTGATTCTCTGTCAGAGGTAAAACGCTTGCTTTATTTTCTGGTCCGCGCCGTTCCGCTGCTGGTGCTATTCCTGATCCCGGGCCTCAACCTCATCGCGCCGTTCTTTTGGGTGGCGTTCAGCATCTGGTTTTTGGCGCTCGAGTATCTAGCCTATCCGCTCGAAGCTTATGGTTATCGGTTTGACGAACAGCGCCGCATCGCACGGAAACTGCCTTTGGGGGTGTTCAGCTTCGGTGGTTTGGTGACGCTGGGACTCACGATTCCGGTGTTGAATGTCCTGATCCCGCCGGCCGCGGTGATTGGCGCGACGCTCTATCTCTTGGAAGGAGGGCTCGGGGAGCAATCCGATACCGCTTCGGCGAGTACATGATCGCCCGGGTCGGCGACAGCCGTCAGCCGAACCGTAGTGATGCGGTTCGTCAAAGATTCACCCGGTTCGGCTCGAACGGCAACCCGGAGATAATTCGGCGTATAACCGAAGGCTTCAAGGGGCTGATTTGGGGCCGAGTGCTCGGTTTCCCAAAGAACAGGAAATTCGCGGCCCAGGAATCGCTCGAAGGTTTTCCGCTTCTGTTTTTCAGAAACCTCGTGTAGCGCACGGCTCCTTGCTTTCTTGATCTCGGCTGGTATATGGCCCGGCATTCCCGCGGCTTTGGTGCCGGAGCGGGGCGAATAGGCGAAGATATGGATATGACCGAACCCGATCCCTTCGATGAAGGTCAAACTCTCCTCCCATTCCGCTTCCGTTTCGCCGGGAAATCCGACGATCACGTCGGTGGTGATATTGATGTCGGGAACGTCCTTCCGCAATTGCTCCACCAGGCGGGCGAAATCGGCGGTCTTGCAGCGCCGCGCCATGCGTCTCAACACCGAATCGGACCCGCTCTGCAGAGGAAGATGAAGGTGCGGCATGAACCTCGGATTTTCGAAGAGTTCGCTGAAGGATTCCGGTAAGTCCCAAGGTTCTAGGGAACCGAGGCGTAGGCGCGGAATGTCGGTGCGTTCGAGCAGGGCGCGAATCAATTGATCTAACCCCAAGCCGAGATCGCTGCCATATCCACCCAGATGAACGCCGGTGAGCACTGCTTCCTGGACGCCTTGGGCATGCAGCTCGGCAATCTCGGCGACAATCTCGTCGATGGTGCGGCTCCGTTCTTCGCCCCGCGCGACCGTGACGATGCAGAACGTGCAGCGGTAACGGCAACCGTCCTGAACCTTTACGAAAGCGCGCTGGCGGCCGAGCCGGAATAGGGCAGACTCGCCCGGATCGGTCGAAAACGCCGGCATCACTGGTAGATCGAGTTCTTTTTTGGCAATGTCGATCAGTTGCGCTTTGTGCTCATTGGTGACCACGAGATCGACACCCAAGTTTTCGGCTTCTTCGCGGTTCAAAGTGGCGTAGCATCCGCTTAGGACCACCTTTGCTTTTGGATTCTCGCGCGCCGTGCGGCGGATCAAATGCCGGGACTTACGTACAGCCTCCTGGGTGACCGCACAAGAATTAAGCACGATGAGATCGGCTTCCTCGGTGTCGCCGACGATGCGATACCCTTCTCGCTGAAATTGTCGGGCCCAGGATTCGAGTTCCGCCTCGTTGAGGCGGCAGCCTAAGGCTTTCAAGTTGACGCGCATGATGTTTTCAACCAAAGAATCGATAGGTAATCACAATGGCCGCGAGCACTCCGGCCAGATCCGCCAAAAGCCCGCAGCCTATCGCATATCTGACGTTTTTGACACCGGCCGCTCCGAAATACACCGCAAGCACGTAGAACGTCGTCTCGGTGCTGCCCTGAATGATGGTCGCGAGGCGTGCCGGAAAGGAATCGACCCCAAAGGCGCGCATGCTGTCTAGCATCATCGCGCGTGCCCCGCTGCCGCTGAAGGGCTTGATCAACGCGGTCGGCAGGGCGTCGACGAAGCGTCCGTCGATTTGCGCCGCCTCGCAAAGAAAACGCATTCCGGACATGATGGCATCGAGCAATCCGCTCGCTCGCAATACACCGACGGCAACCAGCATCGCCACCAGATAGGGCAGGATGGTGATCGCGGTGTGAAATCCTTCTTTGGCGCCGTCGACGAAAGCCTCATAAGCGTTGATGCGATGACGAATCGCACCGGCCAGGAACAGGGCGATCAGCGAAAACAGCAAGAGATTGCTAAACGACGCCGAGTTCCGCTGCATCTCGTCCTGATTCAGGCTGCCAAAATAGAACGCCAAGCCGATGATCGCCAGGCCGAATCCGCCGATATAAGCCAGAACGACCGGATCGCGTAGGCCAATGTGCTGCCGTAGGGCGACACTTGCAAAGCCTGCGAGCGTGGAGCAGAAGGTCGCCATCAGGATCGGAACCACGACATCCCCTGGATGGGCTGCGCCCATCTGTGCCCGAAACGCCAGAATCGAGATCGGAAACAGAGTGATGGACGACGCATTGATCACGAAAAAGAGAATCTGGGCGTCGCTGGCCGTATCCGGTTTCGGGTTCAGGCTTTGCAGTTCCCGCATAGCCTTGATACCCAGGGGGGTCGCGGCGTTGTCCAGTCCCAGGATGTTCGCCGAGAGATTCATTACAACCGCTCCCATGGCCGGATGATTCGGGGGGACTTGCGGCATCAGGCGGTGAAGTAACGGCGTCAGCCCGCGGGTAAGCAGCTTGAGAAAGCCGCCACGCTCGCCGACCCGTAGGATTCCGAGCCAAAACGTCAAGGCTCCGGTCAGTCCTAAGGCGATTTCGAACGCGGCCTTGGCGCTGTCGAACACCGCCTGCATCAGGCGTGCAAATACCTCGGCGTCGTCCAGCCACAGCCACTGAACCAGTCCGGAAACGAAGGCGGCCAGGAAAAAGCCGACCCAGAGATAATTCAATAACAAAGCGTCAGCTTGTAGGGCAGGTTAGGTGCACACCACATCGAGTCTGGAAAGTTCCTTTGGCATTTCGGCGCGCCGTAACCCACAAATTCGGTGGCATGCTTCATGGGTTGCATCTTGGTGGGTTACGGCGCACGGAAACGTCAAAGAAACCTTGCGAATTCCTTGCGATGCGCGCCTAACCCACCCTACATCTGATACATGCATCGGCACTCTGGTTTCGGCCATGTGCTCAGACATCCGGCGGTGGTGGAGCCAGGACCTCGCGGCTTCCATTCGATTCGGCGGGGCCGACAATGCCCGCTCTCTCCATGTCCTCGATCATCCGCGCCGCGCGGTTATAGCCCACCTTGAACCGGCGCTGCACGCTGGAGATAGAAGCCTTGCGCGATTCCGTGACGAAGCGGACGGCTTCATCGTAGAGAGGATCCAGATCTTCCCCGTCTCCGCCGCCGGACGATTTACCGCCGGAAAAATCGCCGCTGTCCTCGGAGAAGCGTGTGATCTCGTCGATGTATTCGGCGCGCCCCGTTTTCTTCAGGAATTCGACCACGTTGTGCACTTCCTGGTCGGAGACGAAGGCGCCGTGCGCCCGCATCGGCAGCCCCGTGCCTGGCGGGAGGAAGAGCATGTCGCCGTTGCCTAGCAATGTTTCTGCCCCGCCTTGATCGATAATGGTTCGCGAGTCAATGCGCGACGAGACCTGGAAAGCGATACGGGTCGGGATATTGGCCTTGATCAAACCGGTAAGGACATCCACCGACGGCCGCTGGGTGGCCAGAATCAAATGCAGGCCGGCGGCGCGCGCCTTTTGGGCGAGGCGAGCGATCAGTTCCTCCACCTTCTTGCCCACGATCATCATCATATCCGCCAACTCGTCGATGACGATGACGATATAGGGCAGGGGGGCGAGGGTAGGGGGCTCTTCGCCTTCCAAAGCTTGTTCGGCGGACCAGGTGGGATCGAGAATCGGCTCGCCGGCTTCGATGGCCTCGCTGACCTTCTGATTGAAACCTGCCAGATTGCGGACACCCATCATGGACATCAGCTTGTAGCGCCGCTCCATTTCCGCTACGCACCAGCGCAGGGCGTTGGCGGCTTCCTTCATGTCGGTCACGACCGGGGTCAAGAGATGGGGAATGCCTTCGTATACGGACAGTTCCAGCATCTTGGGGTCGATCATGATCAGGCGGACCTCGTCGGGTCGGGCCTTGTACAATATGCTGAGGATCATGACGTTGATGGCGACCGACTTGCCGGAACCGGTGGTGCCGGCGACCAGGAGGTGAGGCATGCGGGCTAGATTGGCCACTACCGGCTGGCCGCCGATGTCCTTGCCGAGCACTAGGGTCAAGGGCGATGTGGATTGCTGGTAAGGCTCAGACGAAAGCACCGAATGGAGCAATACGGTTTCGCGTTCCTCGTTAGGGATTTCGAGACCGATGACCGACTTGCCGGGAATGATTTCCACCACTCGCACGCTGGTGACGGACAAGGCACGCGCCAGGTCCTTCGCCAGTCCGCTGATGCGGCTCACTTTGACACCGGCCGCCGGTTGAATTTCGAACCGCGTGATGACGGGGCCAGGGTGTACCTCGGTGACCTCGACCTCTACGCCGAAATCCGCGAGAATGGACTCGACCATTTGAGACATTTCCTCCAATGCCGCATCGGAGTAGCCCTTGATCTTCGGCGCGACACTGTTGAGGAGATCGAGGGGCGGTAGTTCGCCCTCGTTGGGCAGAAGTGTCTTGGTCGAGGTCGTAGCCCTGTGGAACCGTAGCGGTCCCCTAGGTTCCTTGGCGTCCTTGATTTCCGGTGCTTGGGATTTGCGTTTGACTGTGGGTTCGATCCGCTTGGGCTTGATTTTCTCCCGCGGCGGGTCGATCCGTGCTTGGCTTTCCTGATTGTTTGGCTCCCCTCGGGATGCTCCGCCGAGCGCCTGGAAAGCGGCGAACAAGCCGTTGGCGATCATCAATCCGCCTTTTCCCACCGCGTCCAGCAAACCCAGCCAGGAAAGGCTGGTGTAGAGCGAAACCCCGGCCAGGAAAAATGAAACGAGCAGTACCGTCGCACCGGTCGTGCCGAAGGCTCCGATCAATAGCCCGGCCGCTTCCTGGCCCAGGATTCCGCCGGCGGTTTCCGGAAGGGGAAAAGGCACGCGCAACAGATGAATATCGGCCAACGCGGAGCCCGACGCCATCGCGGCTCCGAAACCGAACCAGCGCAACAGATAATTCACGGCACCGTAGGGTTCTTTCGACGCGGGGCCTTTGTAGACGGCGTAACCGTAGCCTGACAGCAGGAACGGAAACAAAAAAGCCGGAAGCCCGAACAGGGAAAGGGCAAAATCTGCAAGCCAGGCTCCGACCGCGCCGCCGCCATTGGCGATAGGGCGTCCCGTGCCAGTGTGAGTCCAGCCCGGATCGCTCGCGTCGAAAGTCATCAAGGAGATCAGGAAAAACAATGAAATGGCCAGGTAAATCAAAAAGGCTGCCTCGCGCAGCCCTCTGACCAATACCGAGCCCAGATCCTGACCGATCGTGAGCTTTTTGTGAAATTGCGACAAAATTCTCACCAAATCAAAGAAATAAATAACCGCGGTATTGTTCAAAATCAGCGTGATTTAATCAAGAGCCGGGCTTTACGCCCGAAAAACTTGTCGTCATACTTGGAATTTTGTTGTTGCGATAAACCGAACCGAGGAGCCTATGACGGACCAAAAACATTGCCGGTTATTGATCCTGGGATCGGGTCCGGCCGGATATACCGCCGCCATCTATGCGGCACGGGCCAATTTAAAGCCGGTCCTCATCACCGGCATTCAGATGGGTGGGCAATTGACCACAACCACCGAGGTGGACAACTGGCCCGGCGATCCCGAAGGACTGCTCGGCCCGGATCTCATGGAACGTATGCGCCGTCACGCCGAGCGTTTCGATACGGAGATCGTTTTCGATCATATTCACACCGCCGATCTGTCGTCCAGGCCCTTCCGGCTGACCGGCGATTCCGGCGTATACACTTGTGATGCTCTGATCATCGCGACGGGTGCGTCCGCTCGCTACCTGGGACTGCCCTCCGAGGAGGCGTTCAAAGGCAGGGGGGTATCGGCGTGCGCGACCTGCGACGGATTCTTCTATCGCAACAAGCCCGTGGCAGTCGTCGGGGGCGGGAATACGGCGGTGGAGGAAGCCCTTTATCTCGCCAACATCGCGTCCCACGTCACCGTCGTGCATCGACGCGACAAGTTCCGGTCCGAGAAGATCCTTGCCGACAGACTGCTACAACGCGCACGGTCCGGGAACGTGACCATCGAATGGAACCACGTGGTGGATGAAGTTCTCGGCGACGATTCCGGCGTTACCGGACTGCGCATCAAGAGCGTGACGGACGGCTCGACCAAGGACTTGCAGGTGGACGGCGTTTTCATCGCCATCGGGCATACGCCCAACACCGAGATTTTCGCCGGCCAATTGGATATGCGCGATGGTTACATCATCGTGAAAAGCGGATTGGAAGGAAACGCAACGGCGACCAGCGTGCCCGGCGTCTTCGCCGCGGGCGACGTGGCCGATCCCATTTACCGACAAGCCGTGACCTCGGCGGGATCGGGGTGTATGGCGGCGCTGGATGCTGAGAAATACCTGGACGATATCGGAGCCGGCTGAGCGCCGCATCGTCTTGTTCTAAAGATGCCGGATGGGCGAGGCACTCATGCCGGCTTGGGGGACACTTTCACTTTTCATAAGAATAACTAGAGGAGCCGTTACCCTATGTCCCAATATCGAAAGTTCATTTGTTCCGCTTGCGGTTATGTCTACGATGAGGAGCTAGGCGACCCCGATTCCGGCATAGCCCCGGGCACGCGATGGGAAGACATTCCGGACGACTGGGTGTGCCCGGAATGCGGCGTGGACAAGAGTTACTTTGATGTCATGGAGTAATCGGGGAACACCAACAGATTCGTCCGCAATTGGTTAAAACCACGGATGGTAGGAGTAAGGTGGCGATTAGGTCAGGAATTCTTTACCAGCACAACTCGCCGGTAAACATGGCGTAGTGTCGGCAAGGGAAGGTCGACCTACGATCGTGGCGTGTAGTCTCGAATCCCTACGCGGTGTCGCGTAGCCCGCTTTGGGGAGATGTCCAAGACGGTTCGTGCGTCATTTCCAAGTGCACGGATTGCCGTTCGACGCACATTCCTTGCCAGCACCTTCTGAGCCCTGTTCAATTCCAAAGCGCTTTCATTGGCGCATTCTTAAAATGCCGCGCCGCCGAACCATAAAAAAAAGCTAGCCCGTGGTTTTCTGACGAATGCGGGCGGATGCCGGGAGGACCCGTTCCAGCAATTTCGAGCCCTGAACGGCGGGCGTTTCGGTTGGTGCCGAAAGGTTGGCGATGCGACGGCCCTCTTCGACCAGGATCTGTCGTTCTTTCTCCATCTCCCGGAGTTGCTCCACCACGCGGTCGCCGCTCAGATCCAAGCCTAACGCGATGCCGTCCCGAAGGCCTTTGATCGCCGTTCGTTCGGCTGAGGGTTTCAGTTTTCGATAAAGGAAATAGGGGAGCAGCCAGGATAGGACGATGAGCAAGGCGCTGTGTATGGCGAAATCGGTGCCCAGATAGCCTAGGTGATAAAGCGCGCTTTCGTAATAGCCTTTGACGACTTGATAGGACACCCAGCCGATGGCGATCAGAGGCAGGAGGACCGACAAGAAGCCGGAAAGTTTCAGGAAAAAGCGCTGCAACGCGTTTCCCGGATTGGCCAGGGCCAGCCGCAGCGATCGCTGTCCTTCCGCGAGAACGGTGCGGCCTACGCCGTTCCCCACCGCATCCAGTCTCGCTTTGAGCGGGATCACGGCGAGTCCCCGTTCGCCGGCTTCGACGATCAGGCGATCTTGCGCATCTTGATACCGGCTCTCGGCCCACTCATCCCATAAGATCGATTCCGGTCGCGCTTTTTCGGATCGTGGTTTCTCGTCGGGCGTCTTGGTCAAGTCGATACGCCGGCGCAGCACGCTGGCCTCGTGAGTCACGAAGGCGCGGGCGACCTCCTGGATCGGCCATTCCAACCCTTTCATCAAATCCTCACGGGTTTCCCTCCAGATGCCGGACCAGTTGGGTTCGAGTCCGGTGTAGCCGTCGCGGTTGCCGAGCTTTTCGAGGCAATCGTTCAAAGCCTTCCGCAGCGCATCCAGGCGCAGGGCTTCCGCTCGCAGTTCCAGTTGATGGATGACGTGGCGGTCAGCCATATCCTGGAGTATGGCCTGTAAAGTCTCGAAATCATCAAGCTTGCGTTCACCTTCGATTTCACGGCTGTCGGTGCGGAGCAAAATGGGATTTCTGAATCCCGCCTTGGCCAGGAGTTTGGCGAAATCCTCGACCTGGGCGGGATGGCCGCGATCCCACTGGTTCATCACGAACAGCCAGGCATGTTCACCGCCGTGTGCCTGCAGCAAGCGCCAGCCTTTGTCGTCGCGATAGCGTTCGGGGCTGACCACGTAAATCAAGACGTCGATGTGGGGCAGCCAATCCAGCACGAGCTGACGATTGCTCAGTTCGGTGCTGTCGATGTCGGGCATGTCGATCCAGAGGACTTGTCTGCGTCGGTCGTCGTGGTGATAGGCGATACGCACCCGGTCGGTAGGGAAGTCTTTCGGAAGATGTTGGATCTTCACCGAATCGTGGAGATAGAGGGATACCTCGCGAGATGTCGGGCGTTCGACGCCAGTTCGGGCGATGGACTGGCCGGCGAGCCGGTTCAGCAGGGTACTCTTGCCGACGCCCGTGCCGCCGAAAAAGGCCGCGACCAGGGGACGGTGTGTTCCGGACTCGAACAAAGCTGCCGGCGTCCGGACCTCCATTTCGTACAGGGACTGGACGTCTCCCGACGTCAGCCACCCCCCGGATTGGGCTTTTTCCGCCCAGCTTCTTGCGGTCGAAAGTAGCTGTTCGAAAGTTATTTGCATGGTTTAATCCAGTTGCGCCTCGGCCGAGTCGATAGCCTCGCGGGGAATGTTGAACTGTCGGGAGGTGTCCATTTGTTCCGGCAGACTGTTCAAATAGGTATGAACAGTCTTGTTGAACAATTCTTCCACGGCTTTGAACTGTTGCTGCTTGAGCTCGGCTGCCGCTTTGTTCATGTAACGCCCCAAGGCGCTCTCGGTCAGCATGGTGGTGAGGGAGAGCATGGCCGGTGCGATGATGAAATCCTGCACACCGATGCCGCCCGTATGCAGGGCTACCGCTAGGGCTGCTGCATCGGTGGTGACGCGTGTTGCCCTGAGGCTGTTCAGAACCGCCGGATGTTCCCGCAGCCGATCGTACAGTCCGTGCGCTGTTTTTTCGATCTGCGGCTGGAAGGCTCGCAGGTATTGGTCGACGGCCACGGCATAACGGTTGGCTAGAACCGGTCTGGCGCTTCGGAGCAATTCCGCCAGCTCCTTCCACCAGGCTTGCCGGAAGGGTTCCTCTTCCCGTTTTAAGAGTATGGTCTCGCTGAGACGGATGAACAGATGTTCAGCTGCCTGGTGCAAGATCGCCGCTTCGCCGCTGACACTTTGTTGGCGGCGACCACCTACGGCTCGGCCGAGTTTGACGATCTGTCGAACCGGCCAGGTGACGATCTTGCGTGCAGTGAGCAGCGTACCAGCGAGGCCGGGAATCTCGAGCAGGGTCAAGAGTTCCGCTAGCGCCCTCTGAAACGTTTCGTAATGGTGCGGGTGATTGAGATAGTCCCGCTTGTAGATGTTCAAGCTGTCGCGCACGGCCTCGTCGACCAGGTTGCGCCACTCGGCCTTCAGGTTGTGCTCGGCTTTGACCGGCACCAGCCAGTCGCGCCAGTGAATTTGGACGAAGCGCTTGGCGCTTTTCGCGTGTTGCTTGCGGTGAACTCCGCGGATCGCCCGATCTACGGCGTTGAGGAGCTGTGCGCGCTCGCTGTGCAACAGGGCAAAATCATCCGCTTGGATATTTTCTAAATATGGAACGGTGATGATGGGAGGCGGCGGATCCCGTCTGGCATTTCGCCATTTCTCCTGCAGCGACTCCGCCAAAGTCTGGTAAGACGCTTTCTCGATCTTGTTCAAGCAGATCACGGTGGGTTGAGACAGCGGTTCCAACAGGCCGATCAACTCCCAAACCGACAAGTCGGCGTACTTGTCCTTGCTCAAGATCAGCAATACCACGTCCGCTAGGGCGGCTACGCGAAGCACGGCCTGCCGGTACTCATCGGCATCGACGGAATCGAAATCCGGAGTATCCCAAAGTACGGTACCGCTCAAGGGGTGCCGCGCATCGGTCGTCGTTTCAACGAGCGCAAAGCAGTCATAACGGTCCGACGGTAAGGCATCCCGAGGGCAGCGCTGATAGTGACGGAAATACCCGTCGATCCATTCCACACGGTCGGGAGAGAGATTGATGTAAAAGCCTTGCGGATGAACGGTAAAACCGGCCAGAGGACTGACCTCAGCGAGTTTTTTTTCGAGCAACCAATTGATGACCGAGCTTTTTCCGGCCTGGGTGGGGCCGAGAACGGCGACCTGCAGCGGATGATGCTCTTTCGTTTGAATCAACTCGCTTTTTTCCAGCACTGCCTCGCCGAAGCTGATTGATTGCAGATTTCGCCGCAGTTCGAGAAAGCGTCCCTCATCGTCCGGCGGGATATGCTTCAAAACACTTTCGTAACTGTGCTTCAAGCGGCGGATAAAGGAAAGCATGGTCGGGGTCGCTGGCGAGCCATCCAGATTGCTGAAAGGAAGATTGTACACGATGGCGTTTCGCACGCGCGGGTCCTGAGATTGGATGACCGGACCTTTCCGATTGCTGAAAGACATAGATTGTGCCTGGACGTTCTCATTTTAGACAGTGAAGACCCTGCATTCCCGCACTTTATTGTTGGACGGGGAATTCGGCGAGAGTTCAGCCTCTGTAGTGGAGATGAGCGCTCTAAATATGCGATTTTACACGTATATTCGCAGCCGTTCCGACATTGGTCGAGCTACATCGTTTAGACTCCGCAAAGTTGGGGACACAATGTGCGAAAACAGGCAAGGATGAAGTATGGGGGAGTGTTTGGTACCGACTATCGGTTGGGTAGGGTATGTGTGGGGCGCGCGGCATATGGCCGACGATATAACACGCTGTGGTGGAATAGGGGACTTTCTTGCGGGTACGAATAAATCGCCCCTGAAGAGCCTGTTCAAGAACAATTCGGTACTGTTTAAATCCTGCTGCGCCATGGCTGTAAACCCAAAGACGCACAGGCTTCCGTGAATCACGTCGCGGGCACGAAAGGACAAAGACAATTGCCGAAGTTAAGGGGCGGGCAATGGCTCTACCGGGACGTTCTTCCTTTTCAGGAGAGATCCGAGCGATCGCTTGGACGGAACCAACCCCCTGACAGAATTGCCAAATTTTAGGAAGCTCTGATTCAGTCCTCTTCCCTTGGGGCAAATTGCAGGGCGAGGCACTACGCGACGACCGGGTGGCTGGAAATGGGCTGTCCCGGATTCGCGGGTAAAGCGGGACAGCGCAGCGAGGCCGATCGGCACGCAGGCGCCGCAAGCGGTTTCGCATAGGATGCGCGGCGTGTTCAGTTGAGGCCTTTAGGGTTAATTAGTTACACAGGTTGCTTCTTCGAATCGGAAACCCGATCAGAGCTTCCTCGAGAGGATCATCCTTATCCGGAAACCGATATCATGGGGACAGCAGTGTCGCCGATGGTCTCGGTCCGGTCATCGTAACAGGGAGATGTCGATATGTTGCTTTGGATTATTTTCGGCGGGATTGCCGGCTGGGTCGCCAGTCTGATTGTCGGACGAGGGGATCAGATGGGCATTTTGGCCAATATCGTAGTCGGTATCATCGGCGCATTTATCGGAGGTTGGATCGCCGATCGTTTGGGATTCGGAGGAAAGCCGGGTGTCGAGCGTCCGACAACTTTGGTAAGCTTCGCTACGGCCGTGTTTGGCGCCGTGATTTTGTTGGTGATTTTGAACGCCTTGTTTTAGATCGGTCTCCGAATCGCCATAATCGCGCAATTTCCGACTAGGGCGGGCCCGTTCGTCCGCCGCGGGTTATTTTGACGGCAGCGATTCCGACGATGAGCGTTGGCGTTCGAGAGTAACGCCGGCGTGAGTCACGTCCGGGAATCGCGACAAGGTTCCAGGGCTGAATGAACACCAAAGCGTATGCCCCTTATCGATGGGCGGACTCGTACAGTCTTTTCGCGGGGGATGATGGTGAACAATTGGACAAAGAAGGCTCTTGGGGGAATTCTCGTCGCATGGACGTTTTCCGGACCGGTCCTGGCTCAGAATTTAGGTTCGGGACCGGCCGAGGACGAGCCCGAAGAAACGAAACCGGTTGCCCTACATGATGTCGAGCTCGAATTCAGCGAGGATCAGCGGGCGCTGCTAAAAGAACTGAGAGCCTGGCTGCATCAGCGCAAGCTCGAAAGAGCGCGATCCGCGGTATACCGTTCCGGGGACATGGATGACGCGGGCCGGCTCGATTCCGATGCCGTGTACCGATACGTGCGTCCGCCTCGACTCCTGCATGATGCACGCAATTGGCAAGCCAGACCGCAACCGCGGCTGCGTGTCGGCAAGATACCGGACGAACGGATTCGCGACACCTACGGAGTTGGCGGTCTGAAACCCGAGGAATCCCGACGGCAGACTCTAGGTTTAGGCTCCGGCGCCGAACATCAAGCCCCGGTTCTCCGTTCCTCGACGCCGGCCGAGACCAAGGCTAAAAGTCGCGTCAGACTGGTCTGGACGACCGATCTGGCGCGCCACAAACCTGATTCACGCTAGACCGCAGTAGATTAAGATCCCGGCATCATTTCCGTCGCTGTGGAGGGAGTATGCACTAATCGAAAACACATCACCTCGCAGTGCTCACACCCTCTGCAATAAAACGGTCGCTTCGGGAAGGGGCCCCCGGCGCTTCCAGCCAGGTCGTTTGCGATCGGAGCGCCGAAGCGATCTTATCCATCGAGCGATCGCCAACCCAGTCCACCCGGGTAAGTGAATATCCGCAGCCTCCCCAGGCTCGCAACTTCGGAACACGAACCTTCGCTATCTGGGCCCGACGAACGGTGGTCGTCCGAACTGAACATAGCGCATGTTGGCGGTACAACCCACGGTGGCGCAGGTGCCGCTGGGCACGCCCGGCGGCAGAGGGTTGAGGATCACGTCGTAGCCCAGGGTGGCGAATTGATCGTCGGTTCCGGGAATGAGTCGGGCAGAGAAGTAGTCGCCGAAGCGGGTAATCTGGGTGGCGTCGCTCGATGTCACCGGGTAGAGCACAAAGTCGTCCTTGAAGCCCACGGAGATCTGGGGATACCCCAAAGTACCGCCGCCCACCGCCACCACGATGGCGATGTCCGGCCTCACCAGACCCCGGCCGCTGCCCAGGGCAGCAACTGCGAAAGCATAATTGTTATTCCAGATATCGTATTCGCTGGAAACCCGGTAGCCGTTGTCGCCGGACGGAGTGAGAGTCTCTAGCCGAACATAGGCTTGGGGCCGGCCGCCGCCGGCGTTTGTGCCCGCAGTGAAAGCAAACACATACTCCGGCCGGGACGATACGCCGAGACCCGGGATGACGCTGCGGTAAGTCGCGCCGCTGATATTGCCGGGGAAAGACACTGCGACCCAGTCGCTGCCGTCGGGAGCGGTCGAGGTGTAGCTCGCGCCCTGCTGAATCTGGCTGATGCCCACGGTGCTGGGGGAGGGGATGGAATCCTCCCCGTCCATCCAGGTGAACACCCGCAGGGTGCTTGAATTGTCGAGGGAACCTACTACCATGCGGCCGGGCGCGTTCTGGACGAAGTGGGTCTTGTTGAGGCCGTTGGACCCCGTCAGTTCGGCGAAACGGTAATTCACGGCGGTCGCCGCGGGGTTAGCCATGTCGGCCAGCGACAATCGGGGCACGATGCGCCGTCCGGTGTAGACTTGGCCGGGGGTGGAGAATCCGTGGTCGACGCCTACGTACAGAAAGGTGTCGGACCAGGCTAGATCGGGGTAGTCCAGCCATTCGTTATTGTTGATGCCGAGTCCGTCGGAAACGCCGGCCACGTTGGTGCCGGTGAGATCGACGTAGGTCCACGCATTCCAGAAGTCGTTCCTGATGGCGGCAGGGGTTGCCCAGGCAATGCGAAGCCGGTTGGGCGAGGTGATCACGTTGGGGGTTACCGCGGTGTTCACTACCGGCTGGTACTGGAGCAGCCAGACGAACAGGTTTTGATTTCGCAGGTACACCACCACTTGGTCGCAGCATAGGCCACCGTCGTCTTGCGGGAAGAAGGAGGTGCGGGCGGGATTGCCCGGCTGCGGACTGAAGAGATTTACGTCGGTGAGTTTCGCTCCGCCATCAGTGGAATAGCTGATGCCCGTATTGTAGGTGGCGAGTACCACGCCATTGGGCGCATCGGCGGCCACGTTGGGATCCGGCGGTACGCCGGCGCTGCGCATGCTGGTATTGCGCGGGATCCGAACCGCTGCTCCGCCTTGGCTGGTGCCGAGGTCGGTGGCAACGATGTTGTTGGGATTGATGGGCGCGGGCAGGAGGCGCGGCGGCCCCAAGGGCACGAAGATGGGCGATTCGGCGTTGGGACCGAAAGTGGCCGGCGGCGGAGCGGGCGGGTAGACGGCCTCGCTGGGTTTCTGCACTGTGGCTTGGCCCGACCGACTCTCAAAAGGTCCGGGTGGCGCAACGTTCGGAGCGATCGTGCGGCTTTCGACGAAGGTTTCGGGAAACGAGCCGCACCCGTATTCGCCCTTCACGACCAACTCGTTCTCGCTCCCATCGACCGGCATCTTCAGTAAGCTGTCGAACCGGGCGTCCTTTCCTGCCTCCAGGATGCCAAGGGAAATGGGCAGAGTGGCGGGGCCGGCGTAGCTGCCGTTGCTTACGGTGATCTCGGTCACTTGTACAGTGCAGGCGCTCTCATCTCCGGTATTGCGCAGCAGAATCTGGGCGCTGGCAGTTTCCTCGTCGTCCCAGGCAGAGACCGCCACGTCCTCGACGACGATATTGGCAGGCAGGAAAGATACCGAGTCCGACCCAGCCAGAGCCTGCGCGGTGCCGACGAAGAACACGAAGAGAACGAAGGCTAGCCGTTCGAAAAGGCGAAGCCCGGAATCGGATTGTCTGTTGCCTCTTGGGAACCCGACTCGGGCTCCACATTGACAGTACTGTACCGGGGATTGAAAAGCGCGGCGGCGGTGCCCGCCTTTTTTCGCCTGGTCGCGACTGATGATATTCGCCGTTGGAGTTCGACCTTCGAATCTTGTCCCTGCCTCCGGGCGGAGATGGATATCATCGAACCGGTGATCGAACCGATAGGAAGGACTGAAAGCTCGTCCCAATCGGGATTGAGTAAACGCCTTGCTTTTGGTTCCCTTCGCTTCCGTGACGTCTTGCGTCGCCATGACATCCTCTGGCTCGATAGCCCAACAGCATCTTAAGTAACTGAGGGACTACGACTCGGACCGAAAGTTCAATCGCCGACCGGCCGCCCGGAAAAGCCCGTCGCTAAGTACCGGACCTCATGCGGCAGCCAGTTGGGAAAGAGGGATGCGGGCCGGGTCGGCGTCGGGAATTAGGCGGTGTTATTTGTCAGAAAGACATGAGCTTTCGTCTATACCTCGTTCGTTTGGGCTTCTTCCGTCTTCGCGAGCTTGCTGTGGCGCACCGAGTATAGGAAATAGACGATTAGCCCAATGCCTAGCCAGATCGTGAAACGGTACCAGGTGGTAGCTGGTAGAAAGACCATCAGCGCACCGCAGCAGAGAGCGCCCAGTGTCGGGAGTACCGGATTGGCGGGTGCCTTGAAGGGCCGGTGCATGTCGGGTTCGGTGATGCGGAGGATGATCACGCCGACACAGACCAGCACGAATGCGAACAGTGTACCTATGTTGACCAATTCGGCGAGTTCGCTGAGCGGCACGAAACCAGCCACGGACGCAATCAGAAATCCGCACAATATGATGACTCTCACCGGAGTTTGGGTTTTCGGATTCACGGTCGAAAACCACGGTGACAGGAGACCGTCACGCGACATCGCAAAGATGATGCGGGTCAGCGCGTAATAAAGCACCAGCATGACCGTGGTTAGCCCGGTAATGACGCCGGTCGCGACCAGTGCCGATGCCCAGTTCAGCCCTAGGAGCTGGAGCGCATGGGCTACCGGAGACGACACGTTGAGTTCCGTATAGGGGACGACCGCCGTCAGCAGTCCCGCCACCACGATATAGATCAGCGTGCAGAAAACCAGTGCCGCGACGATGCCTATAGGTACGTCTTTTTTTGGATTGCGCGCCTCCTCGGTAGCCGTGGAAACGGCATCGAATCCGACATAAGCGAAGAACACGATGGACGCGGCCGCGAAAATGCCGATCGGCTTGCCATCGGTGGTGTGATCGAACCAGCCGAAAGGCATGAAGGGATGCCAATTTGCGGGATTGATGTTGAACATCGCGACCGAGACGAACACGGCTATGGTCATCACCTTGATGAAGACCATGATCGAGTTAAGCCGGGCGCTTTCCTTGACGCCGATGATCAGCAGGATCATCAGAACCATCACGATGCCCGCCGCCGGGAGATTGATGATGCCGCCCAATTCTGGCGCGCGGGTTAGATAATCGGGAAGCGGCAAGCCGATAGCCGTTAGAGCGTTGTTGAAATAGCCGGACCAACCGTTCGCCACGGCTGCCACCGAGAGCCCGTATTCCAGGATCAGGTCCCAGCCGATGATCCAGGCCGCCAATTCGCCGAACGCGGCATAGCTGTATCCATAGGCGCTGCCACACCCGCCCACGCTCGAAGCCAGCTCGGCGTAGGACAGCGCGGCGAATGCGCAGGCAAAGCCCGCAATCACGAAGGAGATGATCACCGCCGGTCCTGCCTGAGTTGCCGCCGCGATGCCGGTCAACACGAAGATGCCGGTGCCAATGATGGCTCCGATTCCGAGGAGGGTCAGATCCATCGCGCTGAGACAGCGTCTTAGTCCACTCTCCTGAAAATCGTCCGCAGTGGTTTTCTTGGTTCGTAAAATCTGCATGTTCGAGTTCTCGCACGCTGGTTTTATTCGGGAAATTATGCCTGATAAACCCGGTTGGCGACGATTACACTGAATGTTTGTTTATACGAAAAAGTTCGAGCGGAAGGACGGTACCGTCGATTCGAAAGAGCTCTGAATACGACGAGTCCGGCGATGCTTTGACCAAACCTGCCCCGAGCCGAGGCGAAGGGTCTGTCCTGAGTTCGGCCGAAGGCCTTGATCGGAGCATTCGTAATGGCGTTGGGAGGACGGGGACTTCTTACCGATACGTTTGGCGGCGCTTGGACCGGTCGGCAGTCTTTTGCCGAAGAGCGTATCCGTTCTCCGAGGGAAAGCGTGCCGTTGCTTGCGTTCGCCCTCCCCAAGCGCCTTGTGCAGCTGATCGGGTAAGACGACTCTGGGAGGGCGGCGTGAAAGAAGGCGAAATCGACGGGAAGGAGAGTTGGCCTGCTTAGACTTGGCTCCTTCGCGTTTCAGAGGGAAGGCGGTGATTCCTTAGGACCGTAATTACGACGCGGTATGCCATCGTCTTTCGAGGAGTCCCGCCGAAATCGCAGGCTCAATGGAGTTCTCCCCGCCAGGCGCCAGTTTCGTGTCCGCGCGACTCAATGAAATCCCTGAAGTTCTGCAGGTCTTTTTCCACATTGGACGACACCATCCCGAGCATGGCCCCGACCTTTTCCATCGCAGTTTCAGGTTGATATTCGATGTCGACGCTGACGCGGGTACGGTCGGTGGCAATCGGCTCGAACGTCACCACGCCCTGATTCTCCGATCCCGCCATGCTGCGCCACGCGATGCGTTGATCCGGTATTTGCTCGACGATTTCGGTGTCCCATTCCTTGTGCTTACCGGCGATCTCGGCGTGCCAATGAACATGGCTATCATCGATCTGGCGAACCTCAACGAGGTTTTCCATAAAATTTGGAAAATCTTCAAACTGCGTCCATTGGTTGTAGGCAACCTTTACCGGTACGTTGACTTCGATGGATTTGTGCAGCGTAGCCATCGCATACTCCTTGAATCTAGTCTATTTGGTTGTCCGGAATGCACCGGCCGAACCGGTACATGGAGCCTATGAGTCCTTGCCGACAGATGCTTGAAGCGCCACCGGCGCCGTTTGATCACCAATCGGCTCAGAAATTAGACACCGGGCGATTGACACGGTTCGAAAGGAATTTGGACGCCAGGCGACATCCGTCTGGACAGAATTCTTTTGTTTCTGACGCCGGTACCGTCTTGCTGCAAAGCTGCGTCCGGAACGACTTTGGATTTGAGAGTAAAAACGGACGTGGTTATTTGCTGCGGCGCATTAGCTAGAGTGTATTTTTGAAGCGTCTTTGAACTTGCGAGTTTGTGTTTCTTGAAAACCCAAAGGCTGCTGGAGCCGAACCAATATACGAAATTGCGGCATTTTCGGATGTTACCAAATATTCAGCGCTTATCTGTCAAGTCCCGCAAGATCGTAAACCTTCTTTCGAAAAAGATGAGGATGGGACAGTTGCCAGTTTTTGAGAGCCTGGATCGGGGTGAGATGGCGTAAGGCCTTTTGGGGAATGTGATGATTGTACAGCTCGACATAGCGGTGCAGGGTGGTGTCCAGATCGGCGGTTGAATCGAAGTGATGGGTTTGCAACACCTCCTCGATGCGGCCATTGAAGCGTTCCACCAGGCCATTCGTTTGGGGCCGGCCCGGCGGAATCAGGCGATGTTCGATGCCTTGTTCAGTACAGAGGCGGTCAAACTCATGCGTCCCCGAGGGCTGCCGAGTTCGGGTCAGGAAACGGTCGGTAAACTCCGAGCCGTTGTCGGTCAGGCATTTCTGGATGCGGAAAGGCGCGGCCTGAATCACCGCTTTGAGGAAGTCCTTTGCGCTTAAGGCGGTGCGGTTGGGCTTGAGGGCGACATAGACCCAGCGGGTGGCGCGGTCGATGGCGACGAACAGGTATCGGCGGGGTTCGCCGTCGATGGCGGGCAAGTACTTAACATCCAGGTGAAGGAAGCCGGGCTCATAGGCCTTGAAGGGTTTGACCTTCGCCTTCTCTGTAGGCGGAAGCAGGGTCTTGAGGGACGCCACCCCGTGGCGGCGCAGGCAGCGGTCTAGCCCGGAACGGGACACGGCGGGATTGAGAAATTCCCGGGTCACGGCCAGGAGATCATCCAAGGGGAGGAGCAGAGCTTGGCGGAGGTAGACCACGATGGCTTCCTGGGCGGGCGTGAGCGTGGTTCTGAGGGTGTGGGGCCGGTGTGAGGCATCTTCGACCGAGGAGCGGTGTTTCCACTTGCGGACGGTCGTTCGGCTAATGCCATGCTTTTGGGCCAAGGCGCGCTCGCTCAACGTGGACGCTTGAATGGCCTGCCGAACGGCCGGGGTGGTACGGGCGTTCTTATGAAGACGAATCTGCATGGAGAGAAACCTCACTTGGACGAACCGAATATCTCCTGGAGAAGGCTCCGGGCTTCGAACAGAGCATAACTCCTTCTCGGTAAATAATCACACGAGACGCGACACTTATCGACCGAGTTGCAAGAGAAACGGGCGTAGAGGCGCGGCTTATCCGCGCTATTATGTATATGGAAACTACTCACGGTTATTACGACGCGTCATTACGCCTGATTAGCTAGAATAAGGCGATTCTTCCGATGAGTATCAATGTGGAATACTGGGGCAGTGCATTTAGTGATCGGAAGTCTTTAGCTGATCTGTACAATAACATCAAAGCTGATGCTAAAATTCTCAAACGGATAATTTCAAATCTGCCTGTCGGATCATCAGTCCGTCAGATAGCGACCCTTTACAACAATATTAATGCGCATTACGTCAGCAACTACGGCGCTCGCGTTGAAGAAATATATTAGAGTTGTACCTGATGCTAATGCATGGTATTGATAGCCCACTTGTTTCTCAAACAAATCCGAATATAAAAACCTTCCGTGATCTACGACAAATTTAGCCAAATAACCGATGACCGTATCGTGGCATCGTTGATTGGAATGCCCAAGGCGAAGTTCACAGCCCTCGTCAAAGTATTCGAGTCGGCCGCTCTCGCCATCGATCGAGAGCGTGTCGAAAAGGGCGAGATAAAACACGTCAAACAGGGCGGCCCTAAAGGTTATCTTGATTCTTACGAGAAAAAGCTGTTTTTCGTTTTGTACTATTTGAAAACCTATCCCACTTTTGACGTTCTGGGCTTTCATTTCGGTTTTAGTGGCGGACATGCCCATGCCCATATCGACCGGTTGCTGCCGGTTTTAGTGCGAGCGTTGACAAGCCTCAACGTCATGCCGGAGCGCACACTAACAACCCCAGAAGAATTCTCTCAACTCATTGATCAATATAAGAACATAGTGATCGATGGCGTAGAGGTCGCTTGCGTTCGACCCCAAGATGAAACTGAACAGGAAAAGCATTACAGCGGAAAAAAAAAGACATACGCTCAAATCCCTCGTAATCTCCGACTTTAATCGAAGGATATTGTTTTTGTGCTGCATTGTGGCAGGCAGCGTACATGACTACACACTCATGAAAGACGTCTTCACACCGGGTTCAGCGTGGTTCGAGAAGGTCAATTTATGGCTTGACTTAGGATTTCTGGGCGCGGACAAAGATTATCAAAGTACCCAAATATATCTACCCCACAAGAAACCCAGAAAATCCAAGAAAAACCCTAATCCGACATTGACGCCTGAGCAGAAGAAACAGAACAGAAAACAAGCCGCCACGCGGGTCATCGTTGAGCATGCCATCGGTGGCATGAAGTTCTTCCACTGCTTGATGCATCGGATTAGAAATCATCTGGGTCACTTCGTGGATTATTTTTTCTCACTTTCCGCCGGTCTTTGGAACTACAAAATCTGTTGATTTACAATTGTTTAGCATCAGAAACAACTCTATTCCACGCAGCCTTGGCTAAAAGGCAGCAAGAAATGAAGAATATATGCGTACAACTCGTAGCGGTCTCGCTTGCCTTCGGAACGGCTAGTGGATTTGCCTTCCTGTGGCTGGGTATAACTCACAACGCTCAGTCCAAGTTCTACTTGCCTACCGGTGACCTTGATTATATCTACTGTATTAAATTATTCGCTTCGTGCTTTATTATCGGTGTATTTGCGGGAGGAGGGATATTTGTGGTTTGTAGGATGCTATTACGCCTTTTTGCACGGGAAGATCGGAATACATTAAGAAAGCGTTCAAATGGGTTTCCCTGCTGCGCAGGAGAATTTTAGGTTAGCCGTTATATGTCGCGTCTCGTGTGATTATTTACCGAGAAGGAGTTATGCTTGGTTCGAAGCCCGGAGCCTTCTCCAGGAGATATTCGGTTCGTCCAAGTGAGGTTTCTCTCCATGCCGATTCGTCTTCATAAGAACGCCCGTACCACCCCGGCCGTTCGGCAGGCCATTCAAGCGTCCACGTTGAGCGAGCGCGCCTTGGCCCAAAAGCATGGCATTAGCCGAACGACCGTCCGCAAGTGGAAACACCGCTCCTCGGTCGAAGATGCCTCACACCGGCCCCACACCCTCAGAACCACGCTCACGCCCGCCCAGGAAGCCATCGTGGTCTACCTCCGCCAAGCTCTGCTCCTCCCCTTGGATGATCTCCTGGCCGTGACCCGGGAATTTCTCAATCCCGCCGTGTCCCGTTCCGGGCTAGACCGCTGCCTGCGCCGCCACGGGGTGGCGTCCCTCAAGACCCTGCTTCCGCCTACAGAGAAGGCGAAGGTCAAACCCTTCAAGGCCTATGAGCCCGGCTTCCTTCACCTGGATGTTAAGTACTTGCCCGCCATCGACGGCGAACCCCGCCGATACCTGTTCGTCGCCATCGACCGCGCCACCCGCTGGGTCTATGTCGCCCTCAAGCCCAACCGCTCCGCCTTAAGCGCAAAGGACTTCCTCAAAGCGGTGATTCAGGCCGCGCCTTTCCGCATCCAGAAATGCCTGACCGACAACGGCTCGGAGTTTACCGACCGTTTCCTGACCCGAACTCGGCAGCCCTCGGGGACGCATGAGTTTGACCGCCTCTGTACTGAACAAGGCATCGAACATCGCCTGATTCCGCCGGGCCGGCCCCAAACGAATGGCCTGGTGGAACGCTTCAATGGCCGCATCGAGGAGGTGTTGCAAACCCATCACTTCGATTCAACCGCCGATCTGGACACCACCCTGCACCGCTATGTCGAGCTGTACAATCATCACATTCCCCAAAAGGCCTTACGCCATCTCACCCCGATCCAGGCTCTCAAAAACTGGCAACTGTCCCATCCTCATCTTTTTCGAAAGAAGGTTTACGATCTTGCGGGACTTGACAGAAACTACTTGTCGCCTGAATATAATCTACAGTGCAGTTGGCTAAAGCGGGAGAATTCTCGACTTGGCTGCTGACTGGTACGGCGGCGATTCTTGGCGCAGTAGTCGCCAACATTGATCCCATAGCAAAAGTGATGGATGCGAGCAACTTTCGGTGGGAACCTGCACTACTCGTAGGCTCGACGTGTGCGGGGCGGTTGTTTGCCGGTTGTGCCTCATGTTAAGGACGAGCGTGTAGCTCTCGACAAAACAATACGAGGCCAATTCGTTCAGACACTCTGGCTACCCGATAGATTGGAATTCGCACTAAGCGCCGATGATTCAGAAGGTGGGGGCAAGTGTCCAAAGCAAAACTCAGCTATTCCGAACTCCTTGATGCCTTCGAATTCGTGAGCGCCAGCGCGCCCATGGACAACAGGGCTTTCATTGATCGGGGAAACGGAAAGATTCACTACTTGGCATCCGAGCTCGACTTCGAAGAAAAGATTCCAGACGATCTCGAATCATCGAACAGATACGTCGAGGTTCCTCACAAGTATGATCTGGACTTGGGACGTAACTTTATATTGTCATTCATACAGCAAGAACTCCCCGACGAATACGAAACCGTTTCCGAATTCTTTCGAAGGAAAGGCGCTTACCGCCGCTTCAAAGATTTCTTGGACAGCCGAAACCAACTCGAACGTTGGTACGAATACCAATCCCGCGAGACTGAAAAGGCGTTGCGCCTTTGGTGCGACGAAAACGGCCTCGAGCTCATCGATGATTCATCTACGCCCTGAGTTCTCGGTCGCTCGGGCGGTCTGCCGGTTACGCTCGCAGGTTTTCGCCGCCGTATCCGCTTCGGTTCGATCGGGAATTCCAACTCCGCGTAGTGCGACTGGCGAGAGAGGAGCGTATTTTCTTCCGTCTCGCGAGGCGGCCATCAATCGCGCCGGACGAGTTTGAAGAAACGGCTCACTTCTCCGCTCTGTGTCCTTTCTTGATATAAAAACGCCAGTTTCTGCTCCTCGAATTTGTCGAAGAACGCCTCCCAGGAGATCCGCTCCAGCGTTTCGCCGCCTTCGGTGAAACCGATGCGCAGGATGCCGGCTTCGTCGCCCTTGGCGGCAGTGCCTTTCACGGTGGCGGGCCAGCCTCCCCGTTCTTCCACCCAGCGGCGAATCTCGTCGTGATTCGTCGTTTTTTTCGATTCGTGCGACATAACGACACCTCCATGGTCGTTGGTAATGCGCCGTTCGCGGCGAAAACATTTTTTAGTGCGGTGTAAGGGGCCATAGGCAGCCGGTTCGCTACACCCTAGTAAAAAACGTTCTAGCCGTAGCTATGGATGATGCGAGGTCTAGGGCATCCCCCGCGTGCTCTGCGCACGTGGTTTTCCAGCTCTATCGCGCGATGGATCGACGTGTGCGCGGCAAGCACCCTGGCGCGCGCCCGTTCGCCAATTCGGGTCCGTTCGGTTTCCGACAGCTCGTGCAGATAACGCAGAACATCTTCGGCGCGTTCCGCCACTAGAATTTCCTCGCCGATCTTGAAGAAGCTATTGAGGCCCTGCCAGTAATCGGAAATGACCGGCGTCCCGCAGGCGGCGGCCTCGAACAGTCTCACGCTAGGCGAATAACCGGCACGTATCATTTCATGGCGGGTGACGTTCAGAGTGAACCGCTGCGAGGTGTAAAAACGCCGGTGAGCGGCGGGCGGCAAGTGGTCGATACGGTGAACGTTCGGGGGCCAGGCTATGCTCTCCGGATATTGCGGCCCGGCTACAGCAAAACGGCCTTTTTCCCACTGGCGCGCGGGTTTCAGCAGCAGTTCCTGAACCGCCGGCTGCCGATCCTCGCTGTAAGTGCCCATGTAACCGAGGTCATATTCGATGGGGCCGAAGTCGGAGGAATGCAAATCCGGATCAACCGAGCAGTAGAGCGGCTCCACCCTTTGCGCACGGTACGAACGTTTGAGCCAGGACAGTAGCGGACCGCCGGTAAACGAGAGATAGAGCTCGTATCGGGGGATCAGATCCGGGTGCAGGTATTCGTAGTCGCCATGCACCAGTTTCGCCAGCGTGACCGGCGTATCGATGTCGTAGAACGCGGTGACTCCGCGCGCCGTGTCGACCACCCATCTGCCCACCTCGACGCCATCCGGAACGTACGAGCCGACGATAACCAGATCAGCTTGCGCGACCTCGTCGGTGAAGCGGTCCTTCAATTCATCGAGATCGTTGTAGAGGTAGGTTGTACCATAAGGCGGATTTGGGAGATCACGGTTTTTCGCATACCACGGTTGGTCGCGTTCGAGAAATAGGACATTATGGCCGCGCGTACTCAGGCCGTGCACGAGTGCCCGATACGTTGTGGCGTGTCCATTGCCCCAGGATGACGTAATCGAGAGTCCCAGTATGACGATGTTCAATGGCTCGGACATGATTAAGCTCCTGTTTGTGGGTTCAAGGAAATTTCGAGAAGTGCGTTCTCTCCAGCATTAGATCGAAGCGAAGTCGAGTTGCTCGATCTGCCGTCTGACGTTAGACCGTTCAGAATTCGGTGGACCAGCGCCGCCCGGTGCGCGTAGGTGTGTTCCGAGATCACCCGGCGCATAGCGGCAGCACCGATCGCTCGAGCGCGCTGTTCGGAAATCGATTCCAGATGGCGAGCGACATCTTCCCCGGTGTGAGCGACCAGAATCTCCCGGTCCGGTTCCAGAAACCGTTCGATACCCTCCCAGGCGTCGGTAACGATGCAGGCACCGGCACCGGCTGCCTCGAAGATGCGGGTGGCAGGAGAGTGGCCAAACCGCGCCATGCTGCTGCGGTTGATATTGAGGACCATGCGCGAACTGCAGTTGAAGGCGTTGTGATCATGGGCGTACACATGGCCGAGACAGCGGAGGTTGGGGAGCTCCGGCAAATTGCTTTCCCACCCGTTTCCGCCGAGCAGGAAATCGGCTTTCGGTAGTTCGGCTGCGGGCTTGAAGAAGAATTCGTGCACCCGCGCTTCCCGATCCGGGAGACGGTTGCCCAGAAAGGCCAGTGTGGCGGCAAAGCGGGGCTGCGCCGCTACGGGGTAATGGGTCGCCGGGTCCAGCGCGTTGTAGACCGGTACGCAATCGCGCGCGCCCAGCGCGCGGTAGGCGTCTATCACCGGCGGGCCGCCACCGTAGGTCAGGACCAAATCGTAACGGGGGATTAGGGCAAGGAATGGATCGCTCGGGTTGCGTTGAATCCGCTCCAGGGTTGCCGGTGCATCCACGTCCCAAAAGATGACCGTTCGATTCGGTGCCTGAAGACTCAGGATTTCGCGTTCGAGCCAGTCGTCGAACACGCCGACGCCGCTCGCCTTGACCAGGATGTCCGCTTGTCGGGCAGCGTCGAGCGCGGCTGAAACGCCCTGTTCGGTTGCGGGATAAACCACGACCTTTGCCCAGGTCGGGTTGGCGATGTCGCGATGTTGCTGGCGCTCGAAAGCGTCCGGTTCGTAGAAGGTGGTGCGGTACCCCAGCACGCTCAAAGCGCGAATCAGCCCGCGGTAATAAGTGGCTGCGCCGTTCCAGTAGGTCGAGACCAAGCTGGAGCCGAAGAATGCGACGTGGGGTCGATGTTTCATAACCACCTCTCACAGGACAGCGGGCTCTTTCCTCGATTTGCGCTTTGCGGAACGGGACAGACGAAGTTCCCGACAGATGTCGAGCAACTCGTCGACGCGGTGCGCGCAGGTATGCCGTTTCAATATGGCGGCGCGGCCGTGTTCGGCCAGCGTCCGCGCGAAGCTCCGATCGTTGAGGATGGCCGCGATGGCCTCCTCCATTTCACGGCGGGTGTGGGCGACCAGAAAATCCTGTCCCGGCGTGAATAAATGTTCGATGTCGTCCCAAGGGGCACTAACCAAAGGAATGCCGCAGGCCAACGCCTCGAAGGGGCGTATCGTCGGTATTCCGGGCAAAGCCCGGGCATACGGCCGCCGCGGGACATGGACTGTCACCTTGAAGCGGGCGAACACTCGCGGGACTTCGTAATTCGGCAGCCATCCGCCATATTCGATTCCGGCCTCAGACAAGACTTTGAGCGCCCGTTCCGGATAGCGCACACCGTAAACCCGCGCTTGAAGCCCGAGGGTTTTGGCCGGCTCGAACAGGAATTCCTCGAGTTCACGGGTGCGCTCGTCGTCGCCCCAATTGCCGATCCAAACCAAATCGCCTTCCTCGGGCTCGCACGGTATCGGCCGGAAGACCTGGGTGTCGGCTGCTTCGTGCCAGGTCCAGGCGCGCGCGGCCCAGCCGCGGTCCAGGTAGATGTCCCGTAGCACCTTGCCGAATGCCAATACGCCATCGTAGTGTTCGAGGTCGTATCGGGCGATCGACTCCGGATCGGTCACGGCACGATGGTGGGTGTCGTGGAACAACAAGAGATAGTGTCCCGAACGAGCGCGATGGCGCCCGATCTTCTTGACCAGGGCCGGATCGTTCCACTCGTGCACGATGACGACGTCGGCGTCGGCCAGGACGGCTCCGGGATCGAGTTGGTCGACGTCGTAGAACCGGCTGAGCAGGTGTGGATAGGCTTCGAAAAAGCCCCTGAGTGAACCGGGTGGCCTCTCGGCGCGGAGGTTGCGAAGACTCCAACCGTCGGTCGGCTCATACACTTCGACGCAGTGGCCGCGCTGCATCAGCTCGGTGACGATGCCCCGCAAGAAATGAGCATTGCCGTGATTCCAGTCGGAAATCAGAGAGTGATAAAAAAGTACAAACTTCATCCTGGACTTCCACTTGTTAATGTCGAATGGAAGAGCGTGACCGTATCGGTATCGGTTGTCTTGCGGCGCTTAAATTCGCTCGCTTCATGGCGATAGTCCCCGGTGCGATGTCGCTCTGGCCGCAGTGCCGGCCCGGTACTCGGCCGCCCGGTGATCGGTGGTCAGCTCCCGGTAAATTTCCCAATACGCGGCCGCCATCCGTTCCGGTGTAAACCGCGCCGCTCGAATGCGGGCTTTGACCGCGTACTCGTGTCTCAGGTCCGGCCGGTCGATTAGTTCCTGAAGAGTCGAAGCCAGCCGCTCGGTATCGTCCGGCGGTATAAATAAGGCAGCGTCCTGCCAAATTTCGCGTAGACTCGCGATGTCGCCGAGCACCAGCGCGCATCCCGCCGAGGCTGCTTCCAGGATCGACAGTCCGAAGGGCTCGTAACGGGCGGGAAGGGCATAGATCGACGCATGGGCAAACCAGTTCTCGAGCCGCTTCGCGGAAAGCGGCCCCAAGCAACGCAGGTTCGGGAACTCGGCTGTGGCGCCGTCTGGATGCCGGGCTTCGCCGGCGACATAGACGGGCCAGGACAAGCGAGGCGCAATCCGGGCGAGGCCGGCGATGTTCTTCCCCGGGTCCCAGAGACGGCCGGCCGAGAGGATGAAAGCCTTTTTTTTCCGCTGCGGTTGGACGGTGCGCCCGTTGAAAATCACTCGGGCGGCTAGCAAAGGGCCGTACAGCCTGTGCAGTTCGGCGAGCATTGCGGCGGTCGGCGCTATCACGCCGTTTGCCGCCCGGAGCCCGGTTCGAACTGCGTCTCGATAGCGGTCCAAGCGTGCCGGTGCTGGTACCCCGTGCACCGCCTGCCACCATGAGAGCACACACGAATGGCCGACCATCAGCACCGGCGCCGACCACGGCAGAGCGCCGTGGGGATAGTCGTTCAAATGAATCAGCGCGGGTTTGAAGTTTTCCGCGAGTCTCAGCAGCCAGTCGCCTGCCGCTTCGATGTCTGCCCAGGGATCGTCCATCCAAACCAGTTTGTACCGGCTCTCTGTGACGCGGACATGGCGCAGCGCCGCAACCTCGCGCCGTTGCTCGGTGGACAAGGGCGCGCCCATGGTGGCCAACAGGATGTTGACACCGAACGGCTCCAATCCGCGTGCCAGCTCCAGCGCGTACCGCCAGACCCCGCCTATTGTGTCGGCCGTCATCAGAATGTTCATCGTCCGTAAATCCTGTCGACTACGGCGGCGACTTCCACGAACTGTCGGGCCTCCGGGGCGAAGCGGCCGTTTTCGCCCAGCCGTCGTACCCAATCGATGAGCGCCCGTCCGCCCCAGGCATCGGGATAGCTGGCGACAACTTCACGCCGCGTGCCATGGAAGCGCTCGACGACGAAATCCCAGAACGAACCGTCGACATTGCGGAGCGCGGCGGCACCCTTAGTGCCGTAAAAGGCGAAATCGATCACCGCGTCGCGGCCAGCCGAGAGCCGCCACGAACAGGCGATGCGCGCGACGGCACCGCTACGGAATTCGATTTCGGCGACGGCGTAGTCTTCGACCTGAGTTGCCGGTTTCGCCACAGGTTTCCCCTGAGCGTACAAACGGCTCGTCACATGTCCGACTTCCGGGAAATCCAGCATCCACAGCGCCAGATCGACCAGGTGAGTGCCGAGGTCCATGACGCAGCCGCCACCTGATTGGGCGAGGTCGTAGAACCAGGGCTTGTCTGGTCCGTAGGCGTTGTGGAAGCTCAGATCTAGTGCATAGATTTCGCCGAGTTCGCCGCGGCGGATGGCCTCGCGAACCTCCGCCATGCCGCGCACATGGCGATAGCTCAGATCGACGCTCAACAATCTATCCGCGCGCCGCGCTGCATCGACGACGTTTTGCGCCTCCTGCCGGGTGCGAGCCAGCGGTTTCTGGCAAAACACCGCGAGCCCGCGTTCGAGTGCCGCCGTTGTCTGGTGCGCATGCACGGCGCTGGGCGTCGCGATGACCACGCCGTCGATGGCGCAATCGAACAAATCGTCCGGACGGTCGCTCAGCAGGGCACCGGGGGCGAGGCGCGAAGCCTCGCGCAGGGCGTCCGTCGCAGGGTCGGCAATGGCAACGATCTCGGCGCAATCCTCGTTCACCAAGGCGGCCATCCGGTCGCGGCCGATCCAGCCGACGCCCAGAAAACCTAGTCTAGGACGGTTCGGGCGAAGCTGCGGGCCTGTCTCTCGCGCTAGATTGGTGCTCATGGCAGTACCACCGCTTTCAAAAAACCCTCGGGGCGCGAGCCCATCAGATCGAAAGCCCGGGGTAGTTCCGTGAGCGAGAAACGATGGGTGAGAAGCGGCGACGGATCGAATCGGCCGGTGCTCGCGGCTTCGATCGCCGCGTAGAGTCCCTCGGCGTACCGCTTCGGATCGCGTTCGTGGGCGTTGATGACGTCGAGGCCGCGCCAGTTCCAAAGTTGCATGTTCACCGTGCGCGAGCCGTCCTGATGGTAGCCCGCGATCACCAACCGGCCGCGCACACGGGTTAGTTCGCTGGCCAGATCCAGGGTGCACTGCTCGCCCGCGGCTTCGATCACGCAATCGCAACCCGCGCCATCGGTCAGTGCCTTGACCCGGTCCAGCGCCGCTTGGAAATTGCCGACGTCCAGGGTTTCGGCCGCACCTTGACGGCGCGCGATGTCGAGCGAGTAGGGGCGGCGGGAGAGAGCCACCACGCGGGCGCCGGCCGCAGTAGCCAGGCCGACGAGCAGAGCGCCCATGAAGCCGACGCCGACGACCGCCACCGTTTCTCCGGGCCGGATGCCGCTGCGCTGAAACACGTTCATGGCGCAGGCCAGCGGTTCTCCCGGGAAAAACCAGCCATCAAGCGCGGGCGGAAGAGGGATGGCAGCGTGGCGATCGACCAGTTCGTATTGGGCATAGGCTCGGTCGGACAAAATCGCGACTCGGGTGCCTATGGCCGGGTAGTCGACATCCTCGCCGACCGCTTCGACGCGTCCCCAGCCTTCGTGTCCAGGGGCGCCGGGCGGGAAAGGATAATCGAACCACGGGCGTCCTTCCCAAACCGGCAGATTCGAAGCGCAGACGCCGCAGCCTTCCAGCTTGACCCGAACCTGCCCCGGCCCCGGTGGAGGTACCGTGACGAGGGTTACTCGAATGTCTCTTGGTCCATTGAAAACCGCCGCCATGCAGCGAACCGGATCGGCGGTTTTTCGTACACACGTCAGTTCCGTTGCCGGTGCCACGCGTAACTTTCCTCCTTGTACTGACTCATCCGTGCTGAGCCGTGGCGGGTGTCGGCGGATGAACGGCTCGATGCATTTCATGCCGACCCGCTTTGCTTCCGCTCCTGCCGGCGATTTCGAAAAACCGTCTTCCCGAAGGTTTTTCTTATTAAGCCGGCCTTTAAATATCGGCCGGGTTAATCCGGGGCAGGGATGCCCCGGCGCGGCAACAGGCCGCGTGAGCCCAGGCCGGGCGTGTGCCGGCCTGGGCGGTAGCCCGTGAACACCAGGAGGGTATTTACGGGCCTGATTAATAATCAGCGCTTCCGCATTTCGCCTCTTCTCCCTCCGGGACAAGGTCGGGATGAGGGGGTCGAAAAGGAAGCTCCTTTATTTCATCCCCCTCACCCTAACTCTCTCCCTGAGGGAGAGGGAACCGAAAGCACTTCGGTGTAAGTCCTGTCAATGTGTCATAAAAGCCGGCGACACTCTCTGTTTTGGCGAAAGGGCGGATGAAGATCCTCCGTCCCCGCTGCTTATTCAATCCTTAAGGTCCGAGCCGGGATTTACCGTTTTTCTGGTCGCGGTCACAAGGCCGGTACACGATCAAATTCGGCTTACGCGGCTTGCCGTCGAGTCGGGTTAACCTCCTTCCCGGATTGGTTCGGCCGTTTGTAGAGCGGGTGAATGAAGGGCGAACGGATTCTCGACTTTCGTTAATCAACGTTTCTCCGACCGCACCTCAACTGCCCTTTGGCGGTTGTACCGCGTCTCTCCCTCGAAGTACATTAGTAACCATTCGTATGTTGCCGCTATCCCATCGGGAACGGTGATCTCGGGTTGCCAGCCTATCGCTCGATTTAGCTTGCGCGTGTCGGAAACATAGTATTTCTGATCGCCGGTACGCCACGGGGCGAATTTCAGCTCCGGACGGCGGCCGTGCAATTCCTCGATCAACTTTACCAGTTCGATCAGACTGATCGCTCTGGCCGGTCCGCCACCGATATTGAAGGCCTGTCCACGCAAGCGCTCGATGTTGTCTCCCGCGAGCCGCAGGGCTTTCACCAGGTCGTCGACGAACAGAACATCGCGGACCTGGAGGCCGTCTCCGTAAATCGTGATCGGCTGATCCTGCAAGGCCCGAGTTAGAAAGTGAGCCACCCAACCTTGGTCCTCGGTACCGTACTGGTGCGGCCCGTAGATGCAGCTCATGCGGAATACGGTGGTGGGCAGCCCGTAGCTGCGCGCGTAATCGAGTACGTATTGATCGGCTCCGCCTTTCGAACATCCGTACGGGCTATGAAAATCCAGGGGCCGGTTTTCGCCGACGCCGTATCGCGCGGTGTCCTCGTCGCGCGGCACGTAGCGATCGCCCTCGCGGCAGACGGTGAGATCCTCGAGATTGCCATACACCTTGTTGGTGGAGGTGTAGAGCATGGGCGGCGGGTTTCGGGCGGAGCGCATGGCTTCAAGTAGGTTGAGCGTGCCGCGGAGGTTCACTTCGAAATCGGTAGCGGGATCTTCGACGCTGGTGGTGACCGCTACCTGGGCGGCGAAATGAAACACCTGCCGGGCTCGATGCACGGCGCTCCGTATCGCCTGGGCATCGCGTATGTCGGCGATGGCGATCTGGACCCGATCTCCGTGGACAGATTTGAGCCAGTCGAGATTGTGCTCGACGCCCGGCCGTCCCAGATTGTCGAAGATCAGCACCGGGATGCCGTCCTCCAGCAGATTGTGGGCGAGATTGGTGCCGACGAATCCCGCTCCGCCGGTGATCAACACCGGCCTCGAGTCGCCGGCCGCAAAGCTCGGTTCGGAAATGGTCGATGCCTGGCGCTTGGTCTTCATAGCCGAAGCCCTCGCTGCGAAAGTTCTTCGTTTGCCGCTTCGAAGCGGTCTAACGTCGCCTGCGTCTTAAGCCATTCCGTGAGTTCGCCCATACCTTCTTCGAGATCAACGCGGGGCTGATAGCCGAGGACGCTTCGGGCCTCGCCGATATCGGCAAAGCAATGGCGGATATCGCCCACTCGGTACTGCCGGGTAATCACCGGCCGGATCTCTTCCCGGCCGAGCAAGCGGCCCATGCGCTCGGCAATCTCGCGCACCGTATGGCTGCGGCCGCTGCCGACGTTGAATACCCGACCGGCGGCTTCGTCGCGCTCCAATGCGAGCACGCAGGCTTGAACTACGTCTTGGACGTTGACGAAATCGCGCTTCTGTTCGCCGTCCTCGAAGATGAGCGGGCTGTTGCCGTTGAGAAAACGGGACGCGAAGATGGCTAGCACGCCGGTGTAGGGATTGGACAATGCCTGCCGGGTGCCGTAGACGTTGAAGAAACGCAGAGCGACCGTGGGAATGTTGTAGGCTTGGCCGACCAGCAGGCACAGACGTTCCTGGTCGTATTTCGACAGCGCATAGACCGATGCCGGCGAGGTAACCTTGGATTCCGGCGTGGGCAAGGGGTGGAGCGGATCGCCGTTTTCGTCGAGCAGTTCCCAGCTCCCTTGCTGGAGCTGCGTCAGCGGTCGCTCCGGTGGCGCACAGGGTCGGCCGTCAGCGGTGCGATAGAGTCCTTCGCCGTAAACGCTCATGCTGGATGCCACGACCAGCTTTTTCACCGGTTGTTCGATCAGGCATTGCAGCAGGACGGCCGTGCCGCGATTGTTGATGTCAGTGTAGCGCTCGATCTGGTACATGCTTTGGCCGACGCCAACCGCGGCGGCGAAGTGGAAGACCGCGTCCACGTTGAGCAGCGCGTCGCGGACCGAGCTGGCATCGCACACGTCGCCATGCACAAATTCGACAGCGGGATTCAGGTAATCCGGCGGCCGCCGAATATCGCCGTGGACCTGTTCGCTGAGCGCGTCGAGCACCCTGACTCGGTATCCTTGGTTGATCAATCCATCGGCGAGGTGTGAGCCGATGAACCCTGCTCCTCCGGTGATCAAGATCCTGTCCATGGTCACTCCTGTCTATCCGTCGTTTCCGTTATGTTGCGGTGTCGTCGAAATTCATCGTCGGCAAAAGCCGTGAACGCTATGTAGGGTGCGGCAGGAACCGCACCAATTTTTTGTCCTCGATCGATGCCTGTCCTAAGCCTGGCTGAAGGGCGGTTCGCTTCGCTCACCACATCCTACAACCAATATTCCGTAGGGTGCGGCGAGGAACGACAAACCGGCAGGAGAGCCGGTTTGCACGAAGCCCGTAGGGTGCCGGACAAGGATAGTCCGGCACGAGCCGCACCGGTCGCGGCCTCGAATATGGTATCCGCGAATGATGCCTGTCCTGAGCCGAGTCGAAGGGCCTGAACCGAGCCGAAGGGACGAAGCCCCGCCTGATCTACGTTTTGCCGGAAACACCGCGCGTATTCCGGCCTACGATTTACGCGTGCAGCCTCTGCCAGTCGCATACTGGAATCAACTGCCGGTCATGGCTTTCGAGTGGGTGTGTCCCTTCGCCATCAGCGTGCGCTCGAAATAGTCGATGGTGCGTTTCAAGCCCTCGACCAGAGGGGTGGACGGGGACCAGCCGAGTTTTTCTCGTGCATGGCTGATGTCCGGACAGCGCCGGATTGGGTCGTCCACCGGCAGCGGTCGGAACGTGATTCTTGAACGGGATCCGGTCAGGTCGATGATCGTGTCGGCCAGCTCGAGCATGCTGATTTCGACCGGGTTGCCGAGATTGAGTGGGCCCGTAACGTCTTCAGGCGTTGCCATGAAGCGCTGCATCGCCTCGATCAGGTCGTCGACATAGCAGAACGAACGTGTCTGATTGCCGTCGCCGTAGATGGTCAGCGGACGGTTCCGGAGCGCCTGACCGATCAGGTTCGGAACCACGCGGCCGTCGTTGGGCCGCATGTAAGGTCCGTAGGTATTGAAGATCCGGCCGACTTTGACGGGTACTTTGTGCTGGCGGTGATAGTTGAGAAACAGGGTTTCCGCGCAGCGTTTGCCCTCGTCGTAACAGGCACGGGGCCCCACGGGATTGACCGATCCCCGATAGCTCTCGCGCTGGGGATGGGCTTCGGGATCGCCGTACACCTCGCTGGTCGACGCCTGGAAAATTCTAGCGTTGGAATAGCGCGCCATTTCCAGCAGATTGAGTGAGCCGTGCACGCAGGTTTTCAGGGTATGCACTGGATCGGCCTGATAGTGAACAGGCGAAGCGGAGCAGGCGAGATTGTAGATTTCGTCGACGTTTTCGATAGCCACCGGCTCAGTAATGTCCTGGCGAACGATGTTCAAGGTTCCCAATTCTGCTAGTTTGCGAAGGATGTCCATGCCGCCGGTTCGGAAATTGTCGACGCAGGTGACCACGTGTCCCTGCATCAGCAGGTGGCGGCAAAGGTTCGTTCCGAGAAAGCCGGCTCCGCCGGTTACGACGATGTGTTTCCTTCCACGATCTATCATATCCATGATCTCCGCTTCAAGAGTGCATCCCTGACGTTCTCAAACAAATAGCATGCCGACTTCGGAATCGCCGGGCTTTTCGGGGGTTGTCCCATGCGCCGTTTGGTGTGCCGGTAGAGGGATCGGCCGTGCTCGCCGAGGACGGCCCGAGAGACTGGGCGGAAGTTACGGGCCTCTTAAATCGCTAGGCAACAGGGAGGAGTCGCGTTCCATGCGCTCGTTTATCGGGAGACGGATTAACCGAAAGCTGACGAGAACTGACTCTTCCCTGCTAAAAACCTAAAACATTCCATGTCCCACATGTATTACCGGTCACTAAAATTTTGGTCCATACGCTTTGACAAAAGTTCAGTGACATCAATGTAGATGCGGCTGCCCGATTTACCTCTACGCGTCATTCCGGTATACGCGCTTCCGGCGGAGTGTACCTGCTCGCCGGCCTCGATGACGACGAGAGTTAGCTGAACGTTTTCTTAAGTTTTCCGGCAACCGTTTTTCATTCTTCTTGAAACTGGATGGACCGGCGCCGGAGGCCACAGGCCGCTAGGTCTTCGCCTGAGGGATCCGCCCGCACTAGCCGTCCTTGCTAAGCCCGAGTGCTTGCGAAGCGGTGGGGCGACTCGCCCTGTGGACGTAGTACTCTGCGTAAGGAAGGCAAAGAAGCCTGGCTTGTGTGTCCGGAGATAGCCCTAGCCATCTCATTGAGAAGATCGCAACCTGAGCCTGCCCTCGTACACAACGTTTGACCATTTTTTTCGCCACAAGCCCAACAGTTCTATCGAAATCGGCGGGCGACTTAATCTCTGGCGTCCACGACTATCAATCGACCTCACGCTTTGCACTATTCGAACGAACGGATCGTGATCTTGGTGGATGGGACCGGGTGGCAAAAGAGCGAGCTGTTTCTAATTTTCTGCCTGATCTCCAGGTCGCGTTCTTGCCCCCTTAACATGTCCGAGTGGAACCTGGTTGAGGATCTGTGGGATGGGACGTGCGAGATATCTTTTTACAACCGGGTACCGGGTATCTGACAGTTTCAGTGCGTCGGAAGGCCGATTGCAGCAAGTCCATGTGGGGTAATGAAAACGTTCCAGAACGCGCGTATTCCATCACCAACTGGCTGTGAATAACTAATGCCATTGATTGAAAAATGGAATCATTGGAAAAGGACTGTCAAAAAATTTTACAAGCAGCAGATCGAATAGAGAGTCACTCCCGAACCCGATGAAACGGTTTCCATATCAATAAGTTACTCGCTCTAAGTCAGTCCGGTGCGCGTCGGCAAGTGGGTTACGAGGGCGGGAGACCGAATCAAGTGTTTCAAGGAGCTTACGAAAACAAACTTGGCAGCGTTTCATAAACCCCTTGATTAACAAACAGATGCCTATCTGGCACAAAGATTGATAAATGTCTATTGGCGCTTAGCCGAATGTTCTGGGTGAGCAGCATGGAATCGATACATATTCGGAGGGAGGTCGAATATGCCACTCAGTGTGGGTCATGTCTTTAGAGGTCTTTTCAAGCAGTATACGCACACGGCGATTGTGCTGCTGAGGTATCTCGATGCTGCCATGCTTCTTGTCGGAGGCTGGATCGCCTACTACCTCGTGATCGGATCCTGGAATGTCGATCAGTATCATCGTGCCGTCATGGCCATCGGGATCTTGGCGGCCATCATATTTTTCGAGATCGGACACATTTACCGACCCTGGCGGCATCATGCGATGGCCAGCGAGGTCACGCGGATTCTGACGGCTTGGTTACGCACACTTATATTGGTGGCATTACTTGTCACCCTAATTAGACAAGAGAACTGGTTTGAGTCCGACTACTACTGGACGGCAATTTGGGGTGTGGCCGGATTCCTGTTCGTCTTGGTCGCCCGCCTGTCGCTCTCACTGGTTTTGCACTGGCTACGGATTCATGACAATTCTCCGGGCCGCATTATCCTGGTCGGACTGAATGAGATGGCCATTGCCGCGAGCCGGCATCTGAACAATTCACCTTGGACACGGTTGAAAGTGATTGGATACGCGGATGACCGTTCGGCACCGCGTTTTTCTGTCGGCGAATTCGCCTTGCCTCGGTTAGGTGCGCTGAAAGATCTGCCAACCATCATATCCCAGGAGGCCATCGACGAAGTCTGGGTGGCGTTTCCGTTCAAAGGCGAGCAGCGCGCGGAGCAGGTTCTTCACGAGTTGCGCCATCTGCCGGTCAGCATTCGGCTGGTGATCGACTGCTTCGCCTTCAAGATGAGCAAGTTCCTCAATCTGAACGAAGTCGCCGGCATACCGACCCTCGATATTTCAGTCTCGCCTCTGCACGGCATCAATCGCTACATCAAGGAAATCGAAGACCGTTTGCTCGCGCTGATCCTTTTGATCCTGGCAAGCCCGCTGATGCTGCTGATCGCCATTGGGGTGAAACTGAGCTCGCCCGGCCCGGTGTTCTACCGGCAGGAGCGGGTGGGCTGGAACAATCGCAAGTTCATCATGCTGAAGTTCCGGTCCATGCCGGTGGATGCGGAGGCGAAGACCGGTCCGGTCTGGGCCAAGCCCGGGGAGAAACGGGCCACGCCGTTCGGAGCCTTCCTGCGCAGGACCAGCCTGGACGAGTTGCCGCAGCTCATCAACGTGCTCAAAGGCGAAATGTCGCTGGTGGGTCCTCGCCCTGAACGTCCGGATTTTGTGGAAGTGTTCAAGGATCAGGTGCCGAACTACATGAAGAAGCACATGGTGAAGGCCGGCATCACCGGTTGGGCCCAGGTGAACGGCTGGCGAGGCGACACCGATCTCGTCAAGCGCATCGAGCACGATCTTTATTACATCCAGAACTGGTCGGTGTGGTTCGACCTGGAAATTATCCTACGGACGTTTGTCTGGGGCTTCGTCAACAAGAACGCCTATTAACGCGCGTTCAAGAGTCTTTGGGAACGTCGTCCCGAATCGGCAATAAGCGGTTTTCAACAACTCGTCAGGGATTGGAAAAATGGTTCCAGTGTTTCGAATTGCTTTCACAGCCGCATTTGAAATAGCAGTTCGTTCGTTTGCGATTGGCGTGTTATTGGGCTGGTCCTTACCAGCCGGTGTGCACGCTGCCGACGATTACGTTCTTGGACCTGGGGATACCGTCAAGATCAGCGTTTTCGATTACCCCGACCTTACGACAGAGGCACGAATCAGTGAGTCTGGCCGCATTACCTTCCCGCTAATAGGATCCGTCGCAATCGCTGGCATGAATCCAGCCGAGGCAGAGAAGTTGATCGCTCGCGAATTATCTGATCAGGACTTCATCCGGCAACCACACGTGACCTTGATGGTCACCCAGTTCGCGAGTCAGCAGGTCACGATCATCGGCCTGGTGAACAAGCCGGGCAAGTATCCCCTGGAGAAGGCCAGTACAACACTTTCGGAGCTGCTAGCCATGGCCGGCGGAGTCGCCCCTGAGGGCGGCGACAAAGCCGTTCTGGTGCGATCCTCAGCCAACGGAGCCAAACGCAACCGTATCGAAATCGATTTGTATGGTTTGTTCGAAGGCGATGTTTCGAAGGACATGGAGGTGAAGGCCGGGGACATCATTTATGTGCCGAGAGCAGAGGTGTTCTACGTCTATGGAGAAGTCCAGCGCCCCGGCATGTTTCCGCTGCAACGCAATATGAACGTCGCTCAAGCCATTTCCATAAGCGGTGGCTTGACGCCGCGGGGTACTGACCGTTGGGTCAAAGTGAAGCGCCGTAATAGCCAAGGCGAGATCCAGACCGAAACGGTCGAGTTGGGGGACATGGTAAGACCGGACGACGTCATCTACGTTCGCGAGAGCTGGTTCTGAAACCAAAAGCGGCGTATGAGTTTGCTCCAATTGATCCTAATTTTGCTGGCACGCTGGCGAGCGGTTCTCTTGACCTTTTTGCTTACGGTAAGCGTGACCGTTGGCATCAGCTTATTGATGCCGAAAACCTATACCGCAAGCGCGTCTGTGTTAGTCGACTTCAAGGGCGGGATAGATCCCATTACTGGCATGATGTTGCCGGGGCAAATGGTGAGCGGCTACATGAACACGCAAGTGGACATCATTACCAGCCGCAACGTCGCTCTGAAAGTGGTCGATGCTCTGAAACTCACCGAGTCGCCGGATACCATCAAAGCATTCCATGAAGCTACCAGAGGACGGGGCAGCATACGGCACTGGCTTGCGGATGCCGTAGTCAAGAATCTGAGTGTCAAGCCCTCCAGAGACAGCAGTGTCATTAACATCGCCTATTCAGCGCCTGACCCGGACCATGCCGCGGCGATGGCCAATGCCTTCGCCCAATCCTACATTCAGACCAGCCTGGAGTTGAAGGTCGAACCCGCTCGTACACAAGCGGCGTGGTTCGAGGATCAGTTAAGGAACCTGCAGCGCAACGTGGAGGAGGCGCGGACACGGCTGTCGGAATATCTGCAACAGACCGGCATCGTGGCGTCGGATGAGCGTCTGGACGTAGAAAACGCACGACTTGCCGAATTGTCGAGTCAGTTGGTCGTTGCACAGGCACAGACGTACGACAGCCTGACTCGTCAGAAACAGGCTGCCGAAGCATTTGCCCAGGGGCGCCTGGACGAACTGCCCGACGTCCAGACAAACAGCATGGTGCAAAGCCTCAAGAGCGAACTGGCCCGTTCGGAAGCGAAATTGGCGGAAGCGGCTGAACAACTCAGTCGAAATCACCCGAAATACCAAAGCTTGCAGGCTGAAGTGGACAAGCTGAAGCGAAAAGTTGCTGAGGAAATTCAGGCAGTCAAGAGTGCCATCGCTAATGCCGCTATTCACGCGCAGCGGCACGAAGCCGAAATCGAAAAAGCCCTTGCCGAGCAGAAAGCGCGGGTACTGAAACTCAAGGAGCAACGGGACCGAGTCATGCTACTGACCCGGGAAGTCGAGAACGCAGAGCGAACCTACGATACCGCAAAGCAGCGGACAGAACAGATTCGACTCGAGAGCCAGCGCAATCAAACGGAAATTGCCTTGCTCAACCCCGCAATCCCTCCGCTTTATCCCTCAAAGCCGCGTATTTTTCTGAATACCGTCATTGCCATGGTTTTGGGGGTGTTGCTGGGTGTTGGTGTTGGATTGCTGAGAGAAGTTCTGGATAGACGGGTCCGCTCCGAAGACGATGTCGACCCGGCTTTGGGTATTCCGCTCTTGGCATCGATTTCGGGGCACCGGCCAAATCGTTGGGCATGGTTGATCAATAAGGCCGAATTACCTACAGCAGGTTTATTCCAATGATTAACGCGAAAACCGAAGCGCATATCGTCAGCAATCTGTCTGAGTTCCCTCGGCTTACTGATAAGACCTTGGGAAAGCTTCTGGTAGAGGCGGGTAAGTTGAGAGTTGAGGACGTCGAAGTCATTGTTCGCTATCAGAGAGAAAAAGGACTGCGCTTTGGCGAAGCGGGCATACGGTTAGGGCTCGTACAGGAAACCGACGTACTGCGAATGCTCGCCCGACAGTTCGACTATCCCTGTCTGCAGCCCGGAGAGCATGAGCTTAGCGATGAACTCATCGCCGCCTACGCTCCATTCGGCAGTCGAGTGGAGGCTCTGCGGCAGTTGCGCAGCCAACTTAAGCTAAGGTGGTTTGGCGACAAGCGAAACACTCTAGCAGTGGTGGGTCTGAACAGGGGCGACGGTTGTAGCTTCATCGCCGCGAACCTCGCCGTGGTGTTTTCCCAGATGGGGGAACGGACGCTGCTAATCGATGCCAACCTCCGCAATCCTCGCCAACACCAAATATTCGGCCTTGCTCATAGGCAAGGGCTTTCGGATCTACTCGCCGGGCGCTGTAGCACCGAGGTCATTATCCAGATAGCCGAATTGGCGGATCTCGATGTATTGCCTGCAGGCCCGACTCCCCCCAATCCCCAGGAGTTACTGGTCCGATCTTCCTTCAAGACGCTGCTGCGCCGAATGGGGCAGGCTTACGATGTGGTGTTGTTGGACACTCCCGCGGGCTCCCTTTATGCAGATAGCCAGCTCATCGCGATGGAAACGCTGGCAGCACTCTTGATCGTTCGCAAACATCGGTCGCGCATAAAGGACTTGGAAGCCGTGAAAAAACGGTTGACGGAAGCCGGGACCGAGTGGGTGGGCGCGGCATTTAACGATATCTAAGCTCGATGTTCTGCCGGTAAGGACACATGGCAAATAAGCTTTTTGAACCGACAAGCAGTACGTGGCGGAACCATAGAGGCTACACCGAGTGCAAAGTTCTGGAAGTCGGTGCGGGAGCGGGTGCGCCGTTTGACAAGGATTCTTTGTGGACACGTCGTATCGGTTACACGGCGTTGGACATTTCACCGGATGAATTCGCGGTCGACAGAACGGTTTTTCGATGAACGCTAAACCACAGGGACGCGTCTATTCAATTCAGTCGCCAACGACGCACTTCACAAATGGTGTGGTTGCCGCACGGAGGCTTGGTAGCCGTTCCGCAGTTTCGCCTTTTGCCACTGCATCACCGAGGCTGGAATGGCTGGATGTTGCCAAAGGCTTCGGTATCGTGCTCGTGGTTTTCGGACATGGTCTCGGGGGACTAATCGATGCGGGTCTCGATCAGCCAGGAAGTGGCTTCCGGGATGTTTTGCTGCTGATCTACCTGTTCCATATGCCCCTTTTCTTTATTTTGTCCGGGGTGCTGGTGCAAACGCGGATCGAAACGAACGCCGGACGCTTCCGCCGGAGCCTCTTGGTCAACATTGTCTACCCGTACTTTCTGTGGTCGACGATCCAGTTCACAGCGATTTATCTCGCCGGAAATCTGGTCAATGCACCCGCCGATGCCTTTTGGCCGACGGTCCTTTCTCTACCGTATCGAACCGTTTCGCAGTTTTGGTTTTTGTACGCGTTGTTCCTAATGCACTGTGCAAGCCTGCTGTTATTGCAACGGGTTGGACCCACGTTGTTTCTGCTCATCATGCTGATGCTGAAGTCGGTCGTTTTGATCGTTCCGCTTGATGCACCCTGGCGGCAAGCAGCATCAATGGCGCCTTATTACGGGACGGGTGTTTTGCTTGGGTCTCAGGGAATCACCAAAGCCCTGATCGATCAGCCAAAGTGGGTAAAGTTGGCCTTGCTTCCCATAATCAGCGCACTGCTGCTCGCTCTGACCTATTTCGCGATAATCGGCGAAATGGCCCCGGCGACTTTCTACAAGGCGCGCACGGCTGAGATCTTGGGTCAATCCTGGACTTTTACTGCGTTGGCGGCTGCATTGGCGACCTCCGCGGCGGTGATCGCTTTATCGAGCACTATGCCGGCATGGTTTGCTGGTGCACTTGCGTATCTAGGGCGAATGTCGCTTGCGATTTTCATCCTACATGTCCTTTTCGTCGCAGGTACGCGAATTGTCCTGACCAACGTTTTCAACTTCACCAACCCGTATCTGGTTCTCCTCGCGATCGTAACGATTGGCTTGCTCGGTCCGCTGATTGTCGTACGAACCCTGGAGTTCTTACGGCTCGCAAAGCCATTGGGCCTTACATGATAACGTTACGGCGGGCTGCAATCTTATGGACGTCTCGATATTGGCAATCCCGGTAATTTTGGCGGGGATATTTTCATCGAGCGACGGGATACTGCGTGCGCTGATGGTGTGCTTCTTGTTCGGCGGGACGGCAGCCATCTCAATCACGGCGCTGGGCAATGCGCCGGTTCTTCCCGCTGTTTTGCTCACGCCGTTCCTGGCATGGCGAGCAATATCCGACAAGACAATATCCGTATCTACAAAATACTTGGCCTATCCGGAGCCCGGCTTTTGGTTATTACTATTTGTACTGTGGGGGGTATTCAGTGCGTTCGCGTTTCCAAGGATTTTTGCCGGAGAAACCATGGTTTTTGGCATGGACCGACTTGCACTTTCTCCCATCGCGGTAATGCCGCTCAGACCTTTTTCGACGCATCTGACTCAATCGGCGTATGCAATCCTAGGTTTAGTCTGCTTCGTATCGGTGTGTACGCTATTGAATTCCGAGCGGCGAATGATGCATATGCGAGACGCTATCCTCTTGCTCGCAAGCCTGAATATTGGGGCCGCCTTGCTCCAACTTGCAGAAAGTTATCTGGGATTCCCCAGTTTTCTCAATTTTGTCCGCAACGCAAATTACGCAACTTTTACTAGCGGCGAAATCGGCGGTCTCGTACGCATTTACGGTACTTTTCCGGAAGCTTCTTCCTTCGCGGGTTTCACGCTCGGATTGTTCGCATTCTCCGCAAGCCTTTGCCGTGACGGGGTGCGCCCCGTCTATAGCGGTAGTGTAGCGCTCGCTTCCTTGCTGCTGTTACTGATATCGACCTCGTCCACTGCTTATGCAAGCTTGATTGGCTACACGATAGCCGCGACTGCGGCAGCGATGTTCCAGGCTTATTGGAATAACTCTCCGTTGAAAGTTGGACCAACCGCCTTAACGGTGTGGCTGCTTGCCGTGGCGGCCTGTGTGGCTTTGTTGATAAAACCGGAGTTCATAACCCGCATATCGGATTTTTTCGAGCTAACTTTGTTTGACAAGCTGGAAAGTGAATCAGGAAGAGAGCGAAGCAATTGGACGCAACAAGGGTGGATCAATTTTATCGATACCTATGGCTTTGGCGTCGGTTTAGGGGGAGCAAGATCGTCGAGCTTTCCGATAGCGCTGGTCTCGAATGTCGGGGTTATTGGAGCGTTTCTGTTTATCGCTTTCCTGAGGCGGCTTTTTGATCCATCGACCGCGCGTTTATCCCATGAATACGTATCCGTTGTGCGCGCTGCTCGTCATGCCCTGCTTATATTTTTAATGGCGGCACTCGTGAATGCGCCATTTGCCGATCCAGGAATGCTTTTTTATACATTCGCCGCTGTGGTGGCCGCTGGCAGAACCCGCTCGAAATCGCAGCTTTTAGCGGAGAGCCGACTCGGCGTCGCTTCTAAGCTTCTGACTTAATGGAAATATTATCAGCGGCCGGTTTTTAGAGTTTTGCCTACAAATTACCTTAAGGATATTCGATATCACAGAATTTGCCTGGTGGCTTACTTGTTGTCTTGGCAGGCTGAGGTTTACTCGGCAGCCGATACTACGGATACATGGCGGCTCAATTTCTCGGAATCGATTGGCTATGACGACAATCTGTTTCGATTATCAGACAACAAAGATAGTCTTGCGAGATTACTGCCCTCAGGAGCCAGCAAAACTGACGTCATAAATCGTTTCTCTGTGGAAGGTCTGATTAATTATAAGGTGAGTCGGCAGAGGTTTTTATTGGATTTCCGTGTAGATGACAACCGCTTTATTAGGAATGATAAATTAAATAATCTGTCGGCCAATGCCAAGGCTGCTCTGGAGTGGCAAATAGGGAAATATTTATCCGGAGATATAGGTTATAGATATAGGCGTTACCTTGGCGCTTTTACCAATACGGTTTTCTTTGGAAAAGATATGGTTACTGAGAATATCGCCTATCTAAACAGCCGAATTAGCTGGGATCCAAACTGGCGAATACATGCTGGGATACAGTGGGCTAAAGCAGCCCATGGTGCAGAAGAACGTTCTTCTTGGGATAGCCAGTCTATTGGTGTATCGATAGGTTTGGATTACATCAGTACTTCGAAGAATGTAACAGGTCTTGAATATCGACTTACTGAAGCCGATTTTCCTAACACCGAGCTTTCCCAAGATACTCAGATCGATAACCATTATATGGAGCAAAGCGTTGGTGCTTCGTTGAGCTGGCAGATATTTAAAAAGGTGCGGTTAGACGGACGTATTGGATATACCATTCGAGACCACCGTACCTTCAGTTCCAGAAATTTCAGTGGCGAAATTTGGCGAATAAGCGTGGATTGGGAGCCGACAGCAAAGACGCGTATCAACCTTGCCGGCTGGCGAGACTTGCTCTCGGCCCCGGATTTGACCGCCACTTATATTATCGATGAGGGAATTAGCCTGTCTCCAAGTTGGAGCGTTACCAAAAAAATTGCGCTTTCAGGAAAAATTTATTACGAAACGCAAGATTATGCCGGCGATCCAGGCTTGATTAAAGGAATATCGGTACGCCGCGACGAGATTTTCGGCGGGCAAATAACCGTTCACTATATGCCTCGCCAGAACGCCGAAGTTAGCTTGTCTTATCGAGCCGAAGAACGCTCATCCAATCGATTATTTGCGGATTATGTTTACTCCAGTATCTTCGCTAGCGCTACTTTTCGATTTTAAGCAGATGGGATTTTATTATGAGCACAATGGACCTAATTGACTTTAAATCGGTGTTCGATCGGGCGGTCTCGAATCACTTAACCATAGTAGAAAAATTATCTGAGCTTTATCCGAATATCGAGCGGCTTGCCCATCTCATGGGTACCTGTATTGCTCGGGGCGGAAAGGTGATGTGGATGGGCAATGGCGGCAGCGCCGCTGATAGCCAACATTTGGCTTCAGAACTCGTCGGGCGTTTTCGGCGCGAGCGGCGCGGACTCGCATCCATTGCCCTAACCACCGACTCCTCCGTTCTGACTTCGGTCGGCAACGATTTTAGCTTCGAATACATCTTTGCCCGTCAGGTCGAGGCCTTAGGTCGGCCCGGCGATATCCTGGTCGGAATTTCGACATCGGGCAACAGCGCCAACATCTCGGCTGGAATCCAGATGGGGCGAAAGCTGGGTCTGACGACGGTGGGTTTGCTCGGCGGCAACGGCGGAAAAGTCGCGGAGCTTTGCGATCTCGCCCTAATCGTGCCGGCCAACGATACGCCTCGCGTCCAGGAGGCTCACATCCTTATTGGCCACATTCTGTGTGAATTAATCGAAGCAGACCATGACCTCGCAACGACCGCTAATTGACGCCGTCCGCAATGCTTTTCGGACACCCGACGGAATTAGTCCACGCATTCTTGTCGTGGGTGACTTGATGTTAGATCGTTACCTTTGGGGAGAAGTCGAACGCATTTCCCCGGAAGCCCCCGTTCCTGTCGTGCACCTCAGGCACCAGTCGGACCGCTTTGGCGGTAGCGCCAACGTAGCCGCAAACCTTGCAGGACTCGGCGTCAACACCTTTATTGCTGGTTATGTCGGTGACGATGCGGAAGGCCAACGGCTTATGCAGATGCTTACCGAATCGAGCATCGATAGTCGTTGCTTAGTGCGGTCGTATACCCGTCCGACGGTTACCAAAACCCGGGTCATTGGTGGCCACCAGCAAATGCTGCGTCTGGATAAAGAAATCCCGGGACAATATGTTGAGGGGGAAAGGACGCAATTGCTGAATGCCGTCCTGGACTTGCTCAGCGAAGGGCCGATAAGGGCGGTGATTCTTTCTGACTACGCTAAGGGCGCGTTGGATCCCGGCATGTGCCAAGCCATCATCGGCGCGGCGCGCAAACGGAATATCTTCGTCCTAGTAGACCCAAAAGGACGGGATTACAACAAATATCTCGGTGCCAACGCCATCACCCCGAATTTGCGTGAGACCGCCGACGTTCTCGGGGTACCGATTCATGATGTTGACAGAATTCTGGATGGTGCAAAAGAACTTCGGCGTAGACTCGGCCTGGATTTCATTGCCGTAACCCGCAGCGAGCACGGCATTAGTCTGATTGCTCAGGAATTTACCAAGCACTTGCCCGCCGTCGCTCGAGAGGTCTTCGATGTCTCAGGAGCGGGCGATACAGTGATCGCCACTCTGGCTTCAGGAATCACAGCAGGACTAAGCGCTGTAGAAGCTTGTCAATTGGCAAACGCCGCTGCTGCGACCGTAGTGTCCAAGGTGGGTACCGTGCCAGTAGATCGCGAGGAGTTGCTGCACGAAACCGAACGGGAAAATACGGTTTCACAGGCAGACAAAATCTGTGACATGAGACTGTTGTTACGACGGATAGAGGCATGGCGTGCTCGAGGTGAACGAATTGTCTTTACCAATGGTTGTTTCGATTTGCTGCATGCCGGGCATGTGACTTATCTGGAATCCGCCAAGCGTCTTGGCAACCGCCTTGTCGTCGGACTCAATACGGACCGATCGATATCCGCCCTCAAAGGGCCATCCCGCCCGGTTATACACGAAGGCGATAGAGCAAGAATCATCGCTGCCCTGGAGTCGGTCGATGCGGTTGTTCTTTTCGACGAAGCCACGCCGATCGATCTCATCAAAACCGTGCGCCCAGACGTTCTTGTCAAGGGAAGTGATTACACCGAAAGCCAAGTGGTCGGCGCGGCTGAGGTCAAGTCTTGGGGGGGACGGGTCGAGCTAATCCCGGTGGTAGCGGGGCGCAGCACGTCCGAAATCATCGATCGAGTAGCGAGCAAAACTATCGAGGCAAAGAAAGTTGCGTCCGTCACATACTAAGCATTGGGTACTTCATGCTGTCTGTGAATCAAATTCGCTCCGCCCCTAATCGAGGGCGCTATCTATTTCACAATCCGGTTTTGCACGGCTTTATGAGAACCGTCGATTCGGCATTGGAGGTATTCCATAAGCCGTCACGGGAGCCTTTACGGCTTACCCCACGTAAGATCTTGGTCTGCTGTCAAGCCCACATAGGCGATACGATCCTCGCCACAAGCGTTATACCGGTTCTCAAGGCGGCATTTCCAAAGTCCCAGGTCGGCTTTTTGATTCATCCTGGTTCCGCTGACGTTTTGGCGGGGAATCCCCGGGTCGATTGGGTTCACACGTTCGAGCATTGGCGGCTCAATCGCCGGAGCCTACCCTTGTGGCGAAAGCTCGCTCTCGATCTTCAGTCACGCTTCCTCGCAATTCGAGAGATCCGAAGGATTGGCTACGATCTCGCGATCGATCTCTATCCTTACTTTCCTAACAGTATTCCCTTGCTTTTTTGCGCTGGAATTCCCGTTCGGCTGGGCTGGACGAGTGCCGGTTTCGGCGGTTTGTTGACCCACGGAATGGATTGGGAAGACAGCGCTGCTCATGTGGTGGAATGGCACAAGCGCTTGCTTGGAATCCTAACTTCTTGCCGGGAGCACCTAGGGCTGGCTCGGACAGAGCTCTACTCATCCGATGACATCCGTTCTCAATGGCGCACGATTGCAGAAAAATACCGCATTCCAGACAAATTTATCGCGTTCCACGTCGGCGCGGGCGGCATTCACAGGCGTTGGCCGACCGAAAACTGGAAAAGGCTCGCCGAGCTTTGCCTAGATAAGGGATTATCGGTTGTCCTGCTGGGGCACGGTGAAGAAGAACGGGCGATATGTCGTGAAATTGCGGAGCAGTCGCCGGATATTCACGATCTTTCCGGACAACTTCCTTGGCGACTTATGTCCGAAGCTATCAGTCAATCGCAATTGCTTGTAGGACTTGAATCCGCTTCCGGACATATCGCAGCGGCCCGCAATATACCCGTTGTATCGATTTATTCGGGCACTACCCGTACATCGGTATGGAGACCTTTTCATCCGTCCGCGCGGGTGGTGGTTTCTTCTGTGCCGTGTTCACCTTGTTATTTTCACGGCGGGTGCAAGGGTATGGAGTGTGTAAGATCGACGACTCCGGAAACAGTTTTTTCTGAGGTGGCAGCATTACTGCCTTGAGCAATCGAGGTCTCAGAATCCGGTGGACCTTATGACCCTTATATGTCAGGTCCCTTGATACTCTGCTCAGAAGCTTTTTCGTTCCGATACGGGGTGTGCTCCGTGAAGGCTTTGGACAACCACCCGGTGAGTTCGTTACTCTGCAGGTTCGCTTATGGTCATATCTACACGCAAAAAGTCCACCGAAGTGGTCACGGTGAATCCTTACATCGGCTCTCGGGAAATCGCCGCGCAAATCAGGCATCTCTTTGATTCACCGATGGATGTTCAGGCGGACGAACAGTGGAGCTATGTGGCTCGCAAGACGAACCCACGTTGGCTCTGGTACGCCATCGACACCGCCACCGGGTGCATTTTGTCCTTTGTGTTTGGGCAGCGCAAAGAGGATGTTTGTGAACAATTGATCGCCAAACTGCGCGTTTTCAATAGTCGAACCTATCACACCGACGATTGGCCAAGCTATGCGGTGTTCATTCCGGCAAACCAGTACGTCGTGAGTAACAAATATACGGAAAAAATCGAAAACAAAAACCTTTTGTTACGCACTCGCATCAAACGCTTGCCCCACAAAACGATCTGCTTTTCAAAATTTGAATTGCTTCCCGATGGGGTGATCGGCCTCTTCATTAATCGCCACTGCTTTCAACTAAATTGCCCCAACACGGAACGTCTATATCCAGTGATTTGTAGCAATAGCGGGAATGATTGTTCCATAGTTACCGAAGTAATAATTTGAAACCGAATCAATAGAGTTGTACCTGATGCTAATGCATGGTATTGATAGCCCACTTGTTTCTCAAACAAATCCGAATATAAAAACCTTCCGTGATCTACGACAAATTTAGCCAAATAACCGATGACCGTATCGTGGCATCGTTGATTGGAATGCCCAAGGCGAAGTTCACAGCCCTCGTCAAAGTATTCGAGTCGGCCGCTCTCGCCATCGATCGAGAGCGTGTCGAAAAGGGCGAGATAAAACACGTCAAACAGGGCGGCCCTAAAGGTTATCTTGATTCTTACGAGAAAAAGCTGTTTTTCGTTTTGTACTATCTGAAAACCTATCCCACTTTTGACGTTCTGGGCTTTCATTTCGGTTTCAGTGGCGGACATGCCCATGCCCACATCGACCGGTTGCTGCCGGTTTTGGGACGAGCGCTGACAAGCCTCAACGTCATGCCGGAGCGCACGCTAACTATCACGTCCCGTATGATTATTTACCCAGAAGGAGTTATGCTTGGTTCGAAGCTCGGAGCCTTCTCCAGGAGATATTCGGTTCGTCCAAGTAAGGTCCATCACCATGCAGATTCGTCTTCATAAGAACGCCCGTACCACCCCGGCCGTGCGACAGGCCATTCAAGCGTCCACGTTGAGCGAGCGCGCCTTGGCCCAAAAGCATGGCATTAGCCGAACAACCGTCCGCAAGTGGAAACACCGCTCCTCGGTCGAAGATGCCTCACACCGGCCCCACACCCTCAGGACCACACTCACGCCCGCCCAGGAAGCCATCGTGGTCTACCTCCGCCAAGCTCTGCTCCTCCCCTTGGATGATCTCCTGGCCGTGACCCGGGAATTTCTCAATCCCGCCGTGTCCCGTTCCGGGCTAGACCGCTGCCTGCGCCGCCACGGGGTGGCGTCCCTCAAGACCCTGCTTCCGCCTACAGAGAAGGCGAAGGTCAAACCCTTCAAGGCCTATGAGCCCGGCTTCCTTCACCTGGATGTCAAGTATTTGCCCGCCATCGACGGCGAACCCCGCCGATACCTGTTCGTCGCCATCGACCGCGCCACCCGCTGGGTCTATGTCGCCCTCAAGCCCAACCGCACCGCCTTAAGCGCAAAGGACTTCCTCAAAGCGGTGATTCAGGCCGCGCCTTTCCGCATCCAGAAATGCCTGACCGACAACGGCTCGGAGTTTACCGACCGTTTCCTGACCCGAACTCGGCAGCCCTCGGGGACGCATGAGTTTGACCGCCTCTGTACTGAACAAGGCATCGAACATCGCCTGATTCCGCCGGGCCGGCCCCAAACGAATGGTCTGGTCGAACGCTTCAACGGCCGCATCGAGGAGGTGTTGCAGACCCATCGCTTCGACACCACGGCCGATCTGGAAACCACTTTGCACCGCTATGTCGCCCTGTACAATCACCACATTCCTCAACGGGCCTTGGGCCATCTCACCCCGATCCAGGCTCTCAAAAACTGGCAAACGTCCCACCCCCATCTCTTTTGCAAGAGGGTTTACAATCATGCGGGACTTGACAATTACACCGCGTCTGGCCAACCGAAAAAAAATTAGACTCAGAGAACGAATAGCAATTTCAGTGGTGGGTAACTGCTTAAATAGCATATACCGTTAAGAGTGGCTAAGAAATTTCTGAATAAGAGGATGCCGCCCAGGTGCTCACGCTGATCGGGTCACCCAGCCCGGCGAATTCAGTCGAAAGGACCAGAGGACGCTGTGAAAAACTCGGAGGAATGGTGCGCTTGCATTGGTGTTTTCCGTTAAGCCTGACTCCTGTCACCCAGCTTGGTCTTATTTAGAGGTTCCTTAGCAAGTCCGGCAAGAAAAAATAGCTCACCAAAATAGATGTTTTTATGTCGATTGTAGTGACAAAACCGACTACCATCAAACTCGCACCCTATGATCAGGTGCCGGTTTTTTTACACTCGATGTGGCGTACTGGAAGCACGTATTTGATCAGTCGCTTCGCCGCTTCTGATAATTATCTTCCATTTTATGAGCCTTTTCATGAATACATTGGCGATGCGAAAGCGAGAAAATATGTTGCGGCAAATTACGATCGCCTACGAGTTGGCCTTTGTCATCCGGAGGTTAAGGGTGGTCTTTTCCAGGTGTATGAGGAAAGAGTTACTCCCTATGGACCACCTCTCCATTCGCTATATTGTCCTACCTCGGCCATATTTGATGTTTATCGCGGTGTCTCACCCAAAAGCCTATCTTACCTTGAGGCATGCGTTAGATACGCAATATCGAGGGGAAAAAGAGCCGTCTTCGGATTCTGCCGTTCAGGCATACAAGCACCGGATATCGCTGCACATATTCCGGGCCATCACATCTACCTTTACCGCAACCCTGTAGAACAATTTTTGTCCTACGGCTTCCCAGGGAAAAACGACTATTTCCTTCCTACGACGTTTCTTCAGCTAGCATCGTCCCCCGTTTGGAAACGCGCATTTCGTGAGGCATGTGATGTGCTACCTACGTCTGCGCATTTACTTCTTACTTCCGCAACCTATTTCACTGGGCTTGTGCCGGCAAAAGTCAGTCAAATCGTCGCGCGAAGAGCGCTTCGCCATCTCGGTGAGTTAGATGCTTTTTCTGTGTTCTACTTAAGTTGGCTCATATCTGTGGATGCTGCTCGGCGAAGTGGCATGGAGATGGTTTCGCTCAATAATCTTCTGGAAGATTCTACTCGGGCGCGGTTCGAACACACATTCGGTATAGTTTTAAAAGGGTTACAGTCTACCAAAACGGCCTACGTAGACGAATTCGCTTCGCGATTGGCAAAAAAGGCTTCTGATATTCAGCATATATACGATCACATTTCTTCGCAGAATTTGGCTGGCGAATATCCTTCCGATAATTCAAGCGTTAACGACCGACTTGGACCTTGGCCTCATACAGCATTGCAGTAATGCTGGATATAAGGAATTTACTCAGCATAGAACAATTAGATGTTGCTCACGCATTATGTTAGCCATCACCGTTCTTTGGCGGTGGCATCGTGCATCGCTCGGTATCATCATCCTTTCCGAGAATAACCGTGCTTCCGCAACGAATTATGTCGTCATCAATATGGCGCGCCGGTCGTGCTTTCTCGGCGCTGGATGACTGTGCAAAGGACGCTGGCGAAGGGATTATTCAGCGGCGGCTCCGGTTCTTTGGACAGGATTTCGTAAGCGCTCTCTTACGACGTCGTCGGCCTGGTGAGACCAGGTTGTCGGTGATTGGAAGGGGGCAGGCCGTCGCTTTGGCGAGATACCAGGGCAGGAGAGTCTCGAAGTTATCGGCGGTTTTGCCAGGGGCAATTTCCGGAATAAGTCGGCGAGATAGCTGTAGGAGTCGATGCAATTGGCCTTGCAGGTTTCGATTAGCGAGTAGAGATTAGCACTGGCTTTCGCCCCGCCGACGGTATCGGCGAAGCGGATCAGCTTCGGCCATTGCGCTGAGAGGTAATGTTCTGCCTCGCCCAGTAAGCTGTTCGGGATCACGCGGTGCAGATGGCGCACTGGCAGCGCTTCGATGCTGGCCAGCACCGGCCGACGGCGCACCATGAGGACCTGCCCACGCTGCGGCGGAGTCAGGTCTTTCGCCTTCGCCTCACGCCCAATCGCGTAGAGTTCGCTGGTGGCTGCAATAAACCGTGAGGCGGGCTGCTCCGGTCCGCGGGCGGCCTTCGGGATCGCCGCCTCGTCTTCTCACGACGAAGTAACGCTGGAAATGCGCCCAGGAGCTGAATCGGTGGCCCCGAACCGGTCATCTGCGCCCATAGGTCGCTTTTGCTTTGGGCGGCTCGCCCCGGTTCCTTGAGCACTTGGATGACCTTTCGTTGCCTAACACCAGGTGGGCCCCGAGTAGATGGTCACGCAGCAGGTTGATCACGGGCTGGACGGCTTCGCCCACCCGCATGACGCTCGCCGCCAGCGTATTGCGTGACAGAGCGCCGCCGAAACGGCCCAGGATGGACCATGCCGATCCAGGATTGGAAAGAGGCTCTGAACCACTTCGTGATCCTCTTTCGTGATTGAGTAACCCTATGAACTAGCCCTAACACAGTTAATTTGCCCGCTACGGTTCGACACCAACCCTGTGAGCAAAGCGTCTTATCAGCACCAGTTGGCCGCGGGGAAGACCCAAAAAGTCGCGCTTACGGCCTGTATGCGAAAACTGTTGACCATTCTCAATGCGATGGTCAAGACCCATACACACTGGCAACCTCTTCGCGCCCAGGTCACTTGACATGGGCTCAACACAGTTGCTCTATCGCGCAGACGCGGAGCCTTTTTGAACGTTGTATCGATCGTTCGTGGGCCAATGAACGATCACCAATTTCCTGATGCACGAGAGGAGTTAGGGCACTGAATTCATTCTTTGAGCAAAACGGACCCGCTTCTCAGCGGCTCGGCAGTACGGCGCTCTACTTTATAGACTCGATGATCGATGAATCGCGCGCGTGCCCATCGAGCAATAGGTGTTTCGAACCATTGGAACGACGTGTACGCTACGGTTATCGTTGCTATCCATACGGCAGCGAAGTAGAGCGCGCGCTCGGAAATAGGAAGCTCTCGGAAATGTATCTCCAAGACATATCGCAAACCCCAAAGCAGCAAGGCATGGAATAGGTATCCACCGTAAGATATCCTTCCAACCGCCACAAAAATACGAGAGGCCAGAATACTTGAAAAGGGGCGCTGTAGGATCGCGTGGATGAGTACGGCGCACGCAAATAGATCGATAATAATGTACACGAAAACTTCACGATGCTGGCCGAAAAGAACTCCCGATATCACATTTCGGAATGCGTCGATTCCAGTAGCCCCGAGGCTCCTATTAATACCGACATATATGGCTGCATAGACGACAACAAGAATTATCGCGATTGCCGAAAGTATAGTCGAAATATGGGGTTTATCACGAAGGTTCGGTTCGAATCGAGCAATAAGAGAACCTAACAAGAAAGCATCGAAATGGCATATCGACGAAGCATAGACCGCAAAAGCAGTCCACTCTGGATCATTTCTTAATGGAGCGACCGCCTCTGCATACAAGTACCGAATTACAGGTCCTAGAATAATGAGACAAAGGGTTATAGGAACCCGTGAGCGAACGGGTACTACGAGGGCGATCCACGGGAAGAACAAATAAAACTGCTCTTCGACACTGAGTGTCCAAAGATGACCGAACGCGCTCCAACCCGGAGTCTCTGGATTATATCCGAATATCATGTACCAGTTGAAAGTAAAGGTCCCGAGATATAGCAAGTCTCGGAGATGCCCGAAATCATTCAATGTCACAAGCAGCACGGCATTCAGTGCTAAATAAAGTAGATATACTGGAACTATCCGAAAACAACGCCGAAGCATGAAAACGGCGAAACGCCTTCGAATGCCGTGAACGGCATCATCCTCCGCTAGAAAGCCGCGCGTAATTACAAATCCGGAGATTACATAAAATAACCAAACGCCCGTCCAGCCAAATGGCAAAAGACCACAGTGCTGCGCAATTACCATTGTCATTGCGATCGCACGCAATCCGTCTATTTCAACTATCCGCTTTTCAAAGGCGGCCATTTTCAGATCCTTCCTTATATTTTTGATACTGAGGCTAGGGTTTTCAAATCCTATGTATTTCCGCTTTCCTATAGAGGATGCCATAGAAATGGCGAGCGCTTTTTTGCACGGTGCCTTTGCACATTATTTAGTACGGGTAATTTATCGGGGCTAATATCTCACAGCTACAAGAAAAACTGGGCTAAATTGAAGGCTTTTCGGACAAAGTACATTATTCCAATTGAAGAACATTTCGTGGATCTATACGGCCAAGAAGAAGATCGCCTAGGGCGAACAAATTGCCTTTCAATCGGCCACGTCGGTCTACCCAGATTTCGGGGGCAATGGAGCGAACGATATTAGCCGTTAAATTTTTGGCTATATGCTTGAGTGCAAACCTGTAGGACATGGTTCCTTTTCTACACATATAGACAGGATTCGCTATCTGTGAATAACCGAATCTTATGCCGGAGGTACGTGCTCTCTTAGTGGCGAGATGGATACAACGTTGCCTTCGGTTGATAACGATACGGCCATAAGGAGCCATGCTGCGACTGAAATCGATATCTTCTAACCAGCCATATAGCGGCAAGTTTTCGTCGAAACGAATCCCATGAGCTAAAACGGGTGCCATGCGGACGGTCATACAGCCTCCTGCCGCTGCGTAGATATCCTCAATCGCTTCCTCTCTTAGCGGAGACTCTTGAAGTCCATCAAGTAGACGAAGTGCCTCCTCGTGTTCGATGCCAGGACCCTTGGCACCGTCTACGGCAATGTGACCCCTTGCAATAACGATGGACGGATCCTCGACAAGCATTGCCTCTGTTTCTTCGAGATAATCGGGTGCCGGGTAAAGGTCGTCCTCAAAAAAAACCACCGCGTCTGCATCCTCACATGCCGATAATATTGCGTTCCGTTGTGGGCAGGTTCCACGGTTTCCTCTAACAACCGATATCCGGAAAGGTAGCGACGCCACCACTGATTCATCAAAATCATCGATATTGGCTGGACAAACAATCACACGATCGGGTAAGCGTGTTTGTCTGCCGAGTTGAAGCAGCGTTCGTGTCAATTGCTCACGGCGTCCAGCCGTCGGTATCCCCACTACTAAAATCATATCGATCCAGCTCGAACAGTACGCTTTGAGGTACAGCGTTTTCAACTTCAAAAAAATACACTAAAAACAAATTTATTATTCAAAATCTTTAACTTATAGAAGTTTACCTGTATTTTCATGGCCATAAAAACGCTGTATAAAGACATTACGGATTAGAAATCTGCCAAGCGGTCTACCGGATTGAATAGCAGAGTCGATAAATAAACGGCCTGGTTACGTATCTAATAAACATTAACAAATATAAAAATGATCTTATCGAGAAGCTATATAAAACAATAAATAAAATCCTTGAAACAGGCGCGAAGTTTAGTTGATATGGAGCGCTTCGTTTTGTATGTACCGGATACGATATTTCTGCATAACCGCAGTATTTTTTTTGCATTCGATTTTTCCATGTAGATTTCACATCTCGCTTTTTCATTTCTTGCTATCGCTGACCACCTAGAGGATGCGTTAAGTAATATTGCAGCGGTTTTCCGATCCGTAGCTTGGGCTGCTGCTTCTTCTAACAAACGTGCACGATGTTCAGCAATAGCGATATAAATCTTGGATCGCGCAATGACGTTATTGATATTTTGAAGGGTATCTCTAATCGCTGCAAAGGTTCCCTTTTGTCCGCTCCCAAAAAGATTTTCACTGTGTTGCCTGTATTTTACCAATGGCTTTGAAATCGTAATTGTTTTTCCATACGCATCTGCAAGAAAATAGGCCCACCGATCGTGCGCACACTTTACATTCACGCTGTGACTAGCCAGTCCCCGTATATGCCTTGAAATGGATTGTAGGATAGAACGCCTGATCACAATACTGAAACCAGCGAATACTCCCCATGGCTCCAGCTCTCCAGGTTGGTATACACAGTCTTTGTGTATACCTTGTGAAAACAATCCGATTTCCTTTCCGTATTCATCGATTAAGATTGCTGTATGAGCACACATGGCAACGTTGGGGTCGTCGAACGACTGAAGGCACGTTGAGAGCTTAGATGGCAGCCATATATCATCCTGATCAGCAAAGGCAATGAGATCTGATTTCGCTAATGATGCTGTGCGTAAGAAGTTTTCACCATAGCCGAGTCGTGTTTTATTTACCTCGACGGTAATCGGAATCCGGGACCTCTTCTTGAAGTTCGCAATAATCTGTAACGTTTTATCAGTTGACCCATCATCCCCAATGATTAATTCATCTGGGAGAACATCTTGATTTTCTATACTATCAAGCAATTCGTTGAGGTAACGCTCGCCATTGTAAGTAGCCAATATAACTGCGATTGAGTGCTTTTTATTGGGTCCCATAAGCTTGCTTTCCATCGACATCTCAATCAGAACAAATAGGTCGCATATCGGCATTCACCAAGAGATGCGACAAGCCGGTCGGAGCCTGGCTTAGAAAATAAACTTCAACGTCACTACAGTGCATAAGTGAAAGGACGTGAAATCTATCTCTCGCACCGGGTCCGGAATCTGGTCGGGATTCCCTTGGTATCCGTGTTGGATAACCGATACTCATGGGGTTTCGGGCTTCATACAAGTAAGATTTATAATTTCTGATTTATCCAAGCGTCCGATCGTTGCTAGCACGGCCAGCCAAGCCCGCCATGATGGAACATGATGGCGTTCATCATAGGGATCGATTCCTTTCTTGATCCGCTCGCTTGCTGCAAACAAAAATCGGGTTGCGCTCGCCTGGGAAATAAGCCGAATTTGTTGAAATCCGAGATCTGATAAGAGCTTTCGCAAAGCTTTTGGATTAAAAACAACGAGGTGACGCGGTGGCTCAAGACCGCGCCAGTGGCGTCCGTATCTAGCGTGCCCGTAGCTGTCGATGTTAGGCGTAGCGAGCCAAAGGATTCCACCCGGTTTGAGTAGGGTATATGCCTGTGACAGGGTATTCACTGGGTCATGTAAGTGCTCAATCACATGGCTAATCGTAATGAGGTCAAAGCTTTCCTTTTCATCTGCGTAAGCCTCTATTCCCCCGTGCCTAACCAAAAACCCTTTGGAGCGTCCATTCTTGAGAACCTCAGGGTCAATATCTACGCCAACCGCAGTCCAGCCGGCGTCGCGGGCATAACTTAGGAACTCACCACTTCCAAAGCCTACGTCCAAGACTTTTGAACGAGAATGTGTACGTGGAAGAAACCGGAATGCGATATCGATGGAGTGGCGAGCTCCAGGAATAAGAAAAGCCGCGAGCACTCCGAATATGGATGCGGGTTGATATTGAGTGCCATACCGCCAATTCCGGTAACCATTCGCAAGCTTTTTTCGAAATCCACGTAACCCCGTCAGATCTTCAGACGAATTAGGTTTTGCTGTGGTATGAGTGTAATAGCGGGTATAAGCAAGACCGATGGTTTCCAGAGTTGGACGGGGATCGAGATAGGCACAGCCGCACCCGCCGCAACGGTACATGTTCCACCGTCCAGGTGCACTAAAGAAGATACGGTCCTCCAAACCTTGATGAAGAAGAGAGCGCTCCTGCACGCTGCAGACCGGACAACAGGTAACGTGTTCGATACCGTACTCCGGCCATTTTGCATCGTTACTTGGAATGGGCGTCATAGACTGAACTTTTTTTAAAATCCCACTATTTAAAACTCGGCAAAACGGACAGCTAACGTGAAAAGGCGAGAGCACTGACCCGTTTGATTAAAGGAAAATTCAAAGCCATCGATAGAGCCATCAAGATGAGAAGACCGACCCATCTGAGGGGCGAGTAGAAATCGACGAATGTCACCAAGCCCCACGATGTGACGACAAGCGCCATCGCCGGGAAAGTATCCTTGACTGTTTGCCAGAAAGCTCCACCGACTGACAGTAGCAAGACAGCATCGAGGAGAACACGCAAAGACCAGGCGGCGGCAGCGCCCAAAACACCCCACGTACGAAGCCCTACCCAAAGGAAGAGAAAATAGATCGGAATTTCAATCAGATAAGTGAAAAATATCGTTTTGACTCGCCCAGTAGCTTGGAGGCGCGAAAAGTGAGCAACCACCGTACTGTTGGTCCAGACGCCCAACAGAATCAGTTCGCTAACACCATTCGCAGAGGCTGCGAACTCTTGCCCGACCCAAAGAGCGAGAAACGGATGCGCGACGGCTAGAGCGCCGATAACGATAGGGGTCATGACAGCAACCAAATTGCGGGTCGCGTCGGCGGAAATACAACGAGCGTTCGCTGAAGAAGTGGCTGCGAGACGGGGGAAGAGTGCGACGGTCAGACTGTGCGAGATCAGCGTAAGCGGAGCTGCGACGTTATACGGTATCGTGTAATAGGCAATTGACGCGGCTCCTCCCATAGCACCGATGACCATCCGGTCCACCGTTACCAGGAATGGCGCAACCATTGATGCGGCGGAAGACCAGCCGCCGTAGCTGAGCAGTGGTTTAACATGCGAACGCTGAAAATTCGCTCGTACGCGCAGTGGGACATAGCGCCAGCACATCGCGCCGAGCAAGGTTACGGTGATCAGTCGGCCGCTCAAGGCGGCCGGCACCAAGCTACCCAAATCTCTGTAGCCCAGCATTGCGATCAGCAGCGGCACCAGTTGAGAAAACCCGTTGCCAACTACACTAGCCACGTTGCTTGCTACAAAGCGCTCTCGCGCATGCAAAGCACCTTGTAAGACTGATCCGCAGATCAACAGGGGAAGGGTTGGTGCTAGCCAGGGAATAGCCGACAATGCTTCTTTACAATGTGTCGGTGTCATGCCGACAACATGAACCAAGATCCACTCGGCGGAAATCCAGAGAATCAGCCCACCTGAAGAACTTAGAGGCAAGCTTACGAGTAGCGCAGTCCAGAGTAGGTCGCTACGCTCCCTGTCACCTGCTTTTCCAAGGCGCGCCATACGCTGGGCGAGCGCACGGCCAAGCCCGAAGTCAAAAAAGACAAAATAAGCCAGGAGAGACCAAATTACTGCCAAGGTGCCGTAGCGTTCCTCGCCGATGAGCCGCAAGTAATGTGGCACGGATACGAGTGTTATGATCAAGGGCGTGAACGCCCCGGCTAAGTTCGCCAGCGTACTTTTTGCAATGCTCATCGGACAGCCCGCTGAAGGCTTGGATTCTCAGCCACATGCCCGGGTGCAGAAGTGAGTGCAACGCCGATAGCTTGCCGCAGCCGTTGTTGAAAACACTCGTGTGAAAACCGTTCTGCGTTCAAACGGCAAACCTCCGGCTTAAATTCGCCAAGCGCCTCGAATTCCCGCACGGCATCGCACAGTGCCGCCGCCGTTTGTTGGTGGAAAAACAGACCAGTACGCCGCTGCGGATCGGGGTCTGAGACAACGGTTTCCAGGACGCCACCCGCGCCGTAGGCAATGACCGGGGTTCCACACGCCTGCGCTTCCACCGGCGCAATGCCGAAATCCTCCTGTGCCGCGAAAATAAATGCCCGGGCGCGTCCCATGTGATCGGCAAGGACTTCTGGCGGCTGATAGCCCATGACGAGGATGTTGGGCGCTCTGCGCGACAGGAACTTCACCCTTTCCAGCTCGGGGCCATCGCCGATTATGACCAATCGCTTATCAGGCATTGCCGCGAAAGCTTCGGCGATCATCGGCATGCGCTTGTAAGGCACCATGCGCGAAGCGGCCAGATAAAAATCCTCCTTGTCTGTTCGTAGCGTGAAACGGGCGGTGTCGACTGGTGGATAAACCACGGTCGCGTCTCGACCATAGACCTTACGAATACGTCGCGCGACGAATGCCGAGCAAGCCAGGAAGTTATCCACGCCGTGAGCGGTACGGACATCCCACATTCTTAAGTAATGCAAGCACGCCCGCGCCGCCCAGGATTTCAGGCCCGTTTCCATCTTCGCCTCGCGCAGATATTGGTGCTGAAGATCCCAGGCATAGCGTATGGGTGTATACACGTAGCTGATGTGTGTCTGATCCGGCCCGGTGATTATCCCTTTGGCAACCGCATGGCTGGACGAGATCACGAGATCGTAGTCCGAGAGATCGAACTGCTCGATGGCCAACGGCATCAAGGGAAGATAGTTGCGGTAGGCGGTTCGGGCTCGCGGCAGATGCTGGATGAAACTCGTTTTCGCCCGTCGTCCGCCCAACAAGGCCCGCTCGTCGTCGCGCAGAAAGTCGATCAGGGCGAACAGATCGGCCTGTGGAAAGACCTTGAGGATTTGTTCCAAGACTTTTTCCGAGCCTGCCCAGGTGACCAGCCATTCGTGAACGACGGCAACTTTCAGGTGCTCGTGCGGTTGACTTGCGACAGCATTTCCAAGCCTGGTGTCTTCTGTTGTTGCGCCAGCGTAACTTTCGGTCAGGTTAACCGAGCCGTACGCTTGACGCTGCGCATGCCGCAAAGGACCACTCAAGACCTGCATAAGGCTTCCTCCATGAATTTGAGATTCAGTCGTGCACCTTCCCGCCACGAATAGCGTTTGGCCTGTTCCAGCCCTGCGGCGGACAAGCGCCTTCGGAGCTCTGGATCGGCAAAGACATCATGAAGAAGCCTCGCTAATTCGTCGGGCCGGTTAGGATCGAAATAAAGGGCGGCATCGCCACATACCTCTCGCACTGCCGGCGTCTTGGACGCGAGCACCGGACAACCGCAAGCCATGGCTTCCAAAGGCGGTATGCCAAAACCTTCAAAAAAAGAGGGAAAGATGAAGCAGCTTGCGCTCTGGTATAGTGCCTTCAACTCCTCGTCGGAAACGTAACCCACTCTAACAATCGCATTCGGCGCAAACCTCGCGACTCGAAAAACATCGGGATCAACGGTTCCTGCGGCGACACAGCACGGTGCCGCGGTCCCGAGTAGTTCCAGCGCCTGGACGATCGCCGAAAAATTCTTGTTGGGCGTCGGGCTTCCTACCGCCAGTGCGAAGGCTTTTCCAGCTAAGTTGTGGCGATCGAGAATGCCCGTATCCGGCGAAACCCGGTTCAAGTGCTGCCATCCTTCTGTGGCAATCCTTAAGCGACCCGGCTCAATCCCGTAACATTCGGCGATTTCGCCGGCACTGAAGCGAGACACGGTGACCGTAAGCGGTGAGCGGCGGATTATGGACCGTACCACCAACTCGTACCAAATACGGAACCGCCTGCTAAAGGCCGTGGGAATTCGGCTTACAGAGGTATCGTGGACAGTAACGACTTGCCGCTTTTTTACAAACGGACCGGTCGGACAAAAGCTGAACAGCAAGCCATCGCGTACCCGCCACGGGAGATCCCATTGCTCCCAAAGATGGCCTTCGAACCGGCCGCATGGTTCGACCGTAATCGCGCGGAAGACGGGGGCGGAGATCCCTCGCGGGGTCAGTACCCTTATGTTGATGCCATTACCTTCGCCAGCCGCAAGAATCTCATCCAGTTCCGCCAGCACTTCGCGGGCGTAACGCTGTATGCCGGTAATGCGCTGCCCTAGAAACCGCCCATTGACGAAGACCGTGCGTGAAGACGCAGGGCGCGCCATGCTTTCAGAGTGGGCTCGGCTTTGGCCATGATCTTGCGCAAATCCGAGGATAGACTCCATGTCGAATGACAACTCCTGTTCGCCAAACGAGGATTCAGTCCTTTAGCCGGCGGGCTTGTCAGACACAAAGACTGCGTTTTTGCAACCTTCCTGGGCGCTCCGCCTCATACATCTCGTAAAGCGTCTCCGAAAGTGATTTGGTCGGCACCGAACCCACCAACCTTAGGAGCTTACTGTTATCGCCCGCCATGCGGCGAATCTCGTTTTGTCTAACGAATTGCCGATTTCTCCTAACCTCGATCGAATAACCGGCTATGTCCTGCATCGTGTCCAAGATTTCCCGCAAGGAAATCGCGCGCCCCGAGCAAATATTGACCACCTCGGAATGAATGTCGCTTTCGAGTAGGCGCGAGTAGATCTCTACCACGTCTCGAACGTCGCTAAAGTCTCGCGCGACGTCCAAATTTCCCAGCTCGATCTTCGAGTAGCCGTGGGAGAAATGCTTAACGATCTTGGGAACCAAGAAATGCTCATTCTGGCCTGGACCAGTGTAGTTGAACGGGCGGGCAATTAAGATGGGCAGCCGGTTGAACCACGTTCGCAGCATGTACTCCATGGCCAATTTACTGATGCCATAATGGTCGACCGGTAACGGGCAATGCGACTCATCGATGCGCTCTCCATCGACATTGCCGTATACGGTGGCACTACTGGCCACGACTATTTGCCTGACGTGCTCGGCATGAAGGGCGATCGCTTCGATGAGGTTTAATGTTCCGAAGAGGTTTACGCGATAGAACTCCTCCGCGCATCCATGCCCCACAAACGCGATGGCGGCCAAGTGTACAACGCGATCCGGCCGGACCCGCTTTACTACCTCATTCGTCGCCGCCGGATCGCTCAGATCGCATTGAACCTCGTCCAGTGTCGACGCGGAGCCTCGAACTAGCCCCACTACTCGGTATCCTTTTTCGGCTAGAGCTGCGCACAAATATCGCCCGGTAAAGCCGCGACTGCCTGTCACTAATACAGTTTCCATACGGTATCGTCCTTCAGAATGAGAAACCCGCTTCATTCCGCCGAATATCGGCCTCCACCATCATCTGGCATAGTTGTTCCAGCGTCGTCGTCGGTTCCCATCCGAGCTTGGTTCTTGCCTTCTGAGGATTACCGATCAACACATCGACTTCCGCTGGACGGAACCACTGCGGGTTGACGCGCACGATAGCCTTGCCCGCCCTGTTGAAGCCGACTTCTCGTTCGCCGTGCCCCTCCCACATGATGTCGATGTCAACGGCCTTGAATGCCATGGTTACGAAATTGCGAACCGTTTCGGTTCGGTTCGTAGCCAGCACATAGGTATCCGGTTCGTCGGCCTGCAACATCCGCCACATTCCTTCCACGTATTCCTTGGCATAGCCCCAATCGCGCTTCGCATTCAGATTGCCCAATTCAAGTACGTCCAATTTGCCCAATTTGATCTTCGCGACGCTGTCGGTAATTTTCCGGGTTACGAATTCCTTGCCTCGCAACGGGGATTCGTGATTGAACAAAATCCCGCTCACACCGAAGATGTTGTAAGCCTCCCGATAATTTACCGTAATCCAGTGAGCATAAAGTTTTGCAACGCCATACGGGCTGCGCGGATAAAATGGGGTCGTCTCGTCTTGCGGAATGGCCTGAACCTTCCCGAACATCTCGGAAGTTGATGCCTGGTAGAAACGAATACCTGGGTTCACGGACCGAATTGCTTCCAGAAGGTTTACGGTGCCGACCGCCGTGATGCTTGCCGTCGTTACGGGTTGTTCGAACGAAACCCCTACGAAGCTTTGAGCTGCAAGGTTGTAAACCTCGGTTGCTTTGGTCTTTTCCAGTAATCGGATAGCCGCACTCAGGTCGGTCAAATCATATTCCACGAGGTGAAGGTTGGGATGACGGTGAATCCCTAGTTCTTCGATACGCCAGAAATTCACCGAACTTGTACGGCGAAAAGTGCCATATACGGTGTAGCCCTTTTCAAGCAACAGGTGAGCTAGATATGCACCATCTTGCCCCGTTATGCCGGTGATGATCGACGTTTTCATCAGTTGCTCCCTATCGATGGGGTGAACCCATATGCGAATCCTTTGAATTGCTACGTTGCGCCGAACTACATTGGTTCTTGCAAAGTCGTCGTCCGGGCCCGATGACGGTTGAATCTTCCGGCTCCGTGATACGCTTGGTGCTCGAACTTGATAAACTCAGGCGCAATGCGGCTTGAAAGCTGCTCCGGGTGTCGCTGAAGCTGACTGTTTTGACCCGGCACCGTGAACGGGCGGCCGCTCACGTCTTGGCGGATCGCACATAAACCCTGGGTTGGCAACTGTGGGAGCTCCTGCCGGCAAGTCAGCGAGGGGTTTTTGTGTACACGGATGACTGAAGGCGGTGGACGGTGTTCAAGTTTTGGTATCGACACTGGGTATACGAGGATTGGAACTGGCAAACCGCGTATGTCGAAAGAGCAGCCAATTCCTTGCTCCATCGGCTGACGTGTCATGTACGAGTGATTCGAGCATTCTCCGAGGTGCTTCGGATGCATGAAACCTCCCTTTTTCCTTTCCTTCACCGACACAACCTCCTCCTAATTTTTCTGGAGTTACCTATAGATTCAACAATGATCGTGCCAAAAACATAACAGATTGTTTTTAAATGGATTTATGGTATTCAGCCCGATTTGTTTCCGTAAGCTCTTTGAAACACCCGGTCGCTCATCCCGACTGCGAAAGTCGATTGCCGACGGGCGTCGGAGCAGACCTCAAGAGCGAGCAGCTCGCTTATCTAGCAAGCGTTTGAGAGGGTTTGGGAGTTACTCTTTTTTCTGATTGCCAGACTGTAAAATTTTTTGACACCGGATCCGGCGGTCTTAGTGCAGTTTTGCTGGCAATTCGAGGGCGCCTAAAAGAACTCACCCGGCGGAAGGAGCGACCCAAAGGGCCGGGCTGGGAATGAATTCAATGCAGATTGCTCACCGCCAGATAGGGCGTGGTAAGCTGTGATGGCCGGCCTATTGACGTCGCTCCGCAGAGTGCGCCGAATACACTCTACGGAACGCACTTTGAGCCGGAGCGTTGTCCGTTAGCTATTCGTTCGCATCAAGTCATCGACATGTTTGATGTTAGAAATAGGGATCTGGACAGGTCGCTGAATGTATCTCTCGATACAGCTTCGTAGATGCCGGACAACTTTTGTTGAATTTAACGGAGCAGTGGTAGACGAATCTCTATAAAAGGATCACCGATCGGGTCGGCCTTCCCTGGGCAGAATCAAGGAGGATTTTCCGATGTTCACAAAAAATATCTTCAGTCCACTCTTCGCGTGTCTATTGATGATCAGCCTGCCCGTCACCGTTTCAGCGGCGGCACCCAATATGTGGTGGGATCACTTGGACGGCGGGACCATGAGTCAAGCCGATTGCGTCGACAAAGGCGAGTCGATATTGAACACCGAAAAAGCGGGCAAAATCAGCAAGGATCAGGATTCGGTCCGGTCGTGGAGCGAGCACATCATCGGCGTGGTGGAATGTTTGAAGACGGACGGCGGTTTGATGATCATGGTCTTGGTCGGAAGCGATAACGCCGTTGCCGGCAATACCCTATTCAATGCGCTGAAAACCGGAATGACGGAGTAAATTCGTTCTCCACCCGGTCGAGCGGACCGACGGAAACATCGATACTGCCTTTTTTCGATACTTGCGCGCTGGAGCGCGGCGCTCGCGGACGCCTTGTCGAGCTTGCCGGACCTTCTACGCCTGAGAGGCCACCAATGGGCTATTGTCGCGCCATTGTGACCACCTTGTATACTGATTCCGGTTTCGTCCGGAGAAGTTTCATGCTCGACCAACAAACGCGCTTTTACTGCAGAATCGCCCTGATCCTGCTGTTTGTCGCCGCGCTGTCTGCTTTTTTCGCTCTCGGAGGAAACGAGTGGTTGAGACTCGAAGTGCTCAAGGAGAACCGCGACAGGCTCATAACGTTTACCGAGAGGCATTACCTGCTCATGCTGTTTGCCTCGGCATTGTTTTTCATCGCTTCGACGGCGTTGAGCATTCCCAGCGGGGGAATACTGTCGCTGGCCATGGGGTTGCTGTTCGGACGCTGGTTGGGCACGTTGATGACAGTGATCGCATCGACCCTGGGAGCCCTATTGGCTTTTCTCTCGGCACGTTTCATTTTTGCCGACCTCGCCCGAGCCAAACTCTCGCAGTACCCTCTGGCCGAGAAAATTGTGAAAGGCTTCGAGGGCGATCCCTTACGCTATCTGCTCTTCCTCAGACTGGTACCGCTTTTTCCATTCTGGCTGGTCAATCTCGCGCCGGCTGTGACCAAGATCAGCACCCGCACCTATATCGTCGCCACGGCGATCGGCGTCATTCCTAGCAGTTTTGTTTACGCCAATATCGGTCAGGCTCTGGGCGACATCAGCGACATCGAGGATGTCTGGTCACCGGCAGTAATACTCAGCTTGACGCTCCTTGGCCTACTCATTGTGCTTCCCCCTCTGTTCCGAAAAAGTCCGCACCGGCCCCAAGTAAACCAGTAGGACTGTAAGGCGTCGTTTCACCCGTTGGAACTCACCGCCTGCCGAGGCTCTCGAAAAAACAGCTGCTCGACAACGATCAGGGGACGGTCCGTGCAACGTGCAATTAGCCTGAATTTCCGATTTTCCGTCTGGGTTTCCATCCTAGGCGGCATCTTGGCCTTGAGCAATTTCAGCCTCGTCGTTCCGGATGGCGCGGCGTTCTACGGCCCGATGCGGAACAACCTGTTCCTTGTCGTCGCCTATCTTGTGATCAGCCAGATCGTACTGTGGTACTTCCGGTATCGCCGGAGTAGCCGCAACGAAGTGTTGCTCATGGGACTCATCTTTCTCCTGACGGCGGGCGGCGTAGCGTTTTACGCCCTGCTCAACGAGCTTCCGGTCAGCTTGCTATTCATCCTTGCTCTGGCCTATTTAGGTTTCTCGCACATCCTTTTCTACTTCGCCCCCCGAATTGCGGCCGGATCGGCCGAATACCCTTCCGAACGGAAAAACTGAGGCATGGAACGCAGGAACCCATTCACGTTCAACCGTTACGGCTCGGAAATGCTCGTGAAGCGGCTGCTCATCTGCTCCTTGAGTTCCTGACCGTCCCGATAAATGAACAAGGCTTTAAGACCCTCGGCTTCGGCAATCTTGGGACCCTCGATCTCACCGACGCACAAAAGCGCCGTGGACCATGCGTCCGCTACGGTCGGATCCTCGTTCAGAACGGTGACGGACAGAAGATTGTGCGTCACAGGACGGCCGGTCTTCGGATCGATGATATGGGAGTAGCTTTTCCCGTCCGATTCGAAAAAGTTTCGATAGGTCCCGGAGGTCATTACGGCTGTGCCATTTTCCTGATGAATCTCCAGGATGCGCTGGACCTCCCGGGCCAGCGGCGTGGGTTTTTCGATCGCCACCCGCCATGACGCACCGTTAGCTTTGCGTCCTTTTACTTTCATCTCGCCGCCGATTTCGGCGAGATAATTGTGAATCCCTCGGCTTTCCAGCCGCTCGGCTACGGTAGCCACGGTATACCCTTGCGCGATAGACCCTAGATCGATGCTGAGCTTGGGATCGGCTTTGCGGATACGGCCGTTTTCCGCGTCGACTTCCAACTTGTCCATGCCTACGTGAGCCAGAGTCTGATCGATTTCGCTCTGTTCCGGGACACGATTCTCGTGCCTGGAAAAACCCCACAAGTCGAACAAAGGCTTGACCGTGAGGTCGTAGCAACCCGCCGAGCGGCGGTTGACGTCCTTCGCAATCGCTACTAGTTGGACTATCTCCGGCGAGACCGGAATCCAGTCGGTTGTTTCTTGCCGGTTCACACGAGAGATTTCAGAGTCCTCCCGCCAATTCGACAGCTTTTCGTCGACGATCCTGAATACCTCCTCGACATCGGACTTGATCTGCTCCAGGGGCGTCCCGGCTTGGTCTATGACCATCTTGATGTGGTAAGTGGTGCCTTGAATCGCTCCGGAAAGCTCGATTTCGCCGGCTCGTTCGCAGCCTGCGAACATCAAGACGACCAACAAAAGAGCGATGTTTCGTACGTTCATAAGAAAAAACCGAATGAAACCAGTACACGGCCTAGGGATGAAACGGCCACACCCAGGGGATGATACTCAGCGCCAGAATGCCCATCAAAATGTTCAATGGAACGCCGAAGCGAACAAAATCTCCGAAACGATAACCACCGGGACCGTAAACCATTAAGTTGGTCTGGTAGCCGATAGGCGTGGAAAACCCCATGGATGCACCGAACATGACCGCCACAACGAACGGCCAAAAACTGACGCCCAATTTGTCGGCTATGGCCAAAGCCAAAGGAAACATCAGCACCGCTACCGAGTTGTTGCTGAGCAGCTCGGTCAATATGACCGTCGAGAAATAAAACAGCGCCAGCACCAAAAACGGATTGTCCCCGGCGAGGTTCTGGAGACCCTGCGCGATGCCCGATGCGGCACCGGACACCTCCAAAGCCTTACCGAGACCGAAGGATGCGGCTATGGCCAGCAAGACCTGGCCATCCAAGCTTTTTCGCGCGGTCGGGACCGAACAGCAGCCGGTCAGCAACATGGCCGCGGCACCGAGCATCGCCGCCTTCAGCATGCTCAGCCACTCGAATGACGCGCTCAGCACAACGCAGGCGAGAATCAGCCAGGCTAGGCCTGCGCGTTCGTGACGAACCGGGAGATAATCGGACACCTGACTGATCAGTAGGAAATCGTTGGAATTCCGATGCCGTTCCAAAAATGGCGGGCGAACGTCGAGCAGCAGCGTGTCCGCGGGCTCCAGCCGGATCTCGCCAATCTTGCCGGAGATGCGCTGACCATTTCGCGCCACGGCGATCACCGACCCGCCGTAAACCATGCGGAACCGGCCTTCTTTGATGGTTTTGCCGACCAGCGCGCACTGCGGCGAAACGACCGCTTCGACCAGCACGCGCTCGCGGTGCTTCCTGTCCTCGATGCTGAACGACTGATCGGTCGCAGGGCGCAAGCCTTTGATCCGCTGCAACTCCACTACCGAATCGCTGACGCCGGCAAATATCAAGTGATCGCCGGCCTGGAGACGCTCATAGGGTCCGACCGCCGCCAACACCTCGTCGCCACGCTCGATTTCCACCAGGTAAAGTCCCTGCAAGTGGCGCAGGCCGGCTTCTTCGATCGTTTTGCCCACCAAGCCCCCGTTTTCTTCCACCGTCATCTCTACTGTGTATTCCTTGGGGTTCTCGAACACGGCGCTGGCGGGTTTGCGTTCCGGCAGCCACTTCGGTGCAAACAACAAAAGATAACAAGCGGTGAGAATCGAACACGGAATACCGACCCAGGCAATGTCGAACAAACCCATTCCCGGCTTATCGCTGTGCAGCAAAAGGCCGTTGACGATCAGATTGGTGCTGGTGCCGATCAGAGTGATGGTTCCGCCCACGACTGCGGAGTAGCTGAGCGGAATCAGGAGCTTCGAGGGTGAAATCTGCAAGCGCTTCGCCCAGGTGAGAACGGCCGGCAAGAACACAGCCACCAGGGGCGTATTGTTCATGAAGGCGCTCACCGATGTTACCGGCATAATCAGCCTCAGCAAGGCGCCGCGCAAGGACTTCGGGCGTCCGAGCACGTGTCGGACTAGCATATCGACGCCGCCGGTTTCCCGGATGCCCGCTACCACCACGTACATCAAGGCGACGGTGATCATGCCCTCGTTGGAAAAACCGCTCAAGGCTTGCTCGGCCGTCAGCACGCCCGTCACAAGCAGCACCACGACGCCGCCCAGCAGTATCAGCTCGGGTGCGGCGGCGGTTGACAGCATCAAGGTCAAACATCCCAGGACCACGCCGACCGCCAGCCACGCCTGTTCACTCATACCGTTTTTGCCTCGGAAAATTGGGTTACCGTTCAAAAACGGTCAATTTTAGACGGGAATCAAATTTCAAAGAAGAATAAAAGTACTCTTTTTTATAACTTTATAACGTTGGGGCTTAACCGCTCTTCGATCTTCTGCTTGAACTTGAGGAAATGGATCGTTTGTAACTCATCCGGTGAACTCACGCCTAAGACCGAGAGCGGAAGGTCGATACTGGTGATATAGATGGGATAGCGTTCTCCGCTGCGACGCAGCCTTATGATATAAGCGGCCGCCCTGGCGAATACGTCCTGTCCCCCGTCCATGGAAGTGAACTCTAACTCGTTGCAGAAGATGGTGTAGGTAACGCGTCCCGGTGCCGTCTCCCGCGCTAACACTCGGATTTTGAACGCGAAACTCGCTGAATCGGGCTGGAAACCGGCGGATTTCACGGTATAACCCTCGAGCGGGTCGCGTTCCACCAAATAATATTCGGTCCCGCTGACGGCAAGTGCGTAGCGTTGCAGGATGTCGCCGAGGAACAAGGCGTAGGGACCGAGTACAAGCTGAGATCCGACGGGTTCGTGGGTCCGCTGGAACAGCGAGCCCCGCTCGTCCAGAATGTAGATCTTCACTAACCCGGATTCCGGTTGACAAAAGACCTGAATGATCCCTGGCCGGTTATGGCCGTAGATCACGGGCAAAGGGTCGTGTTCCAGGGTGTTACGGTCGAAGACGACCGGTGAAAACGCCAGTCTGGGCGCGGATAGCTCGGTATACAAACGCTCCAAATCGGGCACGCCCCAATAACGGACGCTGGTTCCACTTTTATCGAATAAAAAGAACTCCGAACCGCCTCTCAGAACATAGCGCAGGGACGGTTCGGCCCGCGAAAACGCCTTCCGCAAATCCCGATAAAGCTCCTTGACTCGGAGGGAAATGGTCCGGGCACGTCCGGGGACGAAACAGAAGCACTCGAAGTGCATTTCCTCAGAGAGCGGTTCGTTCATGAGTTCCGCCAGGCAATCGAAAAAGCCGGTCAAACCTTGGTAACGCTTCACCAGAGTTTCCCGCCATGACGTCAAAATGACGGCATCGACTTGGTGGATCAGGTTGGATCGGTCGTGGCCATAACTCAGCGCATCGTGGCGATTGCTGGCCAGTCGGAGTCCGTCTGGACGGCTGGCGTCGACATCAATGCCGAGATTGACGAATAGTGCTGCAGCGATCACACGTGGAGCCTGGGCATAGTCGTCGAGATGGTCCGGCTTGCGATCGTGCGCGCCCAGAAAGCTGTTCAGCGCGCGCAAATTGTTCTTGAGTTCCGACAGCGTCAACGCGCTTTCGACGGTTTCCAGCAAGAGACTTGCGCGCCGGTCGTATAGGCCATTGAGTGATAGCCAAGCCAGCAGCTCGACCAGACTGTGCGTCTTTTTCAAGTACCGCGACTTGCCCGAATCGGCCGACGTGACTAGCCCGGGGTATAAGATCCATCCCAGCTCGCCGTCTGCCAGCCGCACTTCGTGCAAAGAGAAATTCTTCGGCTCGATGCGGTCACCGCTATCCAGAATGAGTTTTTCTACTTTGCCGGGTTTAGGCTCCAGGGCGGCGGAAAGCCTGCGTCCCAGAAGCTTTATTTCTTCTCCGGCGAGACCGCCGATGTTGGTGTGCTCTGAGGCGAGCCACTGCACAGTGCGATAGCTTCGGGTCAATTCACGGCCGATGACTTTTTGCTCATCCAATGCCTCGAACACGTTCCAATGGCTACGCTCGTTGAGTTCGTAGACGCGTTGCGGCGACCATCGCCAGGCGTGGGCCATGGCGTCCAGGATACTTTGCCGCCGCCGCTTCTCCGCTTCCGCGCCGCTCCCGAGCCTTACCAGTTCGTTGAGCTTGAGATAAAAGCATTGGCGTGCCAGTTCAAGCCGTTCGCTCTCCTCCCGTGCCGACAAATACCGCTCCACCTCCCGATACATGAGGATGTAGGGGTCGAGCTCGCCGTCATCCAGATTTCCCTCGTACACCGCGGCCTTGAGGCGGGTACAGAGCCACCGGGTACGGGGATACTGGTTGGCGTAACTTTCCATCAGAAACAGCTTGAGCAAGGATTTGTGAGGCGCGTCGATCGCCTTGTGCAAATGCCAAAGCGTGCCGCCTATGAATTCGTCCAGCGGAACGACCTCGAGTCCCCCGAAATCGATAAAATCGGTTTCGTTGACGAACCGTTTTTCTTGCAAGTGGGTCAAGTATTCCAAATATCGATCCTCGAACTCCGGCGGAACCAGCCACCAGGCAGCGGCGCGACCGGCCAGCCAGATGCCGGTGCGGTAGAACTCCTCCAGCAAGAGATGGTGCTGTACGCTGCCGCAGCTCTCCGTTGATATGGGTGTGCCCACGCCGAGACGGAAGCGCTCGCTATCGGCTAAGAAGATATGGACCTTTAACCCCAGCGACTGCGCCCAATTTTCGATGCCGGTCGCTTTGCGGCGCAATTCGTCCAATTGGCTCGAGTCCAAAGAGCCAGAGTGACATAGCCAGATGTCGAGATCGCTTTTCTGCGAATACGCAACGCTGCTGACGCTCCCCATCAGATAAATCGCATGGATCGGATAATCCGAAAGGGCGCGCCGCTTGTATTCGAAAGTTTTGGTCAGGCGTTTGGCGGCGAGCAGCGCTCGACGACCGGGAGAATAATCCGGAATGCCGGCTGGCGTCTCGGAGGACACGTAACCGGGCAGTAGCGGGTAGTTGCAATGAAACAGCAAAGGAAGCAAATCCAGGAAGCTCCGCTGACGCGGCGTCTGATGCGCCTGGATACGCTGTAATTGAAAACGGTGTAGATTCTGGAAGCGCCGAACGATCGCCGCGAGACTCTTCCGATCGATGTCCTCGCCCGGGCCGCCAAGCTTTATGGGCCGCAAAGCGCTCTTGGTCACGCGGTTTTAGGCCCGTTCGAACAAGAATAAAGACGCCGAACGAGCTTGCGGGCGTCGTCGCCTTTTTGCCAGGACGTGACTGCGCAATCGATACGCCACGCTCCCGTGCCGAGCAAAGGCATGCGTTCCCGGCCGAACCGGGCGGCTAGCGACTCCGCATGAGTGCCGGGGGTCTCGGGAAGAACTAACAGGAATGTTGTCTCATCGAGACGGCCGATCTGGTCGGTCCATCGTAGCTGCGAGTTGAACTCCTGGACGATGTCGCGCAGCGCGGTTTCCTTCAGCGCGGCGTCGTGGCGCGGCTGCAGCGAGACGCGAATCACCGACAAGGCGTTGCCGTAGCGTCGGCTGCGACTCACGTGCCCATCCAGGGCCTGAAGAACGGCATTCCGGTTCAAGACCCCGGTCTCCGGGTCCCGAGTGGTCAAGGCATTTACCAAGGCTTGAAGCCGTCCGCGCTCTGCCTCGATCCGCACTTCTTCCGTCACGTCCATGAAAAAGCATGCTTCGAGCCCATCGGCAAGCAACGCTCGCTCGCGCTGCAGCCAGATCGCGCCGGCAGGACGCGTGACGCAAATCCGGTCGTGCTCGCCGAAGAGAACAGCCAGCCCGATATCCTCCGCAGCTTTGGGAAGCGAGCCAAGGATCCGATTCCGCACCAGATCGAACCACCCTGCCAAACGCTCGTTTATCCACAAGATTCGCCGCTCCCGCATGATTGCAACGCCCATGGGCGCACGATCCAGCGCCTCGGCCAAGGCTTTCTGCATGCCATCGTCCCCAGTGAATCGTTGAACAGGTCTATTTTTAATAACCCAGCCTATAAATATAGGCCGGGTTAATCCGGGGCAGGATATTTACGGGCCGCCGCCGAAAGTTCTGCCGGCCAAACGCCTCCGGGATTTGTCTGACAAGCGTCGGAACGGCGAGTCAAGCCCATGCACCCGATCCGGAGTCCGCTCGATTGCATCCGACTGGATGACGACCTCGGTCGAGCGACATTCATCGCCGACTAATAAGGCCACAGTGAGACAACGATCATCACGACGTCGCTCGAAAGTCCCGCCTTCTCTCGTGAGTAGTCCGGCCTACTTTAGCTCGTCGACTCCGAGGGCGCAGTGCGCACGATTTCATGCATAAAGGAATCTCTAGCTCTGTTCTTCGATAGGCCCAGGAAGACCTTCACGGGCTCAGGACAAGCTTGTCGATGTTGTCTTGAGCTCTTGTCGAAGGGCAGAATCCACTTGTTCGGAGCTTCCCATGAGTGATATAGAAACGGACACTTAATCTGGCAAAGCACCCATTTTTTCGAAGGAGGTCGCATGTCCGAAAACCTGTCCCGTTACGCCGAACTCGCCGGGCGGATTTTCATATCCATCATTTTTTTGTTGTCGGGTTTCAACAAAATCGGCGGCTTTGCCGGAACCCAAGCCTACATGGAATCGATGGGAGTGCCGGGAATGCTGCTGCCGCTAGTGATCGTGTTGGAAATAGGTGGTGGATTGGCCGTCATGCTCGGCTGGTATACCCGATGGTTTGCTCTCGCGCTCGCCGTTTTTTCCGTTGCAGCGGCTTTGCTCTTTCACTTCAACTTCGAAGACAAAATGCAAAGCATCATGTTTCTGAAGAACATCGCGATCGCCGGAGGCTTCATGGTCATTTTTGCCCATGGCCCTGGCGATCTGAGTTTGGATAAGAGACTGGGACGCACCTAATTGATCAGGCCCGTAAGCGCCGTTCTTCGGCTTTCGGGCCAGTGCCCAGGCCGGTCCGCGCCGCCGGCCTGGGCTCTCGCGGCGCGTTGCCGCGCCTATCTCACTGCGTCAGCCGCTTGGACAGCGAACTCGGCGCGTTCAAATCAGCGTCGTCATCCACACCCACACCCAGCCGGTCGACCAATTCGCCGCCGAGCCACCCGGTGATCAGGACCAGGGCGAAACCGGCAAACGACAGAACGAACGCCCACGGTCCGGGAAAATCGATATTCCGCCGAAGCCACCAACTGCCTATGAAAAGCAGCAGCACCACCACGTTGCCGGCGCCGTGCATCAGTCCGACATACTTGGCACGGGTATTAGGCGGTATGGCCATCCAATCTTTCAAACCAAAGGGGGCAGCAATCAGCCCGCCGAGTATCCCTGCCGCAATCATCCAGTAGGAGACCGTTACGAAGTTTGGCGAACCCGTCACCAGATAAATGATGTCGAAGACGACGGCAGTGGACAGCAGCCCGAGCGGAAAAACGATCAGTATCGGGTGAGCCGGATGGCCGAGAATCTTGGCTTTGCTTTGCATATTGCCTCCTTGGAACTGAAATATCGGTTGCCCAACTGAAAAGCTCACGGGGCGTTGTCGCAACCGCGGTCTTGTTGTCGGCGGCCCTACGAAACGTCCAGCGAGCCCGTGGATTTACGATTCCCTCCAAACGATCTCCATGCCTTCCCTGTTACCCAAGGCCGTCCGCAACAGCCCAATCAACCCTCGATCAACTCCCTGTTCCTCCAAGAACTCCAGTTCGGCCCGACTGATGAAATAATCCCTGTCGGTCGCGCTTTCTTCTTCTAAAGCATCTATCAACTGCTGAAGCTGTTGGTCGCCGATTTCTCCGACAAAAGCACCGGTTTCCTTGTCGTGAAGCGTTACCATCGCCGTCTCTCCTATCGGTCGTTGAGCCGTTCGGCCGGCTTACTGCTTTTGACCAGCAAGAAACTGAGCTGTTACCACAACCACGGGCCTGTCCTGAAATTTCCCTGCAGTCGTCACCACACCATCCGGTTTGAGCCGCTCGTCGTTGCTCGTCAACGAGAGCCATGGCGATTCCTGCCTAGGAGTAAACGGGGTTGATACAGCCCGATCCGACCCTGTTACGCCACGGTGATAGAAGGCATCGGTGACAGCGACGATGACTGCCATGGGGTGCTGTCGTGCTGGTAAACAAGAAGCCGACCTTGTTCACCAATTGCTCCTGAGACCACAACCGTCAGGTTAATCGCTGAACGGTTTATTAAGTGGTGGGCAATCCTTAGCCGGTTCGTGCCCTGAAGATCATTGCATTGCCTCCTCCCAAATATCCGGGCCGGTCTCTCTCAAGGAGCGCCGAGCGCGGGCCTGCTGAGCTTTTCGAGCGCGCAATTTTATCGATCAGCCGCGAAACGCTTGCTCGAATTCTTCCCTAAGCTCGTATTCGCGGTCGTGGTAGATCGGCGAGAAATGAAACGGCACCGGGAATTTGACGGCGGCACGGCGAGCTAGGCTTCCTGCCTGGCGAGCGGTCAGGTGGTATTTCTGCGCGGCGCGTTCGGTAAGCGCGTCGCCGAACACCGCTTCGATGAAAAACTGGTCGGCGCCCGTCGCCAAGCGAACGATGCGTTCGGCGTTGGCCTCGTGATATATGGCATCGGTCACGTAAGCGATTTTCTGTCCGGTGGAGATGTGAGCGATGGTTCCAGCGAGATCGTCCAGGCAATACGTCATCTCGCCGCCCCCCTGACGCCTCGCGACGATCGGCGTATCACCGGGTAGGCCCGCGAGCACGGCGTGCTTGAAACCCTGAAGCCAAGGACCGGGCTCCAGCTTCATCTCGTTCAGGCGGTTCTTTCGGATATTGACGTGCAGCTTTTCTTGGAGCGCAAACGCGAGACACGGGATTTTGTGATCCAATAGGCTGAACCGCACCGTGAGATTTTCCTCGTCAAGCAGCACACAGTCGCGAATGGTCCATTCGTAGCCGTTTTCGCGGCGAAAGCCGCTTTGGCAACGGAAACGGGCGCTGCGCGCCTCGGTTTCGCTCAAAATCTCGGTCACGTCTAGGGTGAAATCGGTGTCGTAGTTTTCCACCAGATTCCAGGTATAACCCGCAAGCTTGGCTTCCACCTGACCGAGAAAACCGGCCGGCCCGAACAAACGGATGCGGATGTCGCGACCGAGGCACAGGCGCAGCAGCCAATCGAACCCGAAGAAATGGTCCATGTGCGCATGGGAAACAAAGATGTCGCGTACCTTGAGGATTTTCCGCGTCGCCAGATTCCGCAAATCACCCAGATCGAACAGCAAGGCGCGCTTTTCGAATAAGAAATCTACATAAACCGCCGGATCGCCGAAAACATCGTTCACCAGCGCGGGGTGGAACACAGGCTTCATGGAAGTCTCTCTTTTTATAAACCCTAAATTCGGCTACGGCATGATGGGTTTAAGGCACGATATTTAGACTCACCGGTTCGACCTGTTTCAGCTCAGTATGTCATCTAAAAAGGGAGGCGTGCCAATAGAACATGCGTGAGGTCACGTACCAGTTCATGTAGGCTGACGATATATGCCCAGCAGTTCTATCGGAAACGGCGGACGGTTTACACATTTATGTACACTTATGTACATTTCCTGTTGGAGAATGCATATGCGTGAGACCACCTTTACCGAGCTTCGCAAACATGCCAAGGCGTTTTTCGACTTGGTCGAGGCAGGGGAAACCGTGCGCGTGCTACGCAACGGAAAACCCATCGCGGAGATCAATCCTATTCGTGCGGAGCTCCCTTCCTGGAAACGGCGCCCGGCGCGTCCGCTCGCCATCGGTGGCAAAGAGATCAGCCGGCTGATTCTAGACGAACGCGGTGAGTGATGCGCGTCTATTTCGACTCCTCCGCCTTCGCCAAGCGGTATATCGACGAAGCGGGCACGGCGGAGGAACTGGCCTGGTGCGAGCGGGCGAGCGAACTGGCCCTTTCTGTCGTTGCCATTCCCGAACTGATTTCGGCCTTCTGCCGTCTACAACGAGAAGGACGCATCACCGAGACCCAATATCAGATCATCAAGAGCGATTTGATGGCAGATATCGCCGACGCTCTCATTTGCGACACCACGCCGCAGGTTGTCCAATACGCGGTAAAAACCCCCGAGTCCCACCTCCTGCGGGGCATGGATGCCATCCACCTGGGCGCTGCGCTGGCCTGCGCAGCCGAAGTCTTCGTTTCGGCCGACGCCCGCCAATGCCGCGCGGCTGAAGGTCTCGGCTTCCAGGTGGTGGCCTTGTGACGATGTATTCTCGCGTTAGCCTCTAGTTCGACACCCTTGGCACGGAAGGCGGTCTGCGGCTTGCCCAACTTTTCCGAAACTGGCCTGCAAGCGCTTTTGCAGCTGCGGCACTCTGGCGATTTCACCGCGGGCCGGGGGCTGGTTCGTGCAGCCGCGCTGGCACGGAGCGTACCCCCAGAGAAGCTTCATGGTCTCGCTCACGAAGATTTCTGTCTCGATCGAGAATAGATGCGGAGCGAAAGCTACCCGTTCGAAACCTTGCGCGTACTCAAGAGCAACGAAAAAATTCGGCATTCCTCCTTGGCATCTGGTGCCCGAAACGTGGGATACGTTAATAGGGGCGAGATAAGGTGAAACACCTCAATTTAATCGACGAATTCCGGACCCTTCTAGCGCAACTCCGCCGCGAAGTGGAATCGGCCAGCGCCATGCAGCTCTATGATACCCACAAGGTCGCCGAACAGGTAATCTGCGGTGTAATGCGCGAACTTTATGGGTTTACCGGACTACGTAATTTGAATGCCGAGCACGGCAATTTTCCGGGTATCGATCTTGCTGATGATGTCGGTCGAATCGCAGTACAAGTGACAGCCACCCCGGATCTCCCAAAGATAAAAGACACTCTGAAGACGTTTTTGAAGCACGGCTTACACGAGCGTTACGACCGCCTCATCGTTTATATCCTCACAGTCAAGCAAGACGGCTATTCGCAATCAGCCATTGATGCAATCACAAATGGCTATTTCTCTTTTTCAGCAGATACCGACATAGTTGACTATCGTGATCTGTGCGGGCGCGTACCGTTCGCTTCGCCTGCACAATTGCAGGCAGCAATAAACGTTCTCAAGACTTATCTTCGAGGAATTCCGGTTGGACTGGCTGATGAGGATATCGACCCGCCAGCAGAACCTTCGGAGGTACTGATCGGGAACCTCGTGGAACTTTATTTCCCCAACGTGATTTACGTCGCCCAGGTCGCTAACGAAATCATGGAGAAACATAGAAAGGGGAGATCGCGCAACCTAAGGCAAACCGTTGGTGAGTTTTGCCGGCAAGCGATGACACCAGTCCCATCCACCTATGTAACCTACAATGACATCTTAATTACGTTTTTTGACCTGAATACTGCCGATCACCCTTATCGATCCGTAATCGAAGAGGGGACTGCCGAGAAAATATCTGCCCGAGAATTCTGGGGAATCGACGAAAACCACGAAAGAGTGTTCAAATCGCTGCTGCGTTTTTCACTGCAGCACAGACTCTACTCAGAGCGGGTCGCATGGTACAACGACGAAAAGCTGTTCGTATTTTTGCCACGCAATGCGGATGATGATGTGCGTGAGGAGATGTGGCAAGGTAACAGGCATTCCACTCGCAAGGTATTCGAACGGAAATATGGTGAGAAGAATACCTCTATCGTACTGATGCAAAAACACCTGGCATTTTCTGTGGATTTCCACCGCTTGGCCTCCGATTGGCTGATGTCAATCACGCCGACGTGGTTCTTTAGTTACGGCAAGGACTTCAAGAAATCGGGTTACGGCAACATCAATCTAGGTTGGCTCAAACGCAAAGAGAACAATCGTGCCGTACTGAATCACTTTCGTTTTCTTGTTGAGTGGTTGAAGTCTATCGACACGGATGACCTTTTCTCGGAAAGAGGCAAGCGCGATTCCTTTCTGTCATTCGGGGACTGCGTCGCCTTAAAGGGCGCCCCCTTCTTGGACGAAACGCTCTGGGAGCCGCTTCCCGACGAATCAGAGCACGATGATCCGCCTTCTATACAAAAGCTGTTCGGTTAAATGAAGCTGTTGTTCATTAAAGAGCCGCGTCTGCAATTCGCCGAAGGCGAGCATGTGTGCCCGCGCAGAGGCATTTCCACCTATGGCGTCTATGACAAGCACTCCCAGACGAGACGCACGCGCATCCATCTCGGAGTAGTCGGCACGCCGCATGACTTGGAAGTGATGGCGCATTGGCTTCACAGAATGGAAACACCTATCGCCGGTTCCGCCGACGAGCGCAAGACCAATCGCTCTCTCGGATTCTGCGGATTTAATGAAGACATGGGCTTTCACGCGAAGCTGATTTTCAACCAGGACTTACAGAGACCGCTCCGCAAGACGGATATCGAAGAGATCTGCCGAATCAAAGATCGTACCGATCGGATCGAGAAAGCACTCAAGCTCTATTATGAAGAAGTCAAGTTCCTGGCGCAGAACAGGCCAGTCGATGTGATTACCTGCGTGCTGCCGAAAAACCTATACGATTCCGTCAGCAAAGACTCCCCCCAGGAAGAAGAGGAGCAGCTTGAGACCAGTATATCTATTCCCGTTGAATTGAATTTCCGCAGGGCATTGAAGGCGAAGACCATGCACCTCGGGAAACCGTTGCAACTCATTCGTGCGTCGTCCCTCGACTCAAATGGGCCAGGTCTGCAAGACGATGCGACTAAAGCTTGGAATCTCGCCACAGCACTCTATTACAAGGCGGGTGCAACAAATCCGTGGCGCTTAGCAAGCGAAGCTACGCGCCCACAATCCTGCGCATTGGGTGTGGCATTTTACCGTAGTCGCGACAAGACGACGCTGAACACGAGTTTGGCACAGATCTTTGATGAATTGGGGAACGGACTAATACTTCGTGGAACACCTGTACATCTCGATAAGGAAGACAGAATACCGCGGCTCACCGACGAGCAAGCTTTTACCTTATTCCGAGAGGCGCTAGACGAATATTGGAATGCTTTACGCAATTATCCTGCCAGAGTAGTTATCCATAAGTCGTCGAACTTCACTGACACTGAGATCGATGGGTTTACACAAGCGGCTAAAGAACTCCGTATCGACACCGTCGACTTTGTTACCATTCTGGATTCCAAGTTCCGGCTATTTCGCAACGGAAACTATCCACGGTATCGTGGGACATGTCTCAAAATCGATGAAGGCAGGCATGTGCTCTACACGCGCGGTTCGGTTTGGTATTACCGCATGTATCCGGGACTGTACGTGCCTCAACCCCTTGAGCTTCGGGTGGTCCACTCGGAACAATCATCCGAGTTCCTGGCAAAAGAAGTCATGGGCTTGACAAAAATGAACTGGAATAACACTCAGTTTGACGGCAAATATCCGATCACGCTCAGCTGCGCAAGAAAAGTTGGCGAAATCTTGAAATACCTGGACGATAACGACAAACCGCAGATTCGCTATGGCTATTATATGTAGGAGGGATTGAAAGCACGAAACATACCGCGAGTCGGAAAACGCAATAAATCCCCGTCGCATATACCACGCCATTTGGCGCAAGTCTAAGAGTGTCGCGGCCGGAACGCGCGATTGGAACCCTTGGTCTACCTAAACAGGTATCAATGGGATCGGCCAAGAGCAATTTCTTGTTTGATACGCCGGATATTTACAGCCGACAGCAGCCCAGTTCCTAAGCATTTTCACAGAAATCGACCGCTCCTCGTCGATAGAAGCATAATGATCCCGTGCGGGATTTTAGATTCGCGACTTCAGTATTTCTAAACGATGTATCTCATTGAAAAAGGATCGGAATCGAGCTTCACCGTCAATCATTCACGCTTCATCGGCTACGCCTTGCCGTGTGCGGACGAATCGCAGTTGAGGGTGCGGCTGGCTGAGATTGCGTCGACACATCCGAACGCACACCACCTCGCCTTTGCCTACCGGATCAAGACCGAGCACGGCATCATCGCCCATTTCAGCGATGCCGGTGAACCGAGCGGGACGGCGGGCAAACCGATACTCGCGCATATTTCCGGTTTTGATGTCGTCAACGCTCTGGTTGCGGTCGTCCGTTACTTCGGCGGCGTGAAGTTGGGGGCAGGGGGATTGGTTCGCGCTTATGGCGGGACCGCAAAAATGGCTTTGGAAAGCGCTTCCCTGATACCGTATGTCGAATATGCCGAAGTCAGACTGACCATTGATTATCCGAAGTTTCAAGCTCTGACTTATCGGGTGGAAAAAGCGGGCGGCGAGATCGTGTCGCGCGCGTTCGGTGAGCGAATAGACCTGATTGTACGGGTGCCGGCATCCGAAGCGCCGGCCATCGCTCGGCAGTTTGATGATTCATAAGCTTCAGTGAAATGACCGTTTTGTCGCCCGATACTGTACTGAGCATTTTGAGTGCCCCGAATACTGTGATCGCGGTGGTTGGCGCGACGGACAATCAACGGAAATTCGGCTACGCCATCTACCGTGATCTCAAGCGCAAGGGGTACAAAGCCTATGCAGTCAACCCAAATCGCACCTCGGTCGACGGCGACCCAGCTTATCCGGACCTTGCGCGACTTCACGGCAAACCGGATCTGGTCAATTTCGTCGTTCCGCCCGAGGTGACCTTGTCCGTGTTGAAACAGTGTCTCGATCTGGGACTGAAAAACGTCTGGCTGCAACCCGGAGCGGAAAGCCCGGAAGTGCTGGAATTTCTCTCAGCCCACGGATTCAACTATCTTGTCAACACCTGCATCATGGTGGAGAGCCGAATCAAGCGCTTGACCTAAATCCACTTGTGTCGTGCCACACTGGGCAACCTAGCGTTCTTAGTAAATTTCCCTAGAGACGGGAAAACCCTCCATGTGTTAACAATGAATTTCCCGGCCAAACCGGAAACAAGGAACGAACTTTGGTGCAAAGGAGGCCCGCCATGCCCTCGAAACTTCCACTTTGCCTATTCGTAGGCGCATTCACTTCGTCGCTAAGCCTGAATCCGGCTATCGCCGCTAGCAATCTCTCGGGCACGGCCACCTATGTCAGGGCCGATTCTCAGAACCGCACCATGAACGGCGATATCATCGAACTCGTCAGAGAAGTAGCCGGTCGGGAGGGCAGCGAAAACGGAAAGTCGGGTACCGGTAAGCTCAAGAACGGCGAACGCCGCATGCAGGAAGAGATGAAACGCCGGGGTACGGAAGAGATGAAACGCCGCGGCACCGAAAGCACGCCCTCCAAAAAAGGCCCACGAGGAACTCCCGAAGGCCGGACGCCGGCCCCGGAAGAGCCGGTGACGCCTGAAGATATGCCCAAACCGGATACGGGTGGCTTCGAATGAGCCTGTAACCGCTTTCGTGACGGGAAAGCGACGGGCGAAATGAGGCGCTCCCTAGCCAAGAACAGAGGACACCCCTGACCGTTGCCCGCTACCACACCAACTGAGCGGGTCGAACGGCTTTCACAGAGGGACAACGATGCACCGTAAATTCTTGCTTTGTCTGCTTGCGAGCCTATTCGCGCAGACGCTGCATTTGGCCATGGCCGCTGGCAACTTTGGAGACACCCCGCGTGATTACGCGCAGTCGCAAACCGAAACCGGCCAAAGCGGAACGGGCGTTCGCGGGACGACCGGTGAGGACACAGGAGGCGGTCAGCCTTATACCGGGGTGCCGGTATGATCGGAACCGGTGGAAAGGGTAAAGTGGAAACACCGGCACAGGGTGGCACGGAGGCTCATGTCGAAGAAGCAATCAAGCACGCCAAAGCCGCCGTCGATAGCGGCAAAAAGGGCGATGCCGAAGGTGTCGCCAAACACGCAGGCGCAGCAAAGCCTCATGTCGAAGCCGCCATTCAGCAGAACCCCAATGAACATCTGACCGCCGCGATGAAAAGCCTGGACAGCGCAATCGAGCACAGCCGCATGGGGCATGCCGATATGGCGGGGCAGGCTGCAGAAGAGGCGGTATCCCATCTCAAAAAGGCAAAGGAATAAGGGGGTTTTATGGCATCGCGAAGAAACCGCGGATCGACCGGCATTCCCTTGGCGTCTGCCGTTTTTGTATCAATGATGGACTTCAAGATGCCGTCATGATATTTATAGCCTGTCCCATAACGGGGCAGTCCAATAAAAACAACCCTTAATGGAGGAATGGTTATGCGTGGAAAGATCGTAACCGGGCTTCTTGCCGGTCTGTTCACATTATCCCTGGGTTTCAGCGCCGTTGCTGCCGAAGATCACAAAGCGGAAGCGATGAAACACGCCCAAGCTGCCGCTGACAGTGGCAAGCAGGGCAACGCCAAGGGCGTGGCCGAGCATGCGGAGGCCGCGAAAACGCATGCGGCAGCGGCTAATCAGGAAAACCCCAACCCGCATTTGGATGCGGCAATCAAGAGCCTCGACAGTGCGATCGAACACGGCAATATGGGGCATGCCGACGTCGCTGGAAAAGCGGCCGAGGAGGCGATAACCCATCTGAACGCCGTTAAACAGTAATCGCCACGCGATGTAGTTTTTTCAACCCGCCTGCAACTTAGGCGGGAATTCCTGGGTACGGATGTGCCGACGGCCCGAAAAACCAAGGGTTGTTTCGGGCCTAACCGCTAAGAGCCGCACCAGTAGATTCTCGAACCCGCGAAAGGTCTATCCTGAGCCCTTCGACTAGCTCGGGACGGTCCGATCGAAGGGTTCGGGGCGACGGCCTACCGAGATCGGCTCCAAATTCCGGAATGCGCGGCAGGCATGTTACTGCCGCTCTCTTTTTCCCCGATAGCTTTCATCGGATTCCGGGCGCGACGTTTGTCGAGTCACGCTCGGTTTGACTTATGGAACTCCGGCTAGGGTCGGCGGCGCTAAACAAAATTCCGAGGGTCCAAAAAAGGTGCGACGATTCGAGCCGGGTTCCGAATCGCGATAGCCTCATCCGACGCCGTCATGACGCGGCACGGCGGACCATAACAGGCACCGAAGTTATTGAGCCGGCCACGTCAATAGACATCCATGCGTGTACCGGCCAGAACGAACTGAAAGTTATTCACGGGCCTGACAGATCGCTCACCGAACTTTCGCGAACTGAAAACGGCCGTTTTCTGGTTTTTCAGTAAAACGGAGTTAATTCGCGAGCAAACGTCAATCCTGGGTTAAAGCCGGTTCTGCGGATAAGAGTCGCCGTTCGCCAAACAAGAAAAAACCGGCAGACTCTGTTGTCTGCCGGTTTTCGGGGTGCCGGGATTCTCTGTAAACGCGGAAGATCCCGGCCGAAAGATCAAGTTCTCGAATTGGTGGGCCACAGCCGATGCCTAACCCACCTCCTCACTCATGCTCGCCGATGCTTTAAGTGAACGAAATCGATTCCCGGCATCGACGCCATTATTGCGCGGGCGGCTGCTGGTTCGAGCTGCTGTCAGACGAAGTCGCCCCTGATCCCGAAGAAGACGCATGTTCTGCATGTCCGCCATGTCCGCCTCGGCTGACACCGCCGCCGCTTTGCCCCGGACCAGCGCCACCGCCACCCGCCGCTGCACTGACGCCTTGCCGCTGACGCAGGCCGATGGCTCCACCGGACGCTTTGGCAATGTTCGCTTCGGTCAAACCGCCTAAGGTCATAGCCGAATCCACCACAATCGTCGTGACGTCGGTAATATCAATGTGGTCAGCGAGAGCACTGGTCACTACGGCTTTGACCGGATCCCGGCCGGGCTCTGGATTGTTCGGCGTAGCGGTCAATAGAATGGGATAAACCGTGCCCGCGGGAATAGTGACGGAGTATTGGTTCGAACCGTTAGAAAGCTCCGTCGTCGTGACCAATTGACCGTTCTTGTCACGTACCTCGATCTTGGCATCCGTGATGGGACCGTGCTGATCCTGCACGATGCCGCTGATCTTCGCTTCCGAAGTGGCCGGGGCCGAAGAGCTACCGCTGGGACCCGCATCGCAGCCGATCATCAACAGCCCGGCTAGCACGATGGAGATAGCACAAAAACCCTTCCTAAGTACCGAAAGAGACGTTTTATCGAATTGATTGGTCATGTTTGTAAATCGAGTGTTAGGTGAAGTGGGTTTCAATTGTCCGTGTCATGCAACATCGGCGTGATGGCGCGGGCGGTTATAGCACATAAATTCTTTTTCTGTACATATTTCGGCCGGTTAGCACAAGTCCGGCAGCCCGCTCCAGGCGACTGAGTCATTTCGGATCGGTTCCTGTTCCGCGCTCTCTTTACGGCAATCGCTTGATCCTATCCGGCACCGAGCTGGTAACGGGTAATCGGTCGGATCCAATGGATGGATTACACACCACGAGGTAGTGAGACCCTCAACTCGCCATCGATAGCACGGCACGTGTGGCCGACGTATGACTGTTTATGCCGCCTTTCGTACAGGGCATGCTGGTTGAATGGAGGAATTGGCGAAAGGTTCAACCAAGTCGATGCAGCGAACGCCGGACATATCGACTGCCAACGGAAAAGACTGATCTCACCGTCTTCGCCCGCTCAAAGATCCGAGCACGCCGCGTAGAAGTTCCCGTCCCAGTTCGCGGCCAATGCTTCTGGCGGCGCTCTTGGCGAAGGCTTCCATGGCCGACTCCCGCTGTTTGCCCTTGCCTCGCGACGGAGTACCGAGAATGCTGCCGAGCGTATCGAAAATGCCCTTGGCTGCCGGTCTGGAATCAGGACGACCGGCTTCTCCGGCTCTTCGCTGGAGATCCTCAGCAGCACGCACTTTGAGCATTTCGTATGCAGACTCTCGATCCACGGTCTTTTCGTAATAGCCAGCGATGGGCGACTCGCCGATCAGTCGCTTTCGTTGAGCGGCATCGACGGGGCCGATCTTGCTTTGAGGCGGCAGAATGAAGGCCCGCTCGACGATGTGCGGGCGGCCCTTCTCGTCGAGCAGCGAGACCAGGGCTTCGCCCACCCCCAGCTCGGTAATCGCGGTTTTTTCGTCCAGCTCCGGATTGTCGCGCATGGTTTCGGCGGCCGACCGAACTGCTTTCTGATCGCGCGGCGTGAAGGCTCTGAGTGCGTGCTGAATGCGGTTGCCGAGTTGGCCCAAAACCTTGTCCGGCACATCTAAAGGGTTCTGAGTCACGAAATAAACGCCTACGCCCTTGGAGCGGATCAGACGCACGACTTGCTCGATTTTGTCCAGCAAAATCTCAGGAGCGTCGTCGAACAGCAAATGCGCCTCGTCGAAAAAGAACACCAGCTTGGGCTTGTCGCGGTCACCCACTTCCGGCAGGTGCTCGAACAGCTCCGACAACAGCCAGAGCAGAAACGCGGCATAGACTTTCGGTGCCTGCATGAGCTTGTCAGCGGCGAGGATATTGACCACGCCCCGTCCGTCCGGCGCGGTTTGCATGAGATCGTCGATGTTCAGGGAGGGTTCGCCGAACAATCGATCTCCCCCCTGGCTTTCAAAGGCCATCAAACCGCGCTGGATAGCGCCGATGCTGGCGGTGGAGATGTTGCCGTAGGCGGTTGTGAATTGACCCGCGTTTTCGCCCACAAACTGGAGCATTGCGCGCAAATCCTTCAAATCGAGCAAGAGCAAGCCGCTATCGTCCGCGATCTTGAACACTAGGGGGAGCACGCCTTCCTGGGTTTCGTTCAGATTGAGCATGCGCGAGAGCAGCAAGGGTCCCATTTCCGAAATGGTCGCCCGAGCTGGATGTCCCTGCTCGCCGAAAACATCCCAAAACACGACCGGAAACCCTGTGAATGTGTGGTCCTGGATACCGAGCAGGGAAAGTCGCTCGGCCAATTTCGGGCTAGCGTCCCCGGGCTGGCACAGCCCCGATAGGTCACCCTTGATGTCCGACAAGAACACCGGCACGCCGATACGGCTGAAACGCTCCGCCAGCACCTGCAGCGTAACGGTCTTGCCGGTGCCAGTCGCCCCGCTGATCAGGCCGTGGCGGTTGGCCATGGACGGCAGCATGAAAAGAGGATTCCGGCCTTTGGCGATCAACAATGGTTCGGTCATGAGTGGTCTCCGGAGGGTGAGGTCTATGCGTTGGCGTTCGTCGGCAACTGCAAAGTCAATGAAAATAAGCTGTACTTGGCGGATGCGGCCGAGCGGCTCAACCGTCGATGATGACCGGGTAGTTAGCAAGCTCGTCGCCGTGTACATCCGGTCCCGGAAAATGCCGCTCCAGATGGGCGCCTACGGCGCGAACGCCGGCCAGGATACCACCTTCGAAATTGCCTTTTCGGAAAGCAGCCTCCATCTCGTGACAGATTTGCTCCCAGGCTTCGGCGCCAACCAGGCGATCTATTCCCCGGTCGGCGACAATCTCGACATCGTGGTCCGCAAGCAGCAGGTAAATCAAAACGCCGTTGTTCCGTTCCGTATCCCAGACACGGAGATCGGAAAACACTTCCAAAGCCCTTTCCCGCGGAGTCTCGCGCCGTAGCAGCCGTCGCCAATCGAGTGCAATTTCGACGGCGACGCGGATTTCTCCCCCGTGCCCGGCCTCACTTTCGCGGATCGCCTCGGCGATGGCCTCGAGCGCGTGGCGCGGCAGAACCCGCCGAAGCCGCCAGGATCCGTAACACAGATGCTTTAGGATACGACCTAGATTTTTGAGCATCACCAGCGCCCCGAAGCTCCGCCGCCGCCGAAACCTCCGCCTCCACCTCGAAATCCGCCTCCTCCCCCCGGAAATCCGCCTCTGGAGATACCGCCGAATCCGCCGGGTCCGCCGTACCAACCGCCCGGCCCTACGCGGCCGATTCCTCCGAACACCGCCATGAACACGAACAAGCCGACAAAAAACGAAAACAGAATCGGCAGACCGAACAAAGCGACCAGCAGTCCGGCACCCACACCGGCGATGAGTCCACCCAGGAGAGGGCCGAAAAGAAACCTCAGTATCCGGCCGCCGAAGATGCCGCCGAGGATCGAAAGCCCGAATAGTCCGCCCAGGTTCTCATCGGGAACGCGTTCACTGCGGGGAGGCGCGGGCAAAGGCTCCCCGCGAATCAGGGCGAATACGCTGTCGAGGCCTTTGGACAGACCTCCATAGAAATCGCCTAGTTTGAAATACGGAATCATTACGTCTTCCACGATTCGATTGGCGATGGCATCGGGAATCGCGCCCTCCAGCCCACGTCCGACCTCGATCCTGACCGTCCTATCTTGCAAGGCCAAGAGGATCAGGACACCGTCGTCGATCCCTTTGCGGCCCAGCTTCCAGGCATCGACGACACGAATGGAATATTGCTCGATCGTCTCGGGGCTTGTGGTCGGCACCAACAAGATCGCGACCTGGCTGCCTTTCTCCGCCTCGAAAGCCGCTAACCGACTTTCGAGGGCGGCTCTTTCGTCCGACTTCAAAGTACCGGTCAGATCGGTCACGCGGGCACGAAGCGGCGGCACCGCGACCTCCGCCGCGACATCGAATCCGACCAGTGCCAGAAGCGTGGCGAAAACCCAGGCCAGCAGCATTTTCAAAGTCAAAATCGACGAATGCCTATTGGGCCGGAGCAGGCGCCGGGGACGGCGTGCCGAAGTCGACCGTGGGCGGACGCGAGATTTCCCTTTCGTTCTCGACGGTGAAGCTCGGCTTGACCTGCATGCCGATGATCCAGGCGGTGATGTTGGTAGGGAAGGAGCGGACCGTGACGTTATACTCCTGGACCGCCGCGATGTAGCGATTGCGCGCCACAGCGATGCGATTTTCGGTACCCTCCAGTTGCGCCTGGAGGTCGCGGAACAAGGTGTCTGCCTTGAGTTGAGGGTAATTTTCCGCCACCGCCATCAGGCGTGACAACGCGCTGGATAGTTCGCGCTGAGCCGCCTGGAAGCGGGAAAACGCCTGCGGATCGTTCAAGAGCTCCGGCGTGGCCTGAACCGACCCCACTTTGGAGCGCGCCTCGGTCACCTGGGTCAGCACATCCTTTTCGTGCCCAGCGTAACCTTTCACCACGTTGACCAGGTTGGGCACCAGATCAGCCCGCCGCTGATACTGGTTCAAGACCTCCGACCAACTCGCCTTGATCTTCTCGTCTTGCTCCTGCAGCGTGTTATACCCGCATCCGCTTAGTACGAGCATATATAACAAGACCAAGCCCGCGAACAATTTGCGCATGTTTTTCTCCCGAAAGGCTGTCGGACGTCGTCCAGAAAATGAATCCGTAAAGTGTGCTACGTAGAATAAGCGTAAGACAATCTATTAAACGGCTTATTCGCGTCGGCGCGTAGCCAAGGGACCCCGCAATTCGCGGTTCATCCGAGCCCCGAATGTGTAGGGTCTTTAGGTACACATGGCGTCGGGTCCGCAATGTTCCCGCGGCGTTTTCTTACGCCCAAACCCACCCGACATGGCCATGGAACCCGCGCCTATTTGCGAGACCGGCGAGTGCTTTAGTATGCTACGAGGTTTCATTCGGCGACCGAAATCCCCTTCGTATGGAAGACATTTACAAGCCGCAGACCATCGAACACGAAGCCCAGAATGCCTGGGAGGCCCAGGGCGTTTTCCGTGCCGTCGAAGACCCGGCCCGGGAAAAATACTACTGCCTGTCCATGTTCCCCTATCCCAGCGGGCGGTTGCACATGGGGCATGTCCGCAACTATACCATCGGCGACGTGATCGCCCGCTATCAGCGCATGCAAGGCAAGAACGTGTTACAGCCCATGGGCTGGGACGCCTTCGGCCTGCCTGCGGAAAACGCCGCGATGCAGAACCAGGTTGCACCGGCGGCGTGGACTTACGCCAATGCCGATTACATGCGCAAACAGCTCAAGTCGTTGGGGCTCGCCATCGATTGGAGCCGCGAAATCGCCACTTGTAAGCCCGAATATTATCGCTGGGAGCAGTGGTTGTTCACCAAGCTGTTCGAAAAGGGCCTGATTTACAAAAAAGTCGCCCCAGTGAACTGGGATCCCGTGGACCAGACCGTACTGGCCAACGAGCAAGTCATCGACGGCCGCGGCTGGCGATCGGGAGCGCTGGTGGAAAAGCGCGACATCCCCATGTACTTCATGCGGATTACCGCTTACGCCGAGGAATTGCTCGCCGGACTAGACCAGTTGTCGGGTTGGCCCGAGCAGGTGAAAACCATGCAGCGCAACTGGATAGGCAAGAGCCACGGTTGCGAGGTGCATTTCCCCTATGAGGACGGCAGCGACGTCCTGAAGGTCTATACCACCCGCCCCGACACCCTGATGGGCGCGACATATGTCGCCGTGGCGGCAGAGCATCCGCTGGCCCTTGCGGCTGCGGACGGCAATCCGGACCTTCAGGCTTTCATCGAGGAATGCAAGCGCGGCGGCACGGCGGAGGCCGATCTCGCCACCATGGAAAAGAAAGGCATGGCCACCGGCCGCTTCGTGATTCATCCATTAACTGGCGAGAAACTGCCGGTATGGATCGCCAATTACGTGTTGTGGGGCTATGGCGAAGGCGCGGTGATGGCGGTGCCGGCGCATGACGAGCGGGATTTCGAGTTTGCTCAGAAATACGGATTGCCGATCAAGACGGTCATCGCGTCCAAATCGGGCGCGTACGAAACGGTCGATCCGGAAGGCGAGTGGATAGACGCTTATGCCGATTACGGCGTGTGCGTGAATTCGGGCAAGTACGACGGTCTCGATTTCCAGCAAGCTTTCGACGCCATCGCCGCCGATCTCGAAGCCAAGGGGCTAGGCCAAAAGCGCACTCAGTTCCGCCTGCGCGACTGGGGTATTTCTCGCCAACGTTACTGGGGTTGTCCGATTCCCATCATCCATTGCCCGAGCTGTGGCGACGTGCCGGTGCCGGAAGATCAGCTTCCCGTGGTGCTGCCTGAGGACGTCAAGATCGAGGTGGGCTCGCCGCTCAAGAAAATGCCCGAGTGGTACCAAACCACCTGCCCGAAATGCGGCGGCTCGGCTGAGCGCGAAACGGACACCATGGACACGTTCGTCGAATCGTCCTGGTACTACGCTCGCTATGCCTGCCCGGACAGTCACAACGCCATGCTTGACGAGCGCGCCAATTACTGGTTGCCGGTCGACCAATACATCGGCGGTATCGAGCATGCCATCCTGCATCTTCTGTACGCGCGTTTCTTCCACAAGCTGATGCGCGATATGGGGTTGGTGCAGGGCGACGAACCCTTCACCAATCTGCTCACCCAGGGCATGGTGGTGGCACCGACCTTCTACCGGGAAACGGAAGACGGCAAGAAGCACTACTACAACCCGGCCGACGTAGACGTGCAATTAGACGAGCGGGGAAGACCAATCGGCGCGATCCTGAAATCCGACGGCCAGCCGGTCACGATCGGTGCCACTGAAAAGATGTCGAAATCCAAGAACAACGGCGTCGATCCGCAGGCCTTGATCGATCGTTACGGCGCGGACACGGCGCGCTTGTTCATCATGTTCGCGTCCCCGCCGGACCAGTCGCTGGAATGGTCGGACAGCGGCGTGGAGGGTGCATTCCGCTTCCTGAAACGCCTATGGAAGCAGGTCTACGCCCACGTCAAGGACGGCCCCGCTCCGAGTCTCGACAAGTCGGCGCTCAACGAGGCGCAAAAGGCCATGAGGCGCCAGACCCACGAAACCTTACGCAAGGTTACCGACGACATCGGCCGGCGTTACACCTTCAATACCGCGATCGCCGCCAACATGGAACTGCTCAATGCTCTCGCCAAGTTCGACGATACCAGCGATCAAGGGCGCGCGGTGCGCCAGGAAACGTTGGAACTCGTGGTGTTGATGTTGTCGCCCATCGTGCCCCATATCTGCCATCGGCTGTGGTACGAGCTCGGGCATACGGAAATGGTCGCGACCGTGGCCTGGCCCAAGGTGGATGAATCGGCCCTGGTGCAAAGCACGGTGGAGATGGTGGTCCAGGTCAACGGCAAGCTACGTGGCAAAATCACCGTGCCGATAGACGCCGCCAATGATGCCGTTCAAGCCGCCGCACTTGGCGATCCCGCCGTACAACGTTTCGTCGAGAACAAACCGGTCAAGAAGGTCATCATAGTCCCACGCAAGCTGATCAACATCGTGGTGTAGCCCATGGCGAAACGATCTCTCACAAGAGCTGGCGTTTCGGTCGCCTTAGCCGTAATGCTCTCCGCTTGCGGATTTCATCTCCGCGGCACGCTGCCGCCCACGATGGCGGCGAAATCTTTTTATATTGAGGGTTTGGGGCGCGGAGACCTGTTCGTTCGGGAGTTTTCGAATATTTTGTCGTATTCCGGGGGCAGTCTTGCAGCGGCACCCAGTCAGGCTGGCGCGGTGATCCATATCGTCCAGGCGAGGCAGGAGCGTCGCCCAATCGGTCTGAGCAAGGCAGGGCGTGCCAACCTGTACGATCTAAGCTACCGGGTCGTCTACGAGGTCACCACGCCTCAGGGGGAAATCTTGCTGCCGCGGCAGGAGATCGATCTGAAACGGGATTATTTCAACGATCAGACCTCCCCGCTCAGCCAGACTTACGAGGAACACCAAATCCAGCAGGAAATGCAGCGCGAGGCCGCCCAACTCCTGTTTCGTCGCGTTGCTTACGCACTAAGCCGCCCGCCCGAAAGCAAATCGTGAAACTCTCCGCCGATCAACTGGGAGAACAACTGAAAAAGCGTCTAGCGCCGGTTTATTTCCTGAGCGGGGATGAGCCCCTGCAGCTGTCGGAAGCAGCCGACGCGGTACGGCATGCAGCGCGCGCGGCCGGTTACGGTAGCCGCGAATTGTTCTACGCCGATCCCGGGTTCGAGTGGAGCCGTTTGCACGAGGCGACCGACTCGTTTTCTCTCTTCGGCGAAAAGCGCATTTTGGATCTGCGTCTTCCCGCGAAACCCGACAAAGCGGCGGCTGAAGCTTTGCTCCGTTATGCCGAGCGGCCCGCGGAAGACGCCGTCCTTGTCGTCACCAGCCCGAAAATCGGGGCGCCCGAACAAAAAAGCCGCTGGTACCAGGCCATCGACCGCATCGGCGTGGTGGTCCAGGTTTGGCCTCTGGAGGGCGAACAGCTCCTGCGCTGGCTCGACCGCCGATTGAACGCGAAAGGCTTGTTGGCCGATCAATCTGGCATCCGTTTACTGGCCGCCCGGGTCGAAGGCAATTTGCTCGCGGCCGCCCAGGAAATCGAAAAGCTGCACATCCTGTACGGCAAAGGCAAAATCGACGACGACCAGATCGTCAAGGCCGTCGCCGACAGCGCGCGCTACGACGTATTCGATCTGGCCGAAGAGTGCTTGCGAGGACGCGTCGCGAAAGCCTGCCGGGTACTGACCGGACTCAAGGTGGAAGGCGTCGCGCCGGCGGTCGTTTTGTGGTCGCTGACCCGTGAGGCTCGTCTGGTGAGTAATGTCATGACGCTTATCGATCAAGGCTCCACGCCCGAATCGGCGCTGGCCAAGTGCCAGGTATGGGATAAGCGGAAATCGGCCGTGCTACAGGCGCTACAACGCCTAAACCGAGACAAGGTCCATCGGACGCTTTTACTGAGCGCAAACGTTGACCGGATCATCAAAGGCATGGAAGCCGGCGATCCCTGGGAAGGGCTTTTGTCCGTCTGCATCAGCTTGGCCGCGCCCGCGGAGAACCGGATGACGGCATACCTGGGTTAACGCTTTTCTCCGGCCGAATGGAGAAGGGCTGAACGCGTGGATTCCCCATATCCTTCGATCGGATTCAGGCCAATTCCGTCAAAGGATTCAATGGGAGCTTCCTGGAACGCTTCGGGTCCTCGGCGGTTTCAGGGAAACAAGCGGCCCGCGTTCGGCGTATGCGAGAGTTTATTGGTCAAACTATCACGTCCTTCCATCGATTATGCTAAACGACATCCGAACTTACATGCTTACGGTGGGGCAACGGGCTCGCGAGGCCGCCCGCTCTATGAGCCGAACGGAAACCGGCGCGAAAAACGACGCCTTGCTGGCGATAGGGGAGGCACTGCAAAGTAACGCGCAAACACTGATAGCGGAGAACCGCAAGGACCTCGAAGCCGGCCGCCAAAGAGGGCTGGACGACGCAATTCTAGACCGGCTGGAACTGACCGAAAAGCGCATAGGCGCGATGGCTCAAGGTGTTCGAGAAGTTGCCGCGCTTGCCGATCCAGTGGGCGAAATCACCGGTCTCACCTATCGTCCTTCCGGCATACAAGTAGGGCGTATGCGGGTGCCGTTAGGCGTAATCGGGATCATCTACGAATCGCGGCCTAACGTGACCGCGGATGCGGCGGCGCTTTGCATCAAATCCGGAAATGCCTGCATTTTGCGCGGCGGGTCCGAAGCCGTACATTCCAACAAGGCCATCGCCGATTGCATACGTGACGGTCTTGAGCAAGCGGGATTGCCCCGCGACGCCGTGCAATTGATCGAAACCACGGACCGTGCCGCGGTGGGCGAACTGATTCGCATGGACCAGTATGTCGACGTGATCGTGCCGCGCGGCGGCAAGAGCCTCATCGAGCGCATCGCGGAGGAATCCCGCATCCCGGTGATCAAACATTTAGACGGCATCTGCCATGTCTATATCGACGATCGTTGTGACTTCGACAAAGCTATCCGGATCGCTCTGAACGCGAAGACGCAGCGCTTCGGCGTCTGCAATGCGATGGAGACTTTGCTGATCGCCGCCCCGGTCGCTCCGATTCTCCTGCCGGACCTAGCGCATCTCTATCGCGAGAAAGGCGTGGAGCTACGCGGCTGTCCGAAAACCCTGAAAATCCTTCCGGACTGCGTTCCGGCAACCGAGGAGGACTGGAGTACCGAGTATCTCGCGCCGATCCTCTCGATCCGCGTGGTCGAGGGACTGGACGAGGCGGTGGACCATATCGCCCGTTACGGGTCGCAACACACGGACGCCATTGTTACCGAGGATTACACCCGCGCTCGGCGTTTTCTCCGCGAGGTGGACTCCAGCTCGGTGATGGTGAATGCCTCGACCCGCTTCGCCGACGGATACGAATATGGCCTCGGCGCCGAAATCGGCATCAGCACCGACAAACTGCACGCGCGTGGTCCGGTGGGGCTGGAAGGACTGACGACTCAGAAATTCGTCGTTTTCGGCGATGGACACATTCGGACTTGATCTGCCGCCTGCAGAGCGGGTCAGCCTTACTCGCTTGAAGGTGTTGCCGTTCAGGCGGCGTAGGTCGGCCATCCTTTGCCGACGAACCGGTTGTGTTGGGGAGCAAGACCCAACCGACTCCGCATTTCTATCGGTTCGTGGGGTGATTGGTCCGGCATTGGGCTCGACCACGGGAGTCTAAGAAAAGACGCATGATCGGCATCTACGGCGGCACCTTCGATCCCATCCATTACGGCCATTTGCGGACTGCCCTGGAAGTCAAAGAAGCGGTCGGACTGGACGAGGTCCGTTTCGTTCCCTGCCGTCTGCCGCCTCACCGCGCGGCGCCGGAGGCCGACCCGGAACGGCGCCTTAGGATGCTGGAAATCGCCCTGCAAGATGCCGAGCCCGGCTTTCGAATCGACACGCGTGAATTGAATCGGCCCGGACCGTCCTACATGGTCGACACCCTTGGCTCCATCCGAAAGGAAATCGGCGCTCGACCGTTGTGCCTGATCGTCGGGATGGATGCGTTTCTCGGCTTGCCGTACTGGCACCGCTGGAGGGAACTGTTCGACCTCGCCCATCTCGTCGTCATGCGGCGACCGGGAACGGCATCCGATGTTCTAGGCGAGTTGGAACCTTATTTCAGGGAACGCCGCACCGACCAAAAGGGGACCTTGAGCCACCAGCCGTCCGGGTCGATCTACTTCGTCGACGTTACCCAGCTCGACATTTCCGCGACCCGCATCCGAGAAATCTTTAAGACCGGCAAGAGCGCCCGTTACTTGATTCCCGAGCCGCTTAGGCGTTTTATTCTTGACCAAAGACTCTATCTGTCGTCCTAAGGATCATTGCCACGGTTTAGCTGCAAGGGCCGGAATGCTCGCGGATCGAGTGTCCCTTGCGGACCGACGGCCACATCTGAAAAGGATGTCCCGCCAGCGTTGACTTTGGTCGCTACACCCTGTGGGCGTATGCGGCGGTACCGGCCATTGGCCGGCTGGGAGAACAAGGACTATTTTCAGAGGTGTCGAGCCAGAAGCGGCCGATGGTTGGATCCATCTTTCCTGATCTACCTACATGAGCTTTTTTCGATGCACTCCGGGCGCGGCGCAAAGTCAGAGGTCGCCGTCCATTCAACACAAAGCAGAACATCACTTCGGTCCTTCGAAAAAAACGCGTGGCGGACCGCTCAATGGCGTTTTCTTGCCAAGACATGTGTAGGAATTTTGGGGGTAATGGAGGGGACGGCGCTTCCGTGCGCCAAAAACAGTTCCAACTCAAGCGGAAATCGACCTAGGTCGGGAGGCCATCAAACCGGGACTCGTCCACCGCAGCCTGGCGGCGTGCGAACAGACGAAAGCCCAGCAGCGCAGACCCGAGCAGCCAAACTCCGGCGGGCAGTGGCACCGTCGTGACGGCGGTCGCTTCAAGCGTGCCGTTGTTGAGCGCGTTTAGGAAAGCGAACAGGTTGTTCACGGATGGGTTGAAGTCATACAGCCAGACGCTCTCGGTCACGCCCCATTGGGAGGCCCAACCGCCGAAGTCGGTGATGCTGAAGCCCAATACGAGCTCCCCTCCATCCAGATTCAATCCAAAGTTGTCGATACGGGCCGAGAACAGATTGCCTCCCCAAAGTTCGTGCTGTCTCTCGGTGCCGCTCAGTGCATCAAGTACCTCATCACTGAACGTGCCGCGGATCTGGACATTGCTCTTGGTTGTGTCCAGATTCGCGTCCTTATCGAAATACGCGGTCAATTGATAGCTCCCGTCAAGCACTTCATAGCTGTTGGAGCCAAGCTGGAACAAGAACGGTTCGTTCCCGGTCCCCGTGGCCGTGAGCTTAAAACCGCCACTCCATTCGGACAGGCCCAGCGTGACCTGGTTGGTAAAGGACGGGTTACCCGCCTTAGCAATGCCGGGAATCTCAGGCAGAGTATCTACCGTGGCGCCATGCGAACCCGCGGAAAAGGCGAGCAAGAATGCGCCTGCGAGCATTGCCGGAATCGACTTCATCATCTTCATCCTTTCGCTCCTTTTTGGACTTAAAAACCTAATGTGATTGGCAAGGCCCCGTCACGATCGACGGCGCCCCGTTTCGATTGAGCCGGCCGTTCATCTAGGCTGTTGCACGAACGTCCACCCCCAAGAAAGAAAAGCCTGGCCGGTAACTTACCGCCAAACCTGTTCCTGACCATTCCACGCTCGGTCGATTTGGCACCCAAAGCGGGCAGTAGTCGTAGCTACCGGCCAATAGAATCAAGCAGATTTCATTCCACGCGCCGTATCGGCTGAATTCGGAGGCCCGAACGGCTTTTGGCGAGCTCCTAAATTAGGGGAAATGCCGGTGCGCTGCGGCAAAAGCCTCACTTTTCCGGCGTGTTGTCATAAATTCCGCTACATCACTGCCCTCGGAACTGCGAAGGTTGCCTCATCGTTCGCCTGGCGTTTAGCTCCCAAGGCCCCAATCGCCCAGTACGGCGTAACCCGCCTCGAGCTTCCGGCAGATGCCCGCTAGGACCGGCCCTACGGACTACCTGTGAAAACGGACCCATTCGACTGAATCGACCCCGTGCGAAAGCCGCGACCCCAAAGGGGGGAGCCGTAGGAAGGTGGCGAACAACGTCGCATCTAAGGAAACGCGCCGGGATCTCTTCGGCACCCGGGCCAGCTGCCAGAATGTTCTCGCCAACGCGCTGCACCCGCTGTTGACCGCCTTCGCTTACACGCTGATGCAGCGTCAGCGCGAAATGGTCTTCGCCGGTACCAACCTGGCACGGGCGACCGCCGCCGCGGTTCGGGTGAACCTGATCAAGAACGGCGGTCGGTGGTGTGCAATACGCGCCGTAAACACATCCTCTTAGCCGCGCACCATCCCCTGTACGAGACCATCCTCATCGCTGCCCGTATCCTCGCGACCAAACCCCGCCTGAGCAGGGTCCCCGGCACGACGACAAACCCTAAGGTAAGGGGACATTGAGTTTATCGCTCAGAAACCCGCTCGTTTTTGCCCTATTGCCTCCCGAATCGCACGCCTTCGAGCCCATCACCCTGCTTCTGCAGCCGCTGGATGGGATTGATGAAATAGCCAGGCAAAGCGATTCGGTCCTTCATCCTTAGCGTTCCATGCGTCGCTGATGAATGCGTGGCGACAAAGTAGCGTGACAGCTGTCGCAAATCCGAAATTTCCAGCTTGTTCTTGATGGACTGCATGGCTAGATTCCATTGCGAATCTCGAAGGCCGATACCCACGTTTCGTCTCGAGAGATTCATCTGGATAAATCGGTACGATCAACTATTCATAGTTAGAGGGAGTTACCATGAAATCTTTAATTGCAGGTATTGTTCTATCGACCTTGGCTTTCAGCGCCGGTGCGGAAGAGTTCTCCACTTTGGACGGCATTCCGGCCGACGCTATGAGCGTCGCCGAGATGCAATCGGTAGAAGGCAAAGGTTTGGTCGGCGATTTGCTCGGCGGCATCCTTCCGAACATCAATCTTGGATTGGAAGATACGTTGGCTCTGGCCCTGGTGACGAAAGACCTGAACGTGCTGGGTCTGGTCAGCCTCGGCGAACTGAGCGTGGGTTTGAGCAACAGTCTCGGTTTGGTGGTCGGCATCACCAACTAAGCGGTTTTTGCAAGCCGCGCATGGACGGGCGCGTTTGCGCCCGTCTTTTTTGTCTATCCCCAGCGGAAAGCGCACGCGCTGCTATATTTTTATTCAGCCGAAACCCGTTTTTCCACGCGCAAAGCGGCTGGCGGGTACACCCCATTCGGGATGGAAAAAACGGCGATCTGTTGGTGATTATGCTTCCATCTACAGGACGAATCCGTGGCTCTGCCAACACTAGGAGAAGGCTGCTTTCGTGAGCGGGCAAGGGCGATACACGGCTATTGTCATGCCGCTTCTTTTAAAAAGGGCGAGCATTTTCATCTTGACCTTGTTGCTCGCCAGCTGCGCCAAGTCTCCGTCAACCACGCTGAACATCGGCGGCGACACCCGGATTCATTTCCCCATCAAATCGATAAAAGCGCTTAGAGACGAAAACGTAGTCAAGCAGGGCTACGACTATTCCTGCGGTGCCGGTGCATTGGCGACGCTTTTGACCTACGGTGTCGGCGACCAGGTTACCGAAGCCGAAATCATGCAGGAGCTTCTTAAAACTTTGCCGAAGGATATCGAGGCGCTGAAGAAACGGGAGGGCTTTTCCCTCGCCGACTTGCAAACGGTAGCAAAAGGCCGGGGACACAAGGCCATGGGTTTTCGGTTGGCGCCGGAATACCTGCCGAAGCTCGGTGGGCCGGCAATCGTTTTCATCAAACCCCGTGGCTATGCCCATTTCGCCGTCTTTCGAGGCGTCAAAGGCGGCCGGGTTTATCTCGCCGATCCGGCGCTCGGCAACGTTCGCATGCCGGCCTACCGTTTCCTGGACATGTGGCTGGACGAAAACGGGAAAGGCGTCATCTTCGTTGTGGAGGCCAAGCAAGGCAAATGGCCTGCGGACTATCCCTTGAAGCTCAAGATTCCCGGCATCGCTCAGCCGGAGGTGCTTACCGCCCGGCAGATGCTGAACACGGGCATCGTCGAATCGAACCTTCCCTCAATCCGATAGAACGATGAAAAATCCATTGACGATCGGCATCAACGGCCCTTTGTGCGTTCTGTTGAGCCTTCTCGCGTTTAGTAGCCAAGCGGCAGAGGATGTGCTGACACTGGACGAAGCGGCACAGTTGTTACGCGCGAAGCCCGAGGACGTAGCGCAGATGGCCAGGCGCAACGAACTTCCGGGTCGACGTATCGGGTCCGAATGGCGCTTCCATCGCACGGCTGTGATGGCGTGGCTTGCCGGAAAAGACCCGGTGGCGGCGGCCCTTTTGTCGGAGCATGCCGAGGACCGGTCCCTCACACCGCCGCAAGAGACTCGCGACAAGCCTAAGGTGCGGTTATTGGCCAGCGCCGATCTGGAACACATCAAAGGACGGGGCGTAGCCTCTTCGACAAACGCTCCGGCGACGGACAAAAAGCCGGAAACCATGGGGCAAAAACCCGAGGAGACTACGGCGGAGCAAGTTTTTCTGCGCGACCAGGGCGTGCTGCTGAAACCACGGCAAATGACCTTGGAACTGGGGTTTCTGTATCAACGTCTGGATCAACACATCGATTTACCGGTGCTTAACGCCAACCGCGGAGGACTTTCCTCATGGAATACCGATAGGGAAGTGGACAGCTATACCTCCGCGTTTACGGTACGCTATGGTCTATTGAAGGATCTGCAGGTGTTCGCGGCGATTCCGCTGCAGCATACCTCGACGACTTGGCGGCAGAGCGATATCGAAACGAGCCGGATACTCGAAAATTTCGATATCTCGGGCACCAAATGGGGCAACGTCACGACCGGCATTCGCTGGGGCGCGTTGCGCGAAGGACTCGGGCACCCGAGTGTCATCCTGAGCGTTACCGGTTCCTTCCCCACCGACGACTGGCCTTATAGCGTCGGCGGCAGTATCGCCCTCACCAAGAGCTATGATCCCGCCATCCTGTTCGCCAATCTGGAGTATCTCCATAATTTCGTCGACGACGAAAAAGACGTGGTGGGCTTCGGATTTGCCGAGGACCGATTCATCACCACATTTGGGATCGCTTATGCCCTCAACGAAACCCTTACCTTGAGCACGCGATTCATCGGCGATTTCGGTACCCGCACCGTGGTCGACGGCCGTTTCGGCTTGCCGTCCACCCAGCGTTATAGCCTTCAACTAGGTATGACGTCTTTGCTTACGGATAACCTCTATATCGAGCCGACGGTACGTTTCGGCCTTAACGGCGACACCCGCAACTTGGCGTTGGGCATTAACCTTCCGTACACCTTCGATCTGTAATCGACAAGGCGGTTTCTGGGTAACCCGGACTTCTCGCCCGGCTTCGCCTCGATAGCGGCGAGACGACGCTTTGGAGTGCGGCATCGACGGAGCGGTACCACATCGTGGCCCGACAACGTCGGGAGCCGCACTTCATGCCGAAGGCTCCTCCTGCTTATTCGTGCCGGAATGACCGGCCGGATCTTGTAACCATGCTCACGGAATGATTTCGTCGCGAAAAGAAGACGGATTTTCCAACGGTTCGATATAGGCCACGATGAGAAGATCCGGGACCGCCGCGGGATGTCGGATTCAAGCCCATCCAGGAGTTTATGTCCCTCGCGGACGGTCATCCTGCCTGGAACGAGCACGTGCAGAGTGAGCAGTCGCTCGGTGGCGGAGACGCAGGCGCGAATGTCGTGAAATTGAATGTCTTGTCGCCGGTATCGTCGAGCACACGTTCAGCGCGGAGGCGTTTCTCGGGCGGGATGGCGGCGCCGAAGAGCCCCGAAAGCGAGCGCGCTATGAGCCGGGTGCCTGCAACCACGATAGTGGCAGCCGCCTGGATTGCGATAGGTGGATCCAGCCATCGGCTGTGGCCCAGACGTCGGTCATCAAATGCTCGCCGTCTGCCTCCAAGGAGAGCGATCCGGACCTGCGCCCGGCCCGCAGTAGCACCCGGGTTACGGTCAAATCGACCAGCACGGCGGTTACCGAAAAGAGCACGCCTAAGCTCAGCGCCTCCAGCGCTTGCGGATGCATCAGGCGATCCCAGGCGCCCAATCGATACTGGCAAAATCCTACCGAACCTGCGTCCCTTTTCAGGGGAACTCCCTGTCGGAATCCGTTTCCAAATAGGAACATCGGCGTTACTTGCTTAGGAATAGAGACATCAGGATGCGAAAAGGAGTCACTCGGGTTTCACGTCGCCAACGCGCATTCGCGGACCGTGACCAGCCCGCCGCCCGGTCCCCCAAAACCGGGAATCACACGATAACCCATACCCCATGGAAAGCGCGCCGCTACCACTCGCGGTAGTCGTCACCACCGACGGATTTCGCGGGGTTGTCGACTCCGAAGTCTTGCCGCTCGCAGAGCAGCCCGCAGTCGCCGTTCGCTTCGAACACGGTGAACGGCTGATTATCCCCGTGAATTTCCTCGACCCGCAACAGGATGGAACCTACGTGCTAAACATGAACTTCGCCGAAGTTCATACCCGCTGGCAGGAAGTACCGAGTCGCACCGAAACGCTGACCATTCCTGTGACGGAAGAGCGATTGGTGCGACAAAAACGTAAGGTGGAAACCGGACGGGTCCGTGTCACCAAGCGGGTTTCCACCCATGTTGAACAGGTCGATCAACCTCTGGTTCAGGAAACGGTGCATGTCGAGCGGGTCGTCGTAAACCGCCCCGTGGACGAACCCGTGCCAGCCCGTCACGAGGGCGACACGCTGATCATCCCCGTATTCGAGGAAACTCTGGTGGTGCGAAAGCAACTTGTGCTCAAGGAAGAGCTGCGGGTGACCCGACGCAGGACGGAATCGCACCGACCGCAACAGGTGACCTTGCGGCGCGAAGAGGTGTCAGTCGAGCGGCTTCCGTCCCGTGCGCAACAGGCGACGGATCTCGAACAGCCCGATGTCTAGAACTGAAATGCCGTGATGTGGTTGAACCGATTTTTTTTACATCCGGACAAGGAGAAAGCCATGATGAACACAGTGGTTGGATTACTGGAGTCGCGATCGGAAGCCGAAAGCGTCGTGCACGACCTCGAGCGCGAAGGCATCGATCGCGATCACATTCATGTTATGACCAGCGATGTCGAATACGAGCGGGAGCTCGGCAAGACCCGCGGAGCCGGGAAAGAATCCGGCCTACGCTTCGTTCTGTCCAAGCTTGGGTTGTTGGAACAGCGGCGGGAAGAAATCGGTCTGCCCGCCGAGGATATCCGGTATTACGCGGAAGGCGTGCGGCGCGGAGGCTTGCTGGTCACGGTCGAGACCGACGAAAAACATGCGGATCGCGCCGCTCAGATTCTGGCTGAGCACGGTGCCGTGGATATCGAAGAGCGCGCGACGCAGTGGCAGCACCCTGCTGGCACGACCCAGCCTGCCGCGGGCAAACCTGGCACCACCACCGGGGAACCAGCGCGTGGCGCCGAGCAGGCCAAGATTCCGGTGGTCGAGGAAGAACTGAAAGTCGGTAAGCGCGCCGTTAAGCACGGCGGAGTGCGCGTTTACACCCATGTCAAGGAGCGTCCGGTAGACGAAGACGTCACCCTACGCGAAGAGCACGTCAACGTCGAACGTCACCGAGTCGACCGTCCCATGTCCGAAGCGGATAAGGCGGCCTTCAAGGAAGGCAGCATGGAGTTCACCGAAATGGCCGAGGAGGCCGTGGCGTCCAAGGAGGCGCGGGTGGTCGAGGAGGTCACCATCAGCAAAGGCGTTACGGAACATACCGAGACCATCCACGATACGCTGCGCCGGACCGAGGTCGAAGTGGAGGAGTTCGGGAAAGGCACGGCCGGACCGTCCCCTGATTTTGCGTCTCTCGATTCGGAATTCCGACAGCACTACTCGACGCAGTTCGGCAATTCCGGGCAGCCTTACGATTACTATCTGCCCGCCTACCGTTTCGGTCACGCGCTGGGTAACAATCCCGACCTTGCCGGCAAAGACTGGACCGTACTGGAACCGGAAGTCCGACGCGAATGGGAAAGAAACCCGTCGGTCGGAAAATGGGACCAGATGAAAAACGCCATTCGTTACGCCTGGGAACGCGCGCGCGGTCATCGCTGAATACTCCCGCTCGCCTTGCACCGAGGGGCTTCTTCAAGAAGCCGCTCTTCATTCGCCATAGGCGCCCGCGAATCCGAAAACCAAGGCAGGAATAAACTCGTTTCGAGTGAAGTCGCAGTGCGGAGCGCCAAAGACCTACTCCGTTTGCAATGGACCGTTCGTGCCTACTGTTCGGGACAATGCTCTTCAAGTTATCCCATTCGGCGTTCCATTGGACATAAATCGTGGAATGGGTAGAGCAAGGCGAAGCCCATCGAGGGTTGATTTACCCCTCGGCTCAGGGCAGGTCTTTCGACCGGCTCGGAGGGGTTACGGCGCACGTAAAGCGCAGTGATAGCTCGTCGGTCAGTGCGGATGTGCGCCTAACCCGGCTCACAGAAATGAATGCCTTCGAAAGCGATTTGGAGTTACACGACTCGGCACCCGTTACGTGCAGCCCCAACGAACGTCACGAGACCCGATGCCAGAAGCCAGAAGGCTGCCGGCAGCGGTACCGGCGAGGGTGACAAATCAGCCAGCCAGTCCTCGGTGTTGCCGTCCGGATTGATGCCGTAACCTGCGATGAATCTCCCGTCGCCCGAAATGCCCAAGACGTTACTGATTGTCCAAGCGGCAAGGTCCAAGCCGTATTCGTCCATCAGCCACTCCTTCACATTCCGCATGCCGTTTGCCTCATCCCAGATGAAGCCCTCGGACGTGAACGTGGATGTGGCGCTGTCGAAATTGAATGATTGCCCCACCACGGTTCCGTCACCGGAAATCGCGTTGGTGTTGCTGTTTTGATAACCCGGCAGGGTGCCGAAGTTCTTCCAGCCACCTTCTTCGGTCCAGACCATGGCATAGTTGAAATCCCCGATCTTTCCTTGACCGGCGATCACCGTACCTTCTTCGGAAACGGCGCTCGCTCCGGAGGATGTCGCTGCGGGCGCGTTCCCAAGGCTGATCATGCCGTCCTCGGCGGTCCAGCGAAAAGCCTGTTGGTCGGTCAGAGTATTGCTTATACCCACAATGACGGAACTGTCCGCGCTGATCGCCTGTGCCCAGCTCCAGACATCGCCCGGCAACTGACCCAAATCGGCCATACCGGTAGATTCAGTCCAGCGGTAACCGGAGCCCAAAGGATGGGCGCTGGTCCGGCTGTAACCCACGATGATTGATCCATCCGCACTGATGCCGCTGGCCCGAGTGAAACCATCGTTGGCATCGAGGCCGCCCAGGCCGGTCAGCCCGGTAGTTTGAGTCCATCGAAAAGCCTGATAGCTGTCAAGTCCCGCAAGATCGTAAACCTTCTTTCGAAAAAGATGAGGATGGGACAGTTGCCAGTTTTTGAGAGCCTGGATCGGGGTGAGATGGCCTAAGGCCTTTTGGGGAATGTGATGATTGTACAGCTCGACATAGCGGTGCAGGGTGGTGTCCAGATCGGCGGTTGAATCGAAGTGATGGGTTTGCAACACCTCCTCGATGCGGCCATTGAAGCGTTCCACCAGGCCATTCGTTTGGGGCCGGCCCGGCGGAATCAGGCGATGTTCGATGCCTTGTTCAGTACAGAGGCGGTCAAACTCATGCGTCCCCGAGGGCTGCCGAGTTCGGGTCAGGAAACGGTCGGTAAACTCCGAGCCGTTGTCGGTCAGGCATTTCTGGATGCGGAAAGGCGCGGCCTGAATCACCGCTTTGAGGAAGTCCTTTGCGCTTAAGGCGGAGCGGTTGGGCTTGAGGGCGACATAGACCCAGCGGGTGGCGCGGTCGATGGCGACGAACAGGTATCGGCGGGGTTCGCCGTCGATGGCGGGCAAGTACTTAACATCCAGGTGAAGGAAGCCGGGCTCATAGGCCTTGAAGGGTTTGACCTTCGCCTTCTCTGTAGGCGGAAGCAGGGTCTTGAGGGACGCCACCCCGTGGCGGCGCAGGCAGCGGTCTAGCCCGGAACGGGACACGGCGGGATTGAGAAATTCCCGGGTCACGGCCAGGAGATCATCCAAGGGGAGGAGCAGAGCTTGGCGGAGGTAGACCACGATGGCTTCCTGGGCGGGCGTGAGCGTGGTTCTGAGGGTGTGGGGCCGGTGTGAGGCATCTTCGACCGAGGAGCGGTGTTTCCACTTGCGGACGGTCGTTCGGCTAATGCCATGCTTTTGGGCCAAGGCGCGCTCGCTCAACGTGGACGCTTGAATGGCCTGCCGAACGGCCGGGGTGGTACGGGCGTTCTTATGAAGACGAATCGGCATGGAGAGAAACCTCACTTGGACGAACCGAATATCTCCTGGAGAAGGCTCCGGGCTTCGAACAGAGCATAACTCCTTCTCGGTAAATAATCATACGAGACGCGACACATAGGGTAAGAAACGAAACCTCATATAACCACGACTTACCTATTCCCCGCCCGGCACCCCATACGGCAATAGCGACACCTATGAGCAGCCCGATGAAAAGCCTATCATGGCATCAGATACGCCCCAGAGGAAAACCTTTACTGCGCCCATGCCTGTAGCTCCTCAACGACGCGCTCGCGCTGGTAAAAAGAAACATAATTCAGGCTAAAGTCGGTTAATAATATAGTCAACGTTGCAATGAACACCGATGCGATTAATGCTGCAGCAATTGGAATAAAAGCCGCCGCAAGTGCACCTCCCACTACGGTTCCTACATGTCGCGTCTCGTGTGATTATTTACCGAGAAGGAGTTATGCTCTGTTCGAAGCCCGGAGCCTTCTCCAGGAGATATTCGGTTCGTCCAAGTGAGGTTTCTCTCCATGCCGATTCGTCTTCATAAGAACGCCCGTACCACCCCGGCCGTTCGGCAGGCCATTCAAGCGTCCACGTTGAGCGAGCGCGCCTTGGCCCAAAAGCATGGCATTAGCCGAACGACCGTCCGCAAGTGGAAACACCGCTCCTCGGTCGAAGATGCCTCACACCGGCCCCACACCCTCAGAACCACGCTCACGCCCGCCCAGGAAGCCATCGTGGTCTACCTCCGCCAAGCTCTGCTCCTCCCCTTGGATGATCTCCTGGCCGTGACCCGGGAATTTCTCAATCCCGCCGTGTCCCGTTCCGGGCTAGACCGCTGCCTGCGCCGCCACGGGGTGGCGTCCCTCAAGACCCTGCTTCCGCCTACAGAGAAGGCGAAGGTCAAACCCTTCAAGGCCTATGAGCCCGGCTTCCTTCACCTGGATGTTAAGTACTTGCCCGCCATCGACGGCGAACCCCGCCGATACCTGTTCGTCGCCATCGACCGCGCCACCCGCTGGGTCTATGTCGCCCTCAAGCCCAACCGCTCCGCCTTAAGCGCAAAGGACTTCCTCAAAGCGGTGATTCAGGCCGCGCCTTTCCGCATCCAGAAATGCCTGACCGACAACGGCTCGGAGTTTACCGACCGTTTCCTGACCCGAACTCGGCAGCCCTCGGGGACGCATGAGTTTGACCGCCTCTGTACTGAACAAGGCATCGAACATCGCCTGATTCCGCCGGGCCGGCCCCAAACGAATGGCCTGGTGGAACGCTTCAATGGCCGCATCGAGGAGGTGTTGCAAACCCATCACTTCGATTCAACCGCCGATCTGGACACCACCCTGCACCGCTATGTCGAGCTGTACAATCATCACATTCCCCAAAAGGCCTTAGGCCATCTCACCCCGATCCAGGCTCTCAAAAACTGGCAACTGTCCCATCCTCATCTTTTTCGAAAGAAGGTTTACGATCTTGCGGGACTTGACACCTATGCAGTTTCATTGTTTTCTTTATCCTTCCAAGGGAACAGTATTAGTTCTGGCGAAAAATAAAAAGAGACGTACTCAACCAGGGTGGGAGATTATTTGATTTTGCGCCGGTGTCATTCCTTTTAAGGCGTCGGAATTGGGATAGGCGTGCGGCATGGCTGCACTCAGTCGTGACCTGTTGACACCGAAGCCAGAAAGGGGGGAGTCAGCTGTCCTTGCAGTTTGGCCGCGCTATCCTGTCAACGGTCCCAAAAATCCCAGGTTCCGCAGTTAATCACGCAAACGTTTGTTTTATTTGATACGCAAGAGGCAGAAATGACACTACAAGGCGCTTTTCATGGCCTTGGAAGGTCCAGGACGGCGAACAGATCGAGTTGTTTCTGTCTGGTCTTGGTGATCCCCGTGTAGGTGCGCTTACCAACGGTGGCGCGGTGCTGCTGTATACGGCGAAGCAGCTCGAGCATAGAGTTTAGGCGGGTAGTAGTGCTCTGTGCCTTCAGTAGCATCCGCATGATTCGATACAGGACCAGTGCGAAAAACAGATCAGGAACCCGGGACAGTCCTTGGTTATTTGCTTGTTGGTTTTTTTGATCTCACCTCAATCGACCACGCTTATCTGGAGAAGCCGCGCAAAGCCTCCTGGGACAGGGTGGCATTCCTAACGTCGCGCTGGTGGCGGGCGGCAAGATCGCCGCCTTCAAGCTGGAACACGTGTGGGGGGAGGCCTTCATCGACTACGTTCCCTCGCGCGGGGCCAAACATCACCAGGGCGACACCTGGGTGCCGCTGGATGCGAGTTTCAAGCTTTATGACTATACGAGCCCTCTAAACATTCCGGCGATTGCGGGGTTCGACAGTGCCGGAGATCTCGCGCAGCTTCTCCAGTCGGCGAGCCTGGATGAAGCCAACGCCAGCGTCACCGGCGTCGACGCCGAATTTCTGAAATCCCGTTTGAGCGCCTATCAGGCCACGCTGGCCGAATACAGTCGGCGTCAACCGCATCCGCTCACCTTGGATCAAGCGTTCGGTGCCAAAACGATTCGGGCCTCGAACCTCCCGACCCTCTCCGGCGCGTTGCCGTATGCGACGATCGCGATCGGGAGCCGCTTCGCGGCCTTACCGGATCAGTTGCGGCACACCGTGACCTTGGAGTTCTTCGCGACTGCACTCGATCGCAGCCTGGCGGCACCCGCATTGACCCAAACGTTTTCCCTGCCGCGCCTCCAACTGCAGCGCCTCGGCATCACCTATGTCCCTTTTGCGCCACCTAACCACAAAGGACAAAACGTATTCGGTGGTGGTGTCGCTGGCGTACCACAGCCAACGTGGGTTCATCTTGCAAGCTCCATAGCTCCACCGTCCGTCCGCCTGAACAGCAGCGGTAAATCAAACGAAGGCCGGACGTCCACGGTAATTTCCAGCGAGCCGATGTAACGACTTCGAATACCACGCCATTCATCGCTCCATAGACCTAGCTGCCTTTTTCCGCTTGTAGCCGTCATAGCCGGCCCGTGTCCACCTTCGCACGTGGATGGCAGCGTTCGCCCATCGACATAGGGGCGTCTCTTCAGTCCTTGGCCTCACGCAACAGTGCGCGGAGCTTGTGCACGATCGCCGCGAAACAGCCGGCTGCAAGCCAACACCGCATCTGCTGACGACCGCTTGCGAGGCCGGCTGGTCAAGTGGGAACAGCCGCCGGGACGCACCGGCCCGCCCTACCAGCGCCAACCGGTGTTGAAGTGGGTCAATCTTCATCAAAGTAAAAAGGGGCCACGGACGTCCATTCGTCGTCCGGGACATCGCTCGGACAAGGTTGACGAGTCACGGTACGTGTAATAACCCTCTCTCCAGCAAAAGCACATTCATGTCTACTATGGATTGCATCGTTATCGACGGTTCCTACGGAGAAGGCGGCGGGCAAATCCTCAGGACCACGCTTTGCCTGTCCGCCATCAGCGGTCGCCCCGTACGTATCGAAAACATCCGCGCTAGGCGCAAGAAGCCTGGATTGGCCGCCCAGCACCTGACCGCGGTGTTTGCGGCGGCCAAGCTTTGCGATGCCGAATTGAGCGGCGCCGAACTGGGCTCCAAGACGTTGACGTTCGCACCGCGGACAAAGCCTAAGGCGGGCGATTATCTGTTCGATGTGGCGGAAGCGAGGCGAGGCGGCAGTGCCGGAGCAGTGACACTGGTACTTCAGACGGTACTGTTGCCTCTGGCTCTGGCCGAAGGCAGTTCTAGGGTGGTGTTTCTGGGAGGAACGCATGTGCCGATGAGCCCCCCCTTCGACTATGTTCGCAACGTGTGGCTGTCTTACTTGAAACTGATGGGCATTCGCGCCGAACTTAGCCTGGAACGGTCTGGTTGGTATCCGGTCGGGCAAGGCGAAATGAGGCTGGAGATCAGCGGAACCCCGGCGGGGGAACGAGAAAAATTACGCCCGCTGACTCTGCCGGAACGGGGCGAGTTAGTCGCGATCACCGGCCGTGCGCTCGCCGCCAATCTTCCCGAACACGTGGCCGTACGCATGGCGGACCGTGCGCAAACCATATTGCGGCGGAAGAACATGTCTTGCGAGATCGACGCGGTTTCGGTTCGAGCAGCCTGCCCCGGTGCGGGAATTTTTCTGGTCGCGCGCTACCAGCACGCTTTGGCTGGTTTTAGCGCCCTGGGCGAACGTGGGAAGCCGGCGGAGCAAGTCGCCGAGGACGTCTGCGCGAAACTTCTGGAGCACCATCACACGAATGCTTCGGTAGACGAGCATTTGGCGGATCAACTGGTGTTGCCATGCGCTCTCGCGGATGGCGAGTCCGTTTATACGGTCGATCCGATGACTCGGCACCTTTCGACCAACGCTTGGGTGGTGGAGCGTTTCGGCGTGGCCGAAGTCGAATTGATATCAACCTCGGCTACGGCCGGTCTGGTGCGAGTTTTTCCGAATCCGTGAGCATCCCGTATGCCTATCCGAAACGCTGATATCGCCGCGATTCTCGAGGAAATCGCCGATCTCTTGGAGATCGACGGTGCGAACGTGTTTCGGATTCGCGCCTACCACAACGCTGCCCGTATTCTCAAAGAGCTTGGTCAGGATGTGCGCACGATGGTGGAGAAGGGCGAGGATCTGACTCGGTTGCCCGGTATCGGGGCCGATCTGGCTGGCAAGATCAAGGAAATCGTCGACACCGGCCGTTGCAAGGTACTGGACGATCTGCACAAGCGTCTTCCGCCCGCCATCGTGGAACTCTTGAGGATTCCGGGGTTGGGACCGAAGCGGGTAAGAGTGCTGTACCGCGAACTCGGTATTCAAACCCTCGAGCAGCTGAGGCGCGCGGTACGTGAGCATAGAATCCGGTCGCTTCCAGGGTTCGGCGAGAAGACCGAAATGCACATCGCTGACGCTCTGGAGGCTCACGGTGGCGGAGTGGGGCGCTATACCCGCGTTGCCGCCGATCAATACGCGGCACCTTTGCTCGATTACTTGAACACGGTTCCCGGCATCGACAAAGTGGTGATCGCCGGTAGCTATCGCCGCGCCAAGGAGACCGTGGGTGATCTCGATATTCTGGCGACCGGTAGCTCGGAAGGCCTGGTGATGCAGCGTTTCGTCGAGTATGACGATGTCGAGGAGATTCTGTCGCAGGGGCCGACACGGGCTAGTGTGCTGCTGCGTGGCGGATTGCAAGTGGACTTCAGAGTGGTTCCTAAGGAAAGCTATGGCGCGGCGCTGCATTATTTCACCGGCAGCAAAGCGCACAACATCGCCATTCGGCGCCTGGGGCAGGAGAGGGGACTTAAGATCAACGAATACGGCGTATTTCGGGGCGACAAGCGCGTCGCGGGCGACACCGAAGAATCGGTTTTCGCCTCTGTCGGACTGCCCTTTATTCCGGCAGAACTGCGCGAAGATCAGGGCGAAATCGAGGCGGCCAAGGCCGGATATCTGCCTAAGTTGGTCGAGTTGTCGGATCTCAAAGGCGATCTCCATGCACATACCAAGGCGTCGGACGGTCACAACACGATTCTGGAAATGGCTCAAGCTGCAAAAAGCCATGGCCTCCAATATCTCGCCATCACCGAGCATTCCCGCCGGCTGACGGTGGCTCACGGTCTTGATCCGGTCCGGTTACTCAAACAGATCGATGAAATCGATAAGCTGAACGAAACCCTGGATGGTATCGTTCTCCTTAAGGGTATCGAAGTGGATATTCTGGAGGACGGTAGTCTGGATCTGCCGGACGATGTGCTTGGTCGGCTGGACATCGTGGTTGGTGCTGTGCACAGCCGGTTTGGCCTATCCCGGATTAAGCAGACCGAGCGGATACTGAGGGCGATGGATCGTCCCTATTTCAACATTCTGGCGCATCCCTCCGGTCGATTGATTGGACGCCGCGAGCCCTATGAGGTCGATATGTCGCGCATCATTCGCAAGGCGAAAGAGCGCGGGTGTTTTCTCGAACTCAATGCCAATCCGGAGCGTCTCGACCTCGTCGACAGCCACTGTCGAATGGCCAGGGAGGAGGGCGTTCTGGTCAGTCTCAATTCCGACGCGCACAGCATTCTCGATTTCCGAAACCTGCGCTACGCCGTCGGACAGGCTAGACGCGGCTGGTTGGAGCCCGGCGACGTGCTCAACACCCGTAGCCTGAAGGAACTGCGTCCCTTGCTTTGCGGTACCCGTTGACATGCAAGGCTGCGGCAGTGCCATCGCGAGATAAACAGGTTGAACTTTTCCGTGTGACAAAAGTCACAAAGGTAAGTGTCAGGAACGACGCGAACTACTCATCTCCTCCCTTTGAGTAGTGTCATTCGCCCGGCATCCCCCAAGCCGGGACTTTGCTCCGAGGTAGTCCCCCCCCTATTTGCCTCGGAGCTTTTTCTTTTTGGGCGTCATTCAGGCCCGCTCGCTCCGGGCAGCCCCAGCCAGCGGTCTAATACCGCCCACGCTTCCTCCAATCCGACACGCTTGAGCGCCGAAAAAATCTGCAGGCTGATCTCCAATCCCTCGATTGTCTTCAACTCGGCTTCGACCGTGCGCAAGGCTTGTAGCGCGGCGCTCCTGCCGAGCTTGTCCGCCTTGGTCAGGGCAATGTGTAGAGGCAAGTCCCAATGACGACACCACTCGATCATGAGTCGATCGAAAGACGTCAGGGGATGGCGGATATCCATCACTAGAAACACACCGCGCAAGGATCGGCGCTCGCTGAAATAGCGCTCCAACGCCTCGCGCCAATTCTTCTGAATCGCCTCCGGTACCTCAGCATAGCCGTACCCCGGAAGATCGACTAACCGTCTTTGGTCATCCAACCGGAAAAAATTGAGCATCCGGGTTCGACCGGGCGTCTTGCTGACCCGCGCGAGCGACTTTTGTTGCGTGATCGCATTGATCGCGCTGGATTTTCCGGCGTTCGAACGTCCCGCAAACGCGACTTCGAAACCTACGTCCTGCGGTGCATTTCTCACGTTTGGGGCGCTCGCCAGATAGCGGGCCTTTTGATAATTGGTATTCATGGTTTCGGGAATGCTGTTGACTTTTATGAGCTACCCGTATTTGATTGGCGCTCTGATAATGAGCCACAGGGCTGACTAATAACCCGGCCCATAAATATCGGCCGGGTTAATCCGGGGCAGGGATGCCCCGGCGCGGCGACAAGCCGCGTGAGCCCAGGCCGGGCGTGTACCGGCCTGGGCGGCGGCCCGTAAATATCAGGAGAGTATTTACGGGCCTGCTTAATAAGTAAGATCGCTTTACTATTTTTAGCTTTGCCGGACAGAGGGGCAAATGATGGGGAAAAGTGCGTTACGTGCATTATCGGTTTGTATCGTGTTGTTGAGTGGTCCTTCCCTCGTTCATGCGCAGGGGAATGCGGCGGCAGGAAAAGAAAAATCAGAGCCCTGTGCCGGCTGTCACGGCGAGGACGGAAACAGCAACGCGCCGATATTTCCCAAATTGGCCGGCCAGCACGCTTCCTATCTTGCGAAGCAGTTGCACGAGTTCAAGACTGAGAAGAGAGTCAACCCGACCATGACCGCGATGGCCGAACCCCTGTCCGATGAGGACATCGACGATATCGCCGCATTTTACGCCCAGCAGAAGATCACGGTCGAAAAGGCGGAAGCGCCTAATGCATTGGGAGAGGCGATTTACCGTACCGGCAATGCCTCGTCCGGGGTTCCGGCCTGTACCGGTTGCCACGGCCCGGACGGCTCTGGTATTCCTTCCGCCCGATTTCCGGCGCTACGCGGCCAATATGCCGCCTATCTGGAAAAAACCCTAAATGATTTCAAGTCCGGCGAGCGAGCCAATGATGCGAATTCTATCATGCGGGCGATCGCGGCTAAGCTGAGCGATGAGGAAATCGCCGCTGTTTCCAGCTACACCTCGGGATTAAGGTGAGAAGGGGCGCCGAGTAGAACAATTTCGGTATTATCCACACATCTTTTATGAGTTTCGGTTTAAAATCCCCACTCGGTGCGGGCTTCTCGATATGCGTCTCACTCGCCTTTCTATCAATTCAGTCTGTAGTTCGGATCATCAGAGCGGAGCTTGTTTAATGAAATCGGCGTTGAGTTTGCTGGCTTGCTTGGTGTTGTTTTCGTCAGTGGTTTTCGGGGCAGCTAAGCCCGAAGAGTTCAAACAAGGCGTCGACTACGAAATCATTGACCCGCCGCAACCGACAGTCGATCCGTCCAAGATCGAAGTCAGGGAGTTCTTCTGGTATGGCTGTCCCCACTGCTATCACTTTGAGCCGGACTTAAACGCGTGGCTGAAGAAGAAGCCGGACAATGTTGTTTTCGTTCGGCAGCCCGCAATTTTCAATGCACGCTGGGCGGCTCACGCCAAGGCGTACTTTACGGCGGAAGCGCTCGGCGTAATCGATAAGGTCCATGCGGATTTTTACGACGCAATCCAAAACAAGAAACAGGCTTTAGAGAGCGAGGCCGAGTTGGCTAAGTTCTTCGGCGAACACGGCGTATCCGAAGACGCGTTTCGCAAAGCCTACAAATCGTTTGCAGTCGATACTAAAATGAGGCAGGCCGAGCCTATGGCGGCCCGCTACGGCGTGACAGGGACGCCTAATGTGATCGTCAACGGGAAATACCGCATCGCTCCTCAGCAAGCGAAGTCGTTTCCGCGGATGATCGCGATCATGAACTATCTAATCGATAAGGAATCCAGCGAAGTCAAGGACGCCCAATAAACGTGTCCATATGAAGAAGTATCCCATTGTGCCGGTGAACCGCCGGCGAGCAGGTTAGGGGTATCGTGTCGTCGAGTACTGTCATGACATCTCGGGCTGTTGCAAGTTCCTTGGAGGCTACCGCGCCGATCAACAAGCGGCGTATCCGATTCGCGAGTTTCAATATTCAAACGGGCATCACGACGTCCAGTTATCGGGACTATATCATCGGGAGCTGGCGGCACATTTGGCCTTCGCAAAAGCGACTCGTGAATCTGATACGCATCGCTCATCTCCTCAAGCCTTTCGATATCGTCGGTTTGCAGGAAGTAGACGGAGGCGGCGCACGCAGCCACCACATCGTTCAAACACAGTATCTTGCGGAAACGGCTGGTTTCGCTTATTGGCATAACCAGGTGAACCGACGTATCGGCAATCTGGCTCTGCATAGCAACGGACTGTTGAGCCGCATCAAACCCGATTTCATTCACGACTACAAGCTGCCGGGCTTGCCTGGGCGGGGTGCCTTGCTGGCTCGCTTTGGCTCCGTGGGAGACGAAGCCTTGTATCTGTGCATTGTGCATCTGGCGTTGAGCCGGCGCGCGCGTCTCAAGCAGATCGCGTTCATCAGCGAGTTGCTGCGTGATCTATCCTTCGTTGTTTTGATGGGAGATTTGAACTGCGAGCCGAATTCGCCTGAACTCAATCTATTGACGTCCGTGACCGAGCTTTGCGACCCGATGTGTGAGCTGAAGACCTTCCCGAGCTGGCGCCCGCACAAGATGCTCGATCACATTCTGGTGACGCCGAGTCTTCAGGTGACAAACGTCCAGGTGATCAACTTCGCCTGCTCCGACCACTTGCCCATCGCGATGGAAGTAGAGTTGCCGGATCAACTGGCAGTCGCAGCCTGAGATGTCGTTCCGAGGCGGATCGCACGTTTGGGCTAGTATCGACTAGGCCTGAAGGAATTTCCGGCCTTATTGAGCGACGCTGAGGTCAAACATACGTAGTTGCCGCGCCAGATTATCCGAGCACGCCATTTTCATACTACTGTAGGGGGCATTCAGGAGTCGCTTAGCAGTCTTTTCTAACGCTACGTGCCGGCCGAGCGTCTTCTTTATTTTCGACCGGTTCAGTCGTTCAAGTGCGAGACTTTCGCGTTCATCACGAATAAGCCGTCGTGGACTTTGCCGGGTTGCTGCTTCACGATTAGGTTAAGCAGATTCCCGGAATAGCCGAGCCAGCCTTCAGCCGAAACGAAGCCTCCCGCGACGCGGTAAATGCCCGGTGTCAACGAGAGGAACGGCAAGCTGAGCCGCAGCCGTCCGACGGACGGTTCGAGAGAAACCTGGTTGTATTCCAGTCGGGAATCGATCGAAGCGACCAACACGCCCGATGGCGTCCAAAATTGCAGTACTAGACCGGCGGATTCGACCGATGTCGCGGCGATATAGCTCACCTCAAAATCTACGGGTTGTCCCGTGAATGCTTGCGTGCCATCGACGTTTTCCCGCCCTTTCACCGTCAAGGTTCGTATCGACGCCACGCCGGCGAAATCCATCGGCATTTGGGGAGGGGTGCCCAACGGCTTGAGCTGCCGGTCGAAATAGCCTATCGACTGGTAATACTTCAGAAACAGCTTGTCGGTGTCGCCGAAAGCCAGGGCTTCGCCGTCGAAAAGGAGCAAGCAGCGGTCGGCTACATGCCGAACATGCATTTCCGAGTGCGATACGAACAATATCGTCGTTCCCTCGCGTTTAAGGCTAACGAGTCGCTCCAGGCAGCGCATCTGAAACGCGATGTCGCCTACCGCGAGGACCTCGTCGACCAGCAGAACGTCGGTCGGAACGCAGGTAGCGATGGAAAACTCGAGCCGAGCGTACATGCCGTCCGAATACTGCCTGACCGGGATATCGAGCGACTTTTCGAGCCCAGCGAATGCCACGATCTCGTCCAATTTGGTATCCGTCTCGCGTTTATCGAGTCCCCGTTGCGCGCACTGGATGTAGATGTTTTCGCGGCCGGTCAACATGGGTTGAAGTCCGGTGCCTATGCGAATAAGGGATTTGATTTTCCCGCGTGTTACGATATGGCCTCGGTCTGGCCTGTAATCCCGATTGACCAGTTTCAGAAGCGTGCTCTTTCCGGCTCCGTTGGGGCCGATGATGCCGATGCACTCGCCGACCCCGGCGGCGAAGGAAATGTCACGCAATGCCCAGAATTCTTCGCGTCGGAGCCTCTCCAGCGGTTTCAGGCGGAGTAAGCTGCGGGACGCATCCTGGAAGCCGTAGAGGAGGTCGGCTTTGAGCGACCGGCGAAATTTCTTTCCGACCTGATCGAACAGAATGGCGGGGCGAGACACGGTTTGTCCGAAGCTTGAGACGGCAACTGAGCTTGTTGGCGATTCGCGTTCTGATGGAAAAGCGGGAAGGCGAGGCTGATCTCGGTTTTTCAGCTCACTGACGAGACCTACGGTAGGGACCAGGCCCGTAATACCGTTTAAGCCATCGACTCAGCCCATCGAGGCCGGGAAAAAGCATACGCTCGGTGACATTGTCCTGATCGAGTTTGTCCCGTACTTCCCATTTGATTTCTTTCGGGATGATGATTCGGTAATAAAGTGCCGGATGGTTCAAAAGGAATTCGCTGAGGACCAGGCTGACACCCGGCATGGCGGACATGACCGCACCTTGGTTGACGATCCTGGCATCTAGCGATGGTGGTTCGAAGAAGAGCACAAAGGCATCATTTTCGCCCAAGCGGTCGAAGTCGTCCAGAGACCGGATGAATTCGAGCATCTCGACCGAGAACAGGAATGCGGATTCGCGCTTGAGCACTTGGCGAAGTGTTTCCGGCAGCAGGGATCGGGCCTCGACGACATTGATGCACCAGATCGCGGCGTCCCGATCGTAATATTCCTCCTCCGCCGTCGCGAAATGCACCGCGACCTTGGGGGAGATGGTCCAATCGAGGAGACGGGTCGGCAGGCCATGATGCTGCGCGACGGCCAACTGAACCCAGAGCGTTTCCGCCGGTATCGATCCGGGCTCCGCATACTTTCGGAAACTCCGTAGCATCGGCTTTTCGATATTGGCGTAATCGCCTCCGAGCCGCATCAGACTGTTTTCGAGTCCCCAGGACGCGTCAGCCACACCCCGGTAGACGAGATCCGAGCGATAACGTTGAAGCGCGTTTTTCGGGATGTTGTAAAGAGCCTGCATCAGCTCAGACCAGTTCCTAACTCGAACGTCGTTCATGCTGCCCTCCAAATCCTGTGGAAGGTCGGTAGTAAGAGAGTCCTAGGCTTGGCGTCTCGGATCGTTTATCGGCCTGCTGCAACCACCTGATGTCAGTCACCGCAACAACGCTTTGCTCCGCTATGTGCGCGTGACATGGATCGGAGTCGGTCGACTTGCTTGCTTACCGATTTGGAACCGCAAGACATCATCATCCGATACAGCATGACCAATGTGAATGTGCATTTTGCGAAGCTCGGAATAAGTCCTTCGACAAGCCTGTCCTGAGCTTGCCGAAGGGCTTGGGCCCAACGGTGACTTACTGATTCGGTTCGGCCCGAGCTTCGATTCAGCTCTCGACAGGCTCGTCGAACGCTTTCCTGGGCCTGTCGAAAGGTATGAACGGAAAATCCACTTGTTCAGCGCTTCCTTTATCGGCAGCGGCTCCGGTTACTGATCCCCGGAGTCAACAATCTTCGATTCCGCTCAGGCGCCAACCATGCGTGGGCGAAAATCCAACGGCAAGGCTTGGCTAGCCGGTGCCATCGACTATTGGGCGGCACTCGAAACGAGCTTCTCCTGCTCGGGTTCGACGGAGTCTCCGGACGGATTCCGTTCGATCTGGGCGACCACTCCCTCGGAAGCCAGCATCAGTCCCGTACGGTACATGTGACACGCGCCGGAGAAATCGTTTTGCCGTTGCAGCAAATCGCCTAGCAACTGACAAGCCTCGACGCTGGGTTCCAGCTGCAGGCTTTTCTCCAAATACTCCCTGGCTTTGGCCCAGAGCTTGTTGCGGATGCAAAGCTTGCCTAGCACTCTGAACAGCACGGCATCCTGAGGGTGCGGGCCGAGCCAGCTTTCGGCGTGCTGCAACTGCTTTTCGCGATCGGCCAGCTCGATGCAGCCATAGAGGACCAGCAGGGTCTCATCCCAATTCTCGCCGAGAGCGCGGCGCAGTTCGTCCTCGATTTCCTCACCGGCTCGAGCTTCGATCATGGCGGCGAAGTAAAGGGCCTGAATGCCCGTGGACGAGCGAATATGATCTGGAATCGTCGCCCAGACCTCACGCAAGGCGTTGGGGTCTCGGGTGCGGGATTTTTCCCGGATCAGCGCACTGTAGGTTTCGGTTTCGAGCAGTTTGACCTCGGCTTCCATCAGGACCTTGTTTCTGTGCAAGTCGGGCAATAGACGGCGTAAGCCCTCCCAGTCTTCCATTTGCGCATAGGCCTGATGGGTCAGCTTCAACACCGCCGCGTGGCTCGGAGCGATCCGGTTCAAATGAGTCAAGGATTCCAGAGCTTCTTCGAATTGTTTGTTCGAGAGCGTCAATTCGGCGCGAGTTAGTTCAATGGCGAGTTCCGATTCGGGTGCGATTTCACGGGCCAGTTTGAGGTATTCGTCCCGCTGCTCGACCGCGCCCCGGGCATGCGCCGCGCGTGCGGCCGTCAGATAGGCGATGAGCGGCGCGCCGCTGTCGGCGGCATGGCGGATCAGATTCCGTTCCGCCTTTTCCCAATTGCCTTCGGCGGTTTCGATGAGCCCTGCGATCAGCGCTTCCTGAGAACGTTTGCTGCGAAGCTCTTCGCTGCGTTTCTTGATGACCTTGGGAAGACTCATCGCCTGCATGACGATGCGAACCAAGAAGTAAAACAGCACGAAGGCGGCGATCAGGGTGAGAACCATGACCAGCAGCGAGGACTCCAGCACCCAGCGGTCGTAGCCGATGATGACATAGCCGGCATCGCCGGAGGTCAGCACACGATGAGCCAAAAGGCCCACCCCGGTCGCGAGCGACACGGCGATCAGTACGTAGACGAGGACCCTTTTCACGGCTGCGCTCCCGCCGGTTCCGCAGCGCCGGGCTGGGCCTCATTGGCGGGCTTGACTTCGCCCTGTTCGGCTTCCAGTCGCAGTTTTTCGATGCTCCGCAGAAGGGTCAACGACTTGCTAATATCCGGAAAAGGTACACGAATCGGCTGATCGGCCAGAGAGGTGATTTCCTCGGCGACTTTCTGGGTCTGCTCCGCGCTTGGATCGAAATGTTCGTTAAGCCATTCGCGCGCGGATGCGAGGTTAGTCTTGTACATGTTGTCGTCACCCCGAAGCAGCGCGGCTCGGGCCGTTTCCAGCTTGAGCAGCAAGACCTGACGAAGCGCTTCGGCCTGTTCTGGATGGAGGACGGCGTTTATCGGCCGATCGGTACGGCGTATCTTGATCAGATCCTTGATATTGTCCAAGGTACTACCGATCGTGTCTTCATCGTCTGCCGCCGGGGCAGATTCGCCCGTTTCCGGCGTGTCATAGCGTTCGTTGACCTTGCCCGCATGAGGTAAGAACAAGGGAATATTTTTGACCTGGTTCTCGATCGCAAGCAGCCTGGCGGACAGTCCTACGACGTCCGGAGCGTTGAGCCGCCGCAACGTCTCAATTTCTTCGGCCAGGGCTTCGCGGACTTTGAATACCGCTGGATCGCCGCTGTCGTAGAGGCGCTGGTCCGCCGCTTCCATAGCGGCAAGCACGGCTTTCACATCGCCGATCAAATGCAGTTTTTGGTTAGCGATGCTGAGAAGGTATTCGGCATCGGCCACCAGCAGGTCGCCGCGGGTTTTGTTGAGTTGCCGCTGAATGCGCTGGACGGATTCGTTCAGCTCGTTCCGCGTCAGATTCAATCGCTCGTTGAGTTGGGTGGACTGCTCGCCGAGCATACGCTCGAATCTCGAGTCTGCCGTCGTCACCTGGGATTGGAGGGTCGCGAACTGGCTATGCAGTGTGGCCATCTCGGATTGCAGCGCGTTCAACTGCCGCGCGAATTCCATGATTTGCTGGTCCTTGCTGCTCAACTGGCCGCCCAGACCCTCCTGCTTGGAGCGGAGTTCCTGAATAAAGTACCAGCCGCCCGCGGCAAGAGCCAGCACACCCAGCAATATGAGGTAACCGACCCACGCAAAGCTGCGGGGTTTCTTGGGAGGGAGCGCGGATGTCTTTACCACCTCGGTGTCCGCTCCGTCGGCGGGCTGGGCGGTGGCCGACATCAATTCGTTATTTACGTCAACCAATGCTGTATCCCCGTAGTATTGAACTTTTCAATGGCTTTTGTTGGAGGAACGCGAAATCGGCGGGTGTATTCAGCGACTGGCCTGGCGGTCTTGTGCGGCATTTTTCGTTTCGAAAAGACGAATGATGGTTTCCGTTATAGCCTGATCGCTGGCCGGTTCCGCGCTGATCACGCGACGCCAGCCTTGGTCGCGAGCCAGTTTTTCGAGGCGTGTGCCGATCACCACGAGCGGGGTGCGCTCGGCGAATTCGTGTTTGACTTCACCCAAGAGCGACACAAGATTGTTCAAGGCCTCTCCGCTGGTGATGGTCACAACGTCGATGCCACCCTGGCGCCAGAGTTCGACCCAGTGCGCGATATCCCCCTCGGGAAGCATTCTGCGATAGACTTCCGCATAAGCCACTTCCGCGCCGCGTGCTTTGAGCGTCTGGCCGAGATGCGCCCGTCCGCCTTCGCCCCGCACGATCAATACCGATTTGCCGGTGACATCCATCATTTCCGGCGATGCCAAGAGCGACTCGCTATTAAACTGCGGTTTAGGTATCAGGTCTACCCGAATTCCGGCTTTGTTCAATGTTTCCGCCGTCGCTTGGCCGATTGCTGCGACGCGTGTCGATTCGGGCGGGCTGAACGAACCTCCGTGGATCGCCAGGGTGAAACGGACGGCATTGGCGCTCGCGAATATCAGCCAATCCCATGGTTTCCGCCGAGCAAAAAGTTTCAACGCCGGGCTAGGATCGCCGACAGCCGCGATGTCCAGCAGCGGTAGCCTCAGAGCGCGGCCGCCGGCGGCTTCAATTAGAGCGCAGAGAGACTCGGCTTGTTCCCGAGGCCGGGTGACCAATACGCCTATGCCGCTTAGGGGAGGGATCGTCGGGTTTGCCATGATTCAGGCGCAAAGTGCGTTCAAGATGCGGTCGGCCCCGCGCGTCAACAGATCTTCCGCCAAGGCGATACCCAACGCTCTCGGATCGTCGGAAGACCCTTCCATTTCACCTTTAATGAGCGTTTCGCCATCGGGCGTGCCCACTATCCCGCGCAGCCTGAGACGATCTCCGGAGAGTTCCGCGTACCCCGCGATGGGCACTTGGCAGCCGCCGTTCAAGCGTTCGTTGAGCGCACGCTCCGCCATGACACAGACGGCCGTTTCTTCGTGGTGCAACGCTTTTAGACAATCGTTCAGCCATATGTCTTCGCGGCGGCATTCGATGCCGATGGCGCCCTGTCCGACTGCAGGGAGGCTGGTCTCGATCGAAAGAATCTCGGTGATTCGATGGCTTAAGCCCAGCCGTTTCAAGCCCGCCGCAGCGAGGATGATGGCATCGTATTGACCGTTTTCGAGTTTGCTGAGCCGGGTGTCGACGTTGCCTCTGAGATTGAGTGTTTCGCACTCGGGAAGACGGGCTTTGATCTGGCATTGGCGACGAAGGCTGGAGGTTCCCACCCTCGCCCGAGCCGGCAGCGCGTCGAAAGATGGATAACGCAAGGAGACGAAAGCGTCTCGTGGATCTTCGCGCGGCAGTATGGCGGCGAGATGCAGACCGTCGGGCAATTCCGTCGGCACGTCCTTCATAGAGTGGACGGCCAGATCCGCGGTCTCCGCCAGCAGGCCTTCCTCCAGTTCCTTCACGAACAAGCCCTTGCCACCCACCTTCGCCAGCGGAGCGTCTAGCAATTTGTCGCCACGCGTGACCATCTTGACTAGTTCGACCTCGATATCGGGGCATGCAGCTCGGAGACGCGTCGCGACATGTTCGGCCTGCCATACGGCCAGAGCGCTCTTGCGGGTGGCGATGCGTATACGTTGTGGCATCAGAATCGACCCTACATAAATTATTAATCAGGCTCGTAAATACCCTCCTGGTATTTACGGGCTGCCGCCCGGGCCGGTACACGCCCGGCCTGGGCTCACGCGGCTTGTTGCTGCGCCGAAGCATCCCTGCCCCGGATTAACCCGGCCAATATTTATCGGCCGGGTTAATAGGCCATTGTATCAAATCAAGCGTCCTCACCAATCTTGGCGAGTTGCTTCAAGAGGGCTCTCACGGCGGGCAGGTGCCGGCGACTGACTTCCAGGCTTTCGGGGATGCCCTTAAGGCGAAGCGTCATGCCGCGTTCGGGCAATCTTTCGAGAGCGACGATATGACTGATCGCCGCCAAGGCGTTGCGATGAACCCGGATGAAACTCGCTCGGAATTCCTCTTCCAGACATTTCAGCGATTCGTCAATCAAGGTTTCTCCCTCGAGAGTCCTCACCGTGGTGTATTTCTGTTCAGCCCGGAAATAAAGCACCGCATCGACCGGAATCAGCCGAATATCGCCGTGACTATGGATGCAGAGATGGCTTCGAGTCGACTGCCCGTCAGGCAAGTTCGCTTCGAGCATTTTCCAAGCGGCCTCGGTGAACCGTTCCGCCTTACGCAAAGCGGCGGCGAGACGATCTTTACGCACCGGCTTGAGCAGATAATCAATCGCGCTGACTTCGAACGCCTCCAGAGCGTACTCGTCGTAAGCTGTGGTGAAAATGACCGCCGGCGGTAACGGAAAACGGGCCAGTTCGCGCGCCGCCTGAATGCCGTCCACCCATGGCATGCGGACATCCAAGAGAACTGCGTCGGGCCGAGTTTGAGCGGCGAGCCTTAAGGCCTGTTCGCCATCGGCGGCTTCTCCAACCACAACCAGACTCGGATCGATGTCGTTGAGCACATCCCGCAAGCGGGAACGAGCAGGGGCCTCATCGTCGACGATCAGGATTTTCATAACGCTCCCGGAGATAGGGAAAGACCATTCGAACCTGGTAGCAGTTGTCGACCACGCTGGTGAGAAGGCGTGCTTCGCCGGGGAAACAGGCTTCGAGACGGGCGCGGAGATTGGCGAGAGCCTGCTTCGTGCCTCGGCGGGAGTGTTGCGTGTCTGACTCGGGAAGCGTGTTTTTCACCGTCAGGACAAGATGACGTTTGGTGAGCTGACCATCGATGACGATCTTGCCGCCGGCTTGGGACGGTTCAATGCCGTGATAAATCGCGTTTTCCACCAGCGGCTGAATGCTCAGGGGAGGGATCAAGGCGTCCTTCGGGGTGCCCGTCAGCCGCCAGTCGACGCGCAGACGTTGGCCGAGACGTTGCCGCTCGATGTTGAGATATTGGCAGGTCAGGTCAACTTCATCTTTCAACTTCACCCATTTCGCCTCTTTTCTGAGTACCGCGCGGAACAGCTCGGCCAAATCCAACAAAAGCTCTTCCGCCATCTTCGGATCATTCCGGGTGAGACTGGCAATGGTATTGAGACTGTTGAACAAGAAATGGGGGCGCATCCGAGCCTGCAGCGCGTCGAGTCGGGCTTCCCCTTCGGCTCGGATTTGTCTGCGCCAGCGGGACTGGACGTAGAGATAGCGCAGCCAGGCGGCCGTTACGACACCGCTGACTCCCAGGATTTTCAAATAATGGGCGCCACCGATAGGGTCGCGGGAAACGGCAGCTCCCGGACTCAAAGGACCGTCATGAGTCAGCCACGTCATTAGAAGGGTTGCGGCCTGTATGACGGAAAAAGTCGCAATTCCGCTCCAAAGCGCACCGAGTCGAACCAGCCACGGGCGTATGCCGCATAGGATGGCCCCGCTGCTCAGTGTGATCCAGAGAATGAACAGCGAACGTAGCCCCAAGTCGGACCAGAAGCCATAAGAGGGCGTGGAATCGGCAAGCGTCAGAACAAAAGCCAGAGATTCCGAGGAAACGACCAGGGTGAAGGCAGTTTGAAGGCTGCAAAAATCGGGAAGAAATGAGTCGACAGCGTGGCCGGTTCCGGTGCCGGGATTGTGAGGGTTCGACCTTCTTTTTTCCGTCCGGGAACGGCTCGAGAGCGGTTCGGACTTGTTTTTCCGGGGTTCTGGCCGTTGCGACGGCGCTTTCAACTCATCGATCATCCTGGGGATAGAGAAGTCGGGCGATGGTTTTCATTCCCGGATAAAGTTTAGAAGGCTGGTGGCTGTTTACCTTCGATGCAGGAATGATCTTGTTTGATGACACTCGGTTTGCTTGACCTGAGCCGGAAGCTCTCGTTCTCCTGTCGGTCATGGCGCGAGGCAGCGGCCAATGCGCAGGCATCCGAAATGTCTTCTTGGAAGCGTGCCTACAGCGTTTTCATCGCTGATGGACGCTTGCATCTGCCTCTGGCCGCCGCTGACCGGGCCGATGTGCCGATGAGCGAAAGAGCTGCTGGTACTGGCGTTCCCTTTCCCGATACCGGCAAAAGGCCACGAGTCGGAAACTCAGAGCACCCGGCCTGCTCAATCGAGCCCATCGTGCGGCACACCGATATTCCGTGCATTCGCGAGGAACCCGGGCGCTCTGGTCAGATCAACGTCGAGAATGGTGTTAATCTTCCGCTTTTCGTGAATTTTAGACATCCGATCGTGGAGCCCGAATGAACGTTCCTTACAAAAGCCGATGGACGGTGACCGCCAGCGGTGGCGATCCCCGAGCCGCCATAGACGATTCCTACTCGACGCGGTGGATCTGCGGAACGTCGAAGAATCATTGGCTGGAGATCGATTTAGGCCAAACCGCGATCCTCGGCGGGCTCGAGGTTTATTGGGGGCGACGCGGCGCCAAAGTCCATTCCTTTGAATCCTCGCTCGACGGCCGGGTGTGGACGCATCTTTGCGCGACCCGCCATGGCGAGGGTGGACTCGAGGTCTTCGCGTTTCCGCCGAGGGAGGCTCGCTTCGTGCGCTGGACGTTCGAGAATCCGGAGCCGGAGCACAGCCTGGAGGTCGTCGAAATCAATCTGTACGGCCCGGACCAGGCAGCGTCGGTAAGGGAACCCGGCCGTATTCCAGCATTGGGCCACGCACCGGTCAAAATTCCGCCCGGCGACAGCATTACCGTCGATTTCGGGTACATCCGATCGCCGCTCGGGGTGTTGGTGCAATGGGGGGAGACTTACGGCACCGATTTTTCGGTTCACCTCTCCGACGATGGCGAGAACTTTCGGGAGGTCGGCCACATCACCCTGGGCAACGGCGGCTACGATAGCTTTTATTGGCGTACGACTACCGCCCGTTATTTGCGTTTCACGGTACACGAGGCGAGCAGTCGCGACGGGGCGATCATCGATGAACTCAAGCTCCGCATCCTGAACAAGGACCGCATGCCGATCGGGCAACTAGAACGTGCCGCTAGAGCCGGGCGCAGCGAGCTTTACCCTCAGAGTCTTCTCGGCCGGCAGATCTATTGGACCGCTTTCGGGGAGATCGATCAGGCCGAACAAGCCCTTTTCGATGAATACGGCAATCTCGAGCCCTTGCCGGGCTCGGGCCAAATCACTCCCTTGCTGCGGCTGGACGGCACGCTTCACGGCGCGCCCGCGGCTGCCGCGATCGAGCAGACGCTGATGGATGGCGCTCTGCCCATGCCATCCGTTACCTGGTTGGTGGGCGAAGTGGAGGTCGAGGCGAGCGCGCTCGCCGACACCGGGCAAGCGGTGGTCGAGTACCGCGTCACCAACCGCGCCGACGTACCCCGGCAGGGGACGCTGGTTCTCGCTTTGCGTCCGGTCCAGATCAATCCGTACTGGCAGCATGGCGGGCACGCGATCACCAACGCGATTGCCGTCGAAGGGAGAGATCTTTGGGTCAACGATCGTCGATTCGCGAGATTCTCGCGTGAGCCCGATTTCGCGACGGTTGCCGAGTTTCAGGATGGGGATGTGGTCAAGCTGATCGAGCACGCGCCACAAGACACCGAGCGCAGCCTCCGTTCCGACTCCGGGCTCCTGAGCGCCGCGTGCGAATTCGAATTTTCCTTGAATCCGGGCGAGTCCGCGTCCGTCGTCATGTCGGCGTTTCTTCGGGACGGCATCGTCCCCGATGTCGAGATCGATTTTCCGCGCCTTCGAGATGAAGTGGCGAAAGCATGGCGCGAAAAGGTCGGCCCCCGCAGGATCACGGTAGGAGATCGCGAAGTCAGTGACACGGTCGAGGCGCAGATCGGACTCATTCTGGTGAACTCCACCCGGTATGCCTTCAAGCCGGGTCCGCGCAACTACGATAGAACCTGGATACGCGACGGCTCCTCGCAGGCTCTCGCGCTGCTTTACGCCGGTCTGATCGAAGATGCCAAGCGCTACGTGCTGTGGTATGCGGAACGTATCTACGATAACGGCATGGTGCCGCCCATTCTGAATCCCGATGGCAGTGTAAACCGGGGTTACGGCAGCGACATCGAATTCGACGCTCAAGGCCAGTTCGTGGCGATCGCCGCGGAGGTCTATCGTTTCAGCCGCGACCGCGGTTTCCTAGAGGCTATATTCGAGCCCGTCGTTCGGGCGACCCGGTTCATCGAAGAACTCTGTGCGCGAACCAACGCGCTCTACGGGCCGGAAACCCGATTCCACGGGCTGTTAGCGCCGTCCCTCAGTCACGAGGGCTACAACAAGCCGACCTACAGCTACTGGGACGATTTTTTCGCATTGCGAGCGTGGCGCGACTGCGCCTATTTGGCCACGGAGATCGGCGACGCGGACACGGCGGCCTGGGCGCAGCGCAAAGGAGAGGCGTTTGCGACGAATCTGGCGCGCTCGCTGCGGATGACGACCGAAGAACTGGGCACAGGGCTCATTCACGCATCCGCCGATCGCGAGGATGTCGATCCGACGTCGACTTCCATAGCCTTTGAACCCTGCCGGGTGGAGGATGTGCTCCCAGCCGAATATCTCCAGGCGACGTACGACCTTTATTGCGAGCATCTCGACCGCCTGCGTGCGGCGGATTTCAGCGGAGGCTTCACGCCTTACGAGATTCGCAATCTAAACGCGTTCGTCGCCTTGGGACGCATCGAAGATGCCTTCCGATTGCTGGCGGACGCACTCACCTGGCGCAGACCGGCGGGCTGGCGCCATTGGGCCGAGGTGGTCTGGGCCGACCCCAGGGTGCCGGACTATATCGGCGACATGCCGCACACTTGGATCGGCGCCGAATTCGCTACCGCTATTCGCCGCATGCTGGTCAGGGAAAACTGCGGAACGCTGGAATTGTTCCGAGCCGTTCCCGATTCGTGGTGGGAAGGCGGAGGCATCTCTCTGAACGCGCTGCCGACCACCTTCGGCAGGCTCGATCTCGAGGCCCGTCGCGGCGAAGCGCAAGTGACAGTTGACCTCCGCATAACCGGAACCACACCGGAACGGATCGTCCTTCGCTACCCGGGCGCGCGGCGAGCACAGGCGGACGGAAACCCGTGCGACATCGACGGCGATGTCGTCATGGCACCGAACTTCAACCGGCTCGTGATCGAGCTATAAGGGCGGCCAGCCGGTCGCCCCTATTTATCAGGCCCGTTAAATACCCTCCTGGTATTTAACGGGCTGCCGCCCAGGCCGGTACACGCCCGGCCTGGGCTCACGCGGCTTGTCGCCGCGCCGGGGCATCCTTGCCACGGATTAACCCGACCTATATTTATAGGCCGGGTTAATAACGCGCCCGCTCGCCTCTATGCAGTCGGACGTTCGCGGAACTGGAAGAGCCAGGTTTCGGTCAAGGCATCGCCGTTGCCCCGAATGTAGAGCCGGAGTTCTACCGGATCGCTGCCGTTGGGCGTGAGGTCGAAGATTGCTCGCCAGCGGCGTGTGCCCGGCACGGGCTCGATGAAAGCGTCGCTGATGGTACCGCTGGATGCGGTGACGACCGGCTCGGCCTTGACGGTGTCGCCCCACAGCGGATCCAGGGCGGCTCCAGCGAATTCGACGGAAAACTTGTACACGCCCTTCGGCCGTGGTTTCCCCGGCTGGCCGCCACGCCCGATCCGGGTCGCCACGCAGCGGGCTACATGGGCCGGGTAGGGTTCGTCGGCTAACCAATGCAGCCGGTAGCGGAGGCGATAGGATTCGCCGGCGCGCGCAGGGGCCTCGGGGCGCCAGTAAGCCACGATGTTGTCATGGATTTCGTCGTCCGTGGGCAATTCCACCAACTGCACCGCGCCGGGTCCCCAGTCGTCCAGCGGTTCAACCCATAGGCTAGGCCGCCGTTCGTAATTGACGCCGTCCAGGTAGTTCTCGAAGGATCGGTCGCGCTGCATCAGCCCGAAGCCTTTCGGCCCTTTGTCGGCGAAGCTCGACGTCACGGCGAAGGGTTGGTTGATCAAAGGCCGCCAGAGCCGTTCGCCGTTGCCGTTCCAAATCGCGAGCCCGTCGGAATCGTGGACTTCGGGGCGCCAGTCCTCGCGTTGACGCTTTTCCGCCTCGCTGAACCAATACATGGAGGTTAACGGTGCCAATCCCAGTCGGGCGACGTCCTTGCGGAGGAACAACACGGCCTCGACGTCCTGTATAACGCCTTCGGTTCGCCGGATGGAAAAACGGTAGGCACCGGTCAGGCTGGGACCGTTCAACAGGGCATAGATCGAGACGGGATGGTTCTCCTTCTGAGCGCCTTCGATAAAAAATTCGGTGAAATCCGGAAATTCTTCCGGAGTGGGTTCGGCGCAATCCACAACAACGCCGCGGGCAGACAGTCCGTATTGGCCGAGGGCGCCTATGGCGCGGAAATACGAGGCGCCGAGAAAGGCGATCCAGTCCTGGGTGCGCCAATCGTCCCGTTTTCGGGATTCTTGTAGGCGAAAGCCCGCAAAGCCGGTGTCATTAGGTAGCTTACGGGCGATGCTGTCCTTGGGCATCGAGAAATAATCGGGACTATACAGGATTTCCCGTGCCACGCCGTGCTCGAGCACATGCATCTTGACCGATTTCTGGAAGAACTGGCCGACGTGAAAGAACGTCACCGGGTAGGCGGAGGGGCCGTCTGCGAACAAAGCATAGTCGGGACGGAAGCGGATATTTCCCCAGGCTTCGTAATCGATCTGCTGAACGATATCGGGCCGGGGCTTGGGCGGCGATTGATAGGGCGCCTTGGCCATGTCGGCGGCCCGCTTGATCAGTGCGTCGTAGGAGAAAACCTGTCCACGCCCGAGACGAAGCCCTTTCGATGCGGCCGGGACGACCCGAGCCACGTTGAGAAGGGTTCCCCCCAGAGCGAGTAAAGAAGCGGATTTTAAAAATCCGCGGCGACTTATGTTCTGCCTCATTGGATTGAAATTCTGTAAGGTACAAAGAGCTTGGCGCTTCAATCACAAACGCCGACGAGATCGCATGGAACCGGTATCGCGTTTGCATTTTTCGAATGTCGCCCGGCGTTCGGCCGTCTGCATGAGCAGCCGCGCACCGCGGACATCATCGAACCGTCCCGATTTTACAATGTCGGCCGTGCGAGATGGGCAGCGCTTCCCCGGGGCGGGCGAGCTCGAAAGAGGTTTGTCGTGAGCCGGTGAAGCAGTTCTCAGGCTTTTTCTTCCGGGCAAGCATGCTACCATCCGGTCTCGACGCCATTAAAAACGGACTTGATATGAACTCGGGAAGAGTGCTCGTCACCGGAGCGACCGGTCATCTTGGTGCTAATCTTGTACGCCGACTTCTGGCCAACGGCGAGGAAATCCGTGTATTGATACGGCAGGGGCCAGACAATGAAGCTTTGGCCGGCCTAGGCGTGGAGCGGGCCTACGGCGATCTTCGCGATGCCGGGGCGGTTGATGCAGCCGTGCGCGGCTGTTCCCAGATCTATCATTGTGCGGCGCTGGTCTCAACTATAGACGGCAACGCCGCCCATAAGCGGGAAGTCTTCGAGACCAATGTCCTGGGAACGCGTCACATTCTGCAAGCCGCTGCCCGCCATGGCGTGGACAAGGTCGTGGTTTCCGGCTCGCTCAGCGCCACCGGCTACGAGGCTGGTCTTCCTAGCCACGAGGGCATGCCGTTCTATCCGTTCGATCGCCATTTGCCCTACGGTTTCACAAAGCATCTAGCGGAACATGAGGCTTTACGCGCCCATGCGGATGGGCTCAATGTGGTCGTCGCCACTTCCTGTGCCATCGTGGGTCCCCATGACTACAAGCCGTCTCGCTTCGGGCGGGTGCTTATCGACTACGCGCATGGCCGGCTTAAGGCCTACATCCCGGGAGGCTTCGAATTCGTCTCTGCCCGCGATATCGCCGAAGGACATGTGCTCGCCATGCGGAAAGGCCGTTCCGGGCAGAAGTACATCTTCAGTACCGCTTATGCCAGCGTGGACGAGCTGATGTCGCTGTACGAGCGGGTCACCGGACGGCCGCCGCCCCGGCTGCGCTTGCCCGCCCCGATCATGGCCGCGGTGGCGGAAGTGGCCGACAAGACCTGGTTCCGGCTGTTTCCCAATCGACCGCGGCGCTTCACCCCCGCCGCAGTACGCCTGCTCCGCATGCAGCGCCGGGCGGATCACGGGAAGGCAAGAGAGGAACTGGGCTATCGTCCTACCAGCCTAGCCGAGGCGATTCAGGAAGCCTACGAGGATTTTGTGCGCCGCGGGGTCATCAGCCCGTCGAAATGAAACGGCTTTTGGTCGCCGCTATCCGCCTTGGATGACATGGAGAGTACTGACGATGAGGAATGCACAAGACCTATCCCGGCGATCGCCGCCCGATTTTTTTGAAGCCGAGAATTCCCGGCAAAAGGCACGTGCCGCGGGTTTGGATCCGGACCGCTGGTACGCGGTGGAATACGAGCGCGCGGTTAAGAAAAGGCAGGTAAAGGAAATTGTCTTCTGGAAGACCTCCATCGCCCTGTTCCGCGGCGACGACGGTAGGCTCGCGGCCGTGCAGAACCGCTGTCCGCACCGCCAACTCAAGCTCACCCACGGCGTAGTGGACCGGTGCCGTCTGCGCTGCGCCTATCACGGCTGGGCTTTCGATCGCGACGGCCGGTTGGTCGATTATTCTCATGATAGTTTCGGCAAGTCTCTCATCAAGCACCAGTTGCGCACCTACCCGGTACAAGCCCGCTACGGCCTAATATGGTTGTTTCCCGGCAATCCCGCGCTTGCCGAAGAGCGCAAGGTTCCCGAAATTCCGGAACTCGGTAGAGACCGTCCCTGGCCTAACTTCACAATGGATTTCACTTGGCGCGCCCACCATTCCATGGTGATTGACAATATCTGCGACTTTTCCCATGCCTTCCTACATCGAAAATACCGTCCTTTCGTCGACGCGAGGCTGACCCGTCACGAGGCCAGCGAGGACCGGGTTTACCTGACTTACGATGCTGATATGGCTGCTGGACCGATTTCGAGGGTCTTCGTCGACCGGGCACGGGTCAACACCCGATCGATCGAGCTCTGTTACGAATACCCATATCAATGGACCAATACTGGGGACAGCATCAAGAACTGGTCGTTTCTACTGCCTATCGACGAACAGACCACGCGCGTGTTTTTCCTGTTCTATTTTGACAGTCTCAAGATTCCGCTGCTGTCCAGAAAAACGCCGCGGTGGCTGACCCAGTTGGTGCTGAATATCGCCAAGCACTTGGTGTTCAAGCCCATTCTTTCGGAGGACGGTTTCGCCCTGGAAGCGGAACAGCAGGCTTACGAGCGGCATTGGGACGCACCGCCCATCGAGCTCAATCCCGTCGTGCCGCTGTTTCAGCGGTTAACAGCGCGAAAATGGGAGAATTACCTTGCCCAAGCGGGGGCTGCATCGGCCTCGGAAGCCGGTCCTCGCTGATGTCCTGCACGGGCCGGTCGAACGAGGTTATGGCGATCGTGAGTCGACAGAGGGTCATGCTACTATCGTCTCGATCTCCGGAAACCCCAGTTGTGGGACATCGCTCTCGGCATTCCGGCCTTGAAAATCGGCAGGACTCCGCAACGAGCGGTCGGTCCTGCTCCATTCGATCGACAAATGGGGAATTGCATGAAACGAACGGTAGTCTTTGTCTTCTTGTTGTGGATTCTAGGGTTTGGCGCCGTAAGTTCGGCTGAGGTTGCGTCGCCGGGCTCGGGGCGCATACATCACGTCGTGATCGTTTGGCTCAAGGATCATGGCAGTTCGGAGGCGCGCCAGCAGTACATCGAAGCGACCCGATCGCTAGCCAAACTGCCGATGGTGTCGAGCTATCGCGTGGGAACCCCGCTGCCTGGCAAGCGAGACGTTGTCGATAGTTCGTACGACGTGGCTATCGTGGCGACGTTCGAGAAAGCTAAGGCGCTGGACGAATATTCGCGGCATCCGGACCACGATAAGGTGATCCACGAGAAGCTGAAGGACTTGGTGGACAGAGTCGTCGTATACGATTTCCTCGAAGCCCAATGAGGTTTCTCCCGTTGTCCGGCCGCTTGTATTCTTCGACATCGATCGGCTTGCGAAAACAGCGTCACGAGTCGAGCCCGCTGGAGATTTCTGCGATCAAGCGCGATTGAGGTTGAAGCGCGTCGTCGGATCCGGATGGTCGCCGTCATACTTGAAAGGCGTGATATCGGCGGGTGATCGCCGACCGCGGTGGCCGTTGTGACAGGGTTCGAAGCGGCTGGTAATGCCTTACTCCGAGATCACGCCTTCACGGAAAGGAATAATGTAGATTCGGTGTTCGGGGCCGGACTATGTCTACCATCGTTTCACACGCGGCGGTTCCTATCGCGCTGAGCGCCTGTTTTCCGGAAGGTATCCTTTCGCGGGAAGCTGTTCTATGCGGTGTCGTCTGCTCGATGATTCCGGATCTGGACGTGATCGGTTTTGCATTCGGGGTGCGTTACGACGATCCCTGGGGGCACCGCGGCATGACGCATTCGATTTTTTTCGCCGTTTGTCTCGGAGCGTTGCTGACGGCGGTTTTGCCGTATACCGGCAAATCATGGCCGCTGTTTCTGTTCTTGTTTCTTTCGACCGCATCCCATCCCCTGATCGATGCGCTCACCGATGGTGGCCTGGGTGTCGCGCTTTTCGCGCCGTTTTCGAAGAGGCGTTACTTTTTCGCCTGGCGGCCTCTTGCCGTGCCGCCCATAGGCATCCTCGCGTTCTTTTCGGCGTACGGGTGGCATGTGCTGAAAAGTGAGATGCGATGGATTTGGCTCCCCTGCGGTCTCGTATTCGGTATCGCGCACGCTCTCAGGGAGCTTTGATGAGTTGGTGGCGGAATGTATCGGCTGGGGCCCAATAGACCGAAAGGAAACTCAGGAATCGACCAAATCCTTTAGAGACACACCCTCGGTTGCCTGCAGGGTGCACGCGTGGAGCTTCTCCAATAGATGATCGACGGCGGATATCGAGAGGGTCTTTGGGTCGATCGGCAGCGACTCGGCAGGCGAGGTTCGTATCGCTTCCAGAATCTCGGACAGCGCAATGGTCGACGGATCCCGGGCCGGAATCAATGCCGACGGTTCTTCCGTCGCGGCCAGAATTAAATTCCGTTTTTTCAGCGTGTCGACGACGTTTTCGATCACGAGTTCGGGAAGAGCGAGTCTCTGGCTCAGAGTATCGATTGTCCAGAGAGGATTCCCCATGCGGAAATGTTTCGCGATCAAGTACATGATGAGGAAACCGAGACGATCGAACAGTTGAGGACTGAGTTTGATGTCTCGGTGGGGCAGATAGATGTAGTGCGGATGCTGGTGATAGTACGAAATCTGAGCGCCGATCAGCAGTATCAGCCAGCTCACATAGAGCCAGATCATGAACACGATCAGAATCGCGAAGCCCGAGTAGATGGCGGCATAGCGGGTCGAATTCACCACGAATTCGGCGAACAGCCATCCCGCGGCTCGCCAACTGATGCCTGCCACGATTCCGCCGACCAAGGCCGACCGGAAATTCACGTGCGTATTCGGGATAAAGCGATAGGCGAAGGTGAAAGCACCGATGATGAGCAGGTACGGCAGGATCAATCCCACAAGGTAATACAAGGTCCCGAACGGTTGCCGACGGATGATCATCTGCGCGATTTCGGTGTTGGCCATGGACGCGATAAGGCCGAGCGCGGAAAAAACCAATACCGGTCCCACGAGAAGAGCGCTCAGATAGTCGCTGAAGCGTCTTTGAAAGCTACGCAATCGCGTGACCCGCCACACATAATTGAACGATTCCTCGATTTTTTGCAGCAGGGAAAGAACCGTGTAAAACAACATCGCGAGGCCGACGAAACCCAATACCCCGACTCGGATGTTGCTGACGAATTCGATGATGCGGTTAACGATCTCTGCACCTTGCTCTCCTAACGGCGCCACTAGTTCCAACAAGATCGGCTCCATTTGATTGTGCACGCCGAATGCGGTGAGCACGGAAAAGCTGACCGCAAGAAGCGGGGCCAAGGACAGCAGCGTCGTGTAGACGAGACTCATGGCGCGGTAGTCCAGAGTGCCTTCCTGAATGTCGCCGATCAGCCTTTTGATTAAAGCTTTTACATAGTCGAACCGGTTTCGCAGCGAGGCCGCATCAATCGATCTCCAAGGCCTGTTTTTCATCGCATTCGATCCGGAGACTCTTGACCCCAAAAGGTATCGATATCTCATTACGGGGGTTCACTGAACTGCAGGGGCAATCAGATATTTCGACTCCACGGAACCGGGAATGTGCATCGGGCGCCGGTAACTTATTCGGCGAGGCTATAGTTCGGCGTCGTGCGTAGGCTGTCTGTCGCGGTCTTGTCAGTATTTGCCAGCATTCCCGAAATTAACTGCTATCTTGAATGTGGCGTGCGAACGACATTGTGTATGTTCAATCGCAATTCATTTGTCAATAAATCGAAAAAGGAAATGAAATGTTAAGAAAGCCGTCGTTGATTGTTGCTTCGCTAACTGTGGGAATGATGGTTTCAGCTACCGTTTCCGCCGATATCGTCATCACAAAAGGGAATGGATTGACTCAAACGCTAGTCGAGTCTTCGATTCATTACGAGGATTTCGGCAACGACGATATCGACTGGCCGGCGATATTATCCAATTACGAGGGAGACACCCAGCTCGGGCAGGTTGTCATCGCGTTGAATAAACAAAAATCACAGGTGACATGCTCGGTGCTGGGCAAGGGATACGATCTGCACGTCGTTCGTGATTCAAGAGGAAACCCGATCATGCTTCCGAACGGCCTACCCCTGATAGCACCTGCGCATCTTCGACACGTCGTTACCTGTACTGATCCATCGGATCCTTTGAAGCTGTCGCGGCTGAACACGGATGGCGATACGCCGGAGAGTTTCTCGCCATACTCCCGGGAGTCTTATCCCTGTAAATGGGCGGTCACGGAAATCATGTATGTTAAGGCGCCACGGCTACGCGTAGGACCTATTGACGTTCCCGGAAATACCGGAATGTTCGCGAAGGTTACCGGCGGTACTATTAAAGCCAAGGGCGTAATCGATGTATGTACCGGCCAAAATGTATTTACCAGTATCAGCGGAAAACTCTTGGAGTGAGGTCGGCCGCTATCGTCGATCGCGATTCCATGGAGTTCAAGGAATCGGCTAAGCCCGTTGTCCCGGATGATATCGATTCCTTTCCCCATTTACTTTTTCGGTGTCGGCATGCACAAAACTGGCAACCGACGTTTTTAAGAGCCTATAAAGGCTGTTTGGCCCGAGCTTGTCGATGCCTCAATCGGAGCTTTTACATGGAAGCTCCGATTGGGCTTCCATTTCAGGGAAGCAGTCTGTGCAACTCAATCGATCTAGCGGGCCTGACTAACTCAATCATGCCAGACATTCCCTGCGCGGAACCGTGAGCGGCGCCCCGTGCCCCATTAGGCCTCGCTACACGACGTTATCTCGCTTTCCGCGTGAGTCCGGTGCAATCCATGCCTAGCCTGCTCGCGTTCCGCTTCGACTTGCGGACGTGTTCCAAGGGACTTATTCAGAGCTTCCTTGTGCGACGCGCTTAATTCCCCAGTTCGCCGATGACCGGTGGGCGCATTTTCCGAGCGTCCAAATTTTGGCGCGCCGTCGGGTTCCGTTTTGCGCCAACGTGACGAAAACCGTTCATGACAGGCTAACGCTCTGATGCTGTTAGATTTTTTTCTAGGCATCATTGTTGCTGTAAGCGGCAAAAAAGTCGGAAGAATGCGATGGCGCAGCAGAACAAGCTGGATTTGAGCGAAGAACAGAAGAAGTCTTCCAAGAGCGTCGTTTTCATCGTTTTGGGAACCGTGTCGGGAACGCTCGTCGCCGTGTTTGCGGCGCTTTATTTGCTGGGGATCGTTCCCCCGCAGCATAGGCCGGTGGGTGACGCGGAGGCGCGTGAGCTGCCAATGATTTATTTCACGATGGAACCGGCGTTTGTGGTTAATTTCAAGAGCAACCCGGATGCGCGTCTGCTCCAGCTTGGACTGAGCGTGGCATCGAGAAATCAAGCGGTGATCGATACAGTCAAGAAGCACTCGCCGATGATTCGCAACAACGTGCTTCTGTTGTTGAGCGCTGAGGAGCCTGCCGCTCTCAGGACGGCCGAGGGCAAGGAAGCGCTGAGGGCAGAGTTACTCAAGGCAATCAACGGGGTCGTGCTCAAACAAACGGGTTACAAGCAAGGTGCCGAAGAGGTGTATTTCACCGCTTTCATCATGCAATAGCCATGGCCGTTCACGATCTTTTGACCCAGGAAGAAATCGACGCCCTGCTGCACGGCGTCGACGAAGGTGATATCGAAACCGAGTCGGATATCGATTTTCGAAGCGACGAGGTGCGACCCTACGACTTCACCAGTCAGGATCGCATCGTGCGCGGGCGGATGCCCACGCTGGAGATGATCAACGACCGCTTCGTTCGGCATTTCCGTATCAGTCTGTTTAACTTCCTCAGACGCTCCGCGGAGATTTCGGTACTCGGCGTTCAAGTTCTGAAGTTCTCGGAATACGTGCACAGCTTGCTGGTTCCGACCAATCTCAACGTCATCCGGCTCAACCCGCTGCGCGGGCGGGGGCTGATGGTCATGGAGCCGACCCTGGTGTTCACTGTCGTGGACAATTTTTTCGGCGGCAGCGGCCTTTTCCACAACAAGGTCGAGGGACGCGAGTTCACTCCGACCGAAATGCGGATCATTCAGATGCTGCTCGATTTGATCTTCAAGGATATGAAAGAAGCGTGGGCTCCGGTCATGCCGATCGAGTTCGAATATCTGGGTTCGGAAGTGAATCCTCAGTTCGCCAACATCGTAAGTCCCGCTGAGGTCGTCGTAGTCTCCTCCATTCATATCGAACTGGAAGGCGGAGGAGGCGATCTGCACGTCACACTGCCGTACTCCATGATCGAGCCGATACGGGAGCTTTTGGACGCCGGGATCCAGGGGGACAGAAGCGAAGATTTGGATGGCCGTTGGCGTACCGCGCTGCAAGCGGAAATTCTGGATGCCGAAGTCGAACTGCACAGCACTCTGGTGGAAAAAACCGTGTCTTTGGATGCCATGCTGCGGTTGAAAGCCGGCGACGTGATTCCGATCGAGATGCCGGAAACCGTCACGGTCTTCGTCGACGATGTCCCCGTGTTCCGCGGGAAGGTCGGGATCTCGAGGGGCAGTTACGCAGTGGAAATCTTGGAGAAGATCAGGCGTACCAGCAGCGACAAAGAACGCTTAATCGGGGAACGCTTGATCGGGGTATTGAAAAGGGGAGTTGAACGAGTATGAGCGACGAACAGGAAGAACCGACGGAAAGGGTCGGCGGCACGGGCAAACCGAAAGGTTTCGCCGACGATTGGGCAGCGGCGCTATCGGAGCAGCGAGAGGCTGCCAAAAAAATGGCTCAGCCTCCCCGTCAATCGGCGCCTTCAGCGGCGGAGCCTGCGACCTTCGAAGAGCTCGGGAAGTCGCAGCCGGCAGCCGGTACGGCAAGATCCGAAGACATCAATCTGGACGTGCTGTTGGACGTCCCGGTGACGATTGCGATGGAAATCGGCCGGGCCAAGATCAATATCCGCAATTTGCTGCAACTGACGCAGGGCTCGGTGGTTGAATTGGACCGTTTGGCGGGCGAACCCATGGACGTGCTGGTGAACGGTACACTGATCGCCCACGGTGAGGTGGTGGTGGTCAACGACAAGTTCGGCATCCGCCTGACCGATGTCATCAGCCCCTCGGAACGGGTGAGAAAGCTGAAATGAAGAGGGGGTTCCCGATCTGGGCATCGCTGCTGATATCGCCGGTTCTGCTGGCCGATTCCGTGCCGGCTTTGCCCGAGACCTTACCTGCGATGGGTATGACGAAGAGTTTGGGCGGATTGCTGGCGGTCTTGACGCTGATTCTTGCCTTGGCCTGGCTGCTGCGGCGTTTCGGCACGTTCTCCCGGCTTGCGCCCGGGCGTTTCCGTGTGTTGGCGGCGGTGTCGCTGGGTTCGCGGGAACGGGTCGTGCTGTTGCAGGCTGGGGGAAAGCAATTGGTGCTGGGCGTGGCGCCGGGGCGGGTCGAGACCTTATGCGTTCTGGAAGATTCTGAAATGATCCCGGTCGAGGGCGGCGCGCCAGCAGCCGAGGTCTCGTTCGTGGAGCGTCTGCAAGAACTGACGGGGCGACGGCCATGAATCGCCGATTGCGCATCTCCTTGACGACTCTCGGGATGATTTCGGCCCTGTTGGCGTTGTCGACTCTCCCGGCGCAAGCCGCTCCCGGCATCGAGGCGTTTACGGTGGCCACTAACGGCCAGGGCGGCCAGACCTATACGGTCACCATACAGGTCCTCGCGCTGATGACAGCGCTGACCGTGCTGCCTGCGTTGCTGCTCAGCATGACCTCGTTCACCCGGATCATGATCGTTCTGGCCATCCTACGCCAGGCGCTGGGTGCCGGGCAAACGCCCAACAATCAGGTCTTGCTCGGCATTTCGTTGTTTTTGACCCTGTTTACCATGCTGCCGGTGTTCGAGCAGGTGAATGAGCAGGCTCTGCAACCTTATCTGAAGGAACAACTCGCGCCGGGCGCGGCTTTGGAGCGCGCCGCGGTGCCGTTCCGCGAGTTCATGCTCAGGCAGACGCGGGAGTCCGATTTGGAACTGTTCGCGCGCATTTCAGGGAAGGAGGAGATTTCGAGCCCTGAGGAAACCCCGTTTTCGCTGCTGGTGCCGGCTTTCATGACCAGCGAGCTGAAAACGGCCTTTCAAATGGGATTTCTCTTGTTCCTGCCGTTCCTCATCATCGACCTGGTAGTGGCCGCCATTCTGATGTCCATGGGCATGATGATGCTTTCCCCCATGATCATTTCCCTGCCTTTCAAGCTGTTGCTGTTCGTCCTGGTAGATGGCTGGGCACTGGTGGTCGAGACTTTGGCGGCCAGTTTTTTCGTCGAATAGGACTGTATAAGCAGGTATTTGAGTATTTTCTAAAGATGTACGGCATTCCGGAATCGTCCCGTATGGCGCGCCCGAGCATCGTCGGCTGGAGCCGGAACTGCCCGAAGGGGCACGCGAGGGATCGCGTGCGGCGACAGAGGTACAGGGACGTGCCTTCTGTCGCCCCCGGCGTAAGCCGGCGACGCGCAGGATCAGCGCGCCATCCGGGTGCCCGCCGATTCGCACCCTCCTTGGCGCGAACCCTTCGGGCGCACTCCGTGCGTCCAAATCGGCTCCCGGCCGATTTGTCTTTTGGTTACTTTTCTTTGGGCACGCAAAGACAAACTCGCCGGGAGCGACCATTCCGCTGGGAGCAGAATGGGACGAACAAGGTTCGCCCGAAGGGCAAACCCCAGGGATGGGGTTTGCAGAAGTAACTCGCCCGCGGGGCGAGACCCGCTTCGAACTTACTTGCTGCCGGAGGCAGCTTCCTTATTTTCGAGCGTACAGCAACGATGAAAACCCTCCAGGGAGAGGTCTCGAGATTACCCGTTACTTTGCCAAGGACTGGCGACGTGTTGATGCCCCTCTAACCCTGCCACGGGTAACAATAGGATTTGACTTCATTACGAGCCGTACATGACACCCGAAACCATTGCCGCCTTGGGCCAGCAAGCCATGACCGTTACCCTCCAGATCAGTGCGCCCATGTTGCTGGCGACGCTCGCCGTGGGTTTGTGCATAGCCTTGTTTCAGGCGGCCACCCAGATCAACGAAATGACGCTTACCTTTGTGCCCAAGCTCATCGCCATCGCCATCGTGCTGATGCTGTCCGGGCCATGGATGCTGCAAATTCTGATCGATTACACGCGGTCGCTAATTCGCAGCATACCCAGTCTCATAGGTTGAGATGCCGTTGCAGTTCAGCGAAAGCTATCTTCTCGCGCTGCTTGCCGGTGTGGCCTGGCCTTTCTTCCGCGTGAGCGCGTTGTTTCTTTCGATCCCGATTTTTACCGGCCATATGGTCCCGATGCGGGTCCGCGTCATGCTGGCGGTTTCCGTCACCTGGCTGATTTCACCGACCCTGCCGGCCATGCCCAACGTGGCCCTGTTCAGTCTGTCGGGGTTTTGGATCGCCGTTCAGCAATTCTTGATCGGCCTCGCGATCGGCTTGGTTTTGCACCTGGTATTTGAGGCCATCGTTTTCGGCGGACAAAGCGTCGCCTATAGTATGGGGCTCGGTTTTGCGTCCCTGGTCGATCCACGGACCGGCGTGCAGGTTCCAGTCATCGCCCAGTTTTACCAGATCCTCTCGACGCTGCTGTTCCTAACCATGGACGGACACCTGGTGGTCATTCGGCTTCTGGTCGAAAGTTTTTACGCGCTGCCGGTGGGGTTCGCCGGTTTGAGCGCCGAAGGAATGAGGCAATTGGCGCTGTGGGCGAGCCGCTTATTCGCGGCCGGTGTCCTGCTCTCGCTGCCCCTGGTGACGGCTTTGCTGCTAGTCAATCTAGGATTCGGCGTGGCCAGTCGCGCGGCGCCCCAACTCAATATCTTCTCGGTCGGATTTCCGGTCAGCTTGGGATTGGGGCTGTTTCTGATCGGTATCAGCGTGCCGGACGTACTCAGCCTTTTTTCCGGTTTTCTCGATGAGGGATATCGGCTGATGACGGCGGTATTGCAGTAGCAGGGGAGGTCATGGCCGAGGAGTCCGATCAGGAACGAACAGAGGAACCTACCAGTAAACGCCTGAGCGACGCGCGGAAGAAAGGACAGGTCCCGCGTTCCCGCGAATTGAATACGCTGGTTCTGCTATTGACCGGTTCGGCGGCGGTGTTCGCTTTGGGCGGCAGTCTGACGCAAAGCCTGTGGCAAATCATGGAGGGCGATTTTCGGCTTGAACGCCGCGATCTTTTCGATCCGACGGCGCCGCTCGCCCATCTCAGCCGGGATCTGTTGGCTGCGGGCGAGGTCTTGTTGCCGTTTCTCGGCCTGGCGGTATTGGCCGCCCTAGCGGCGCCCATGATGCTGGGTGGCTGGAATTTCAGCAGCGAAAACCTTCTGCCCAAGCTGGAAAAGCTCGATCCGCTGAAAGGTTTAGCTCGCATGGTGTCCGTGCAGGCGCTCGCGGAAGTCGTGAAATCAGTGCTGAAGTTTCTCCTGATCGGGTTCGTGACCGGCGAGCTGCTGATGACCTATTTCGACGATCTCATGGCTCTCGGCAGGATCCCTTTGCTTCCGGCCGTGAACGAAACCGTGCACCTCCTCATAACGTTCATGTTCTGGCTGTGCGCGTCCTTGGGGTTGATCGCGGTTCTGGACGTGCCTTTCCAGCTCTGGAGCTACAAGCGCCGGTTGAAAATGACACGCCAGGAGGTCAAGGATGAGATGCGCGAAATCGAAGGTAAGCCGGAGGTCAAGAGCCGGATTCGCAGTCTGCAGATGGAACTGGCGCGCCGCCGCATGATGGACGAGGTGCCGAAGGCGGATGTGATCGTGACCAACCCGACTCATTACGCGGTAGCCTTGAAATACGACCAGGCCAGCATGAAGGCGCCCCGCGTGGTCGCCAAAGGCGCGGACCTGGTGGCGGCACAGATCCGTACTCTAGCGCTAGGTGCCGGTGTGCCGCTTGTGTCGGCGCCGCCGCTCGCCCGCGCGCTCTACGCGTCGACCGAACTCGGCTGTGAAATACCCGCCGGGCTTTATTTCGCGGTCGCCCAGGTGCTCGCTTACGTCTATCAGCTCAAGGCGGCTCGGGTTTACGGCGGCGATATTCCGACGCCGCCGACCGAATTCAAAATACCTGAAGAGTTTCTGAGTCGGTCCAACGGCGCATAAGGGCCTGGCGGTCGGCGTTTTTCCTGGGTTTTTCCAACTTGCGGCTATTCGGCACGAAACGTGATTGCCTTCGGTGTCATCGAAGGTTTTCTACGATTTTCCGTCATGGCCGCAATCGTACTCGAAAGAATTAAAGTCGTCGGCACGCTCGGTCTGGGCGCGCCTCTCGTCATCCTTCTCATGATGATGATGATGGTGCTGCCGCTGCCGCCGTTTCTCCTGGATCTCCTGTTCACGTTCAATATCGCGTTTTCGCTGCTGATCCTGCTGGTTACGATTTACACGCTGCGCCCGCTGGATTTCGCCGTGTTTCCCTCGGTTCTTCTGGTCGCCACGCTGCTTCGGCTGAGCCTCAACGTGGCTTCGACCCGAGTGGTTCTGCTGGAAGGGCACCAGGGGCCCGACGCGGCCGGCAAGGTGATCGAGGCCTTCGGCGAATTCGTGATCGGCGGCAATTACGCCGTGGGCATGGTCGTGTTCATCATTCTGGTCATCATCAATTTCGTGGTGGTGACCAAGGGCGCCGGGCGCGTGTCCGAGGTCAGCGCACGGTTCACCCTGGATGCGATGCCCGGCAAACAGATGGCGATCGATGCCGACCTCAACGCCGGCCTCATCAATCAGGAAGAAGCCCGGGCAAGACGCCAGGAAGTTTCGCGCGAGGCGGATTTCTACGGTTCGATGGACGGCGCCAGCAAGTTCGTGCGGGGCGATGCCATCGCCGGCATTCTCATACTGCTCATCAACGTGATAGGCGGTTTGATCGTGGGCATGCTGCAGCACGGTCTGTCGTTCTCCGAGGCTTTGCACAACTACACCTTGCTCGCCATCGGCGACGGACTGGTGGCCCAGATTCCCTCGCTGTTGCTGTCGGTCGCATCGGCCATGATCGTGACCCGGGTGTCCAGCAGCAGCGAGAACATAGGCGCTCAGTTCAGTGCTCAATTCTTAGCCGATCACAGGCCGCTCGGGCTTTCCGCGGGTGTGGTCGGACTTTTGGGGCTGATTCCGGGCATGCCGAATCTCGCCTTTCTGCTCTTGGCCGCCGCCTTGGGCTCTTCGTCCTATGCCATTTTCAAACGCCGGCGCCGCGAGCGCGAACAGGCGGAAGCCCGGGTCGCGGCGCGGCCTCCGGGCTCACCCGAGGTGAAGGAACTCGGCTGGGATGATGTGATGTCGGTGGATCTCATCGGGTTAGAAGTGGGATACCGCCTGATTCCGCTCGTCGACAAGAGTCAGGGCGGGCAGCTCACGTCGAAGATCAAGGGTGTGCGCAAGAAACTATCCCAGGAACTCGGATTCCTGATCCCGTCCGTGCACATCCGGGATAATCTGGATTTGGCCCCGAATGCTTATCGCATCAGCTTGCTCGGCGTCATCGTGGGGGAGGCCGAGGTGTTCCCGGATCGCTTGATGGCTATCAACCCCGGGCAGGTCTACGGAACGTTGAACGGCATCGAGGGCAAGGACCCGGCTTTCGGCCTGGACGCGATCTGGATCGACCCGGATCAGCGCGAGCACGCGCAGACGCTAGGCTATACCGTGGTCGATCCTGGCACGGTGGTGGTCACGCATCTCAGTCATTTGCTGCAGTCCCACGCTCATCAGCTGCTCGGACACCAGGAAACGCAGCAGCTGCTCGATATGCTCGCCAAATCCATGCCGCGGCTGGTTGAGGATTTGACGCCTAAAACGCTACCTCTCAGCGTCATCGTGAAAGTGCTGCAAAACCTTCTTCAGGAAAACGTGCCGATCCGCGATATGCGAACCATCGCCGAAACTTTGGCGGAGTTCGGCGGCAGAAGCCAAGATCCCGGCGTTCTGACTGCGGTGGTGCGCGCCGCGCTTGGACGGCTGATTGTCCAAAAAATCAGTGGCTTGGAGAAAGAAATTCCGGTTCTGACCCTGGATCCGGATCTGGAACAGTTGTTGCAAAAAATCCTCCAAACGGCCGGGCAAGAGGGGGCGGGCATCGAACCGGGATTGGCCGAGCAACTCCTCAAGTCTCTGGAAGAAAAGGCACAGAAGTTGGAAATGGAGGGGCATCCCGCGATTCTGCTGGTGTCCTCGCCAGTAAGGCCATGGTTGGCGCGCTTCGTACGCCATTCGATTCCGGGACTCAATGTTCTGGCCTACAACGAGATTCCGGAAGACCGGCAGGTCAGGGTGGTGGCCAGCATCGGTCAACGCGGGTAAGTAGGCCGCGAGCGCGGGCTCAATACAAAGGTTCCGAGAAAAGTCTTCCGAAAGACTAGGGCATAGGCATGAAGATCAAACGATATTTCGCACCCGATATTCGCCAGGCGATACGGATGGTCCGCGAAGAGCAGGGGCCGGATGCCGTCATCCTGTCCAACCGCAAAGTGGACGGTGGTGTGGAGATCGTCGCGGCCCGCGACTTCGACGAGCAACTGTTGTTGGAGCGGGCGAAATCGGCACCGACCGGTGCCGATACCGAAGCTTGCGCGAAGGCCGAGACGGATGCGAGGCGGCGCGCCGAGGAGGCTTTTCGCGAGGCCTTGGGCAAGGCTGCCGCCGCGCCGGAGACTGCCACGGGCGATTTGCGCAAGCCAGCTCCGCTGTTTTCGAGACCGGACGGACAGGCTAGCCCGACGGTCGAGCCCGCCGCCTTGAAGCCGGCCGCACAGTCCCGACGGGATCGTTCGGAGGAGGCTGCCGCTAGGTCGCCGGAACCGACCACGCCTAGCCCGGACGCCGACGCCCTGAAGCAGGTGCAACAAGAGCTCAAACAGATGCGGCGCCTGATCGACGCCCATTTGAGCGAGACCGGATGGCAGGCGGCGGCGAGCAGGAATCCGACCCGACTGGATTTGTTGCGTCGTTTGAGCGCGCTCGGTTTTTCCAAAAAACTCAGCCTGGAGCTCGCCGAACGGCTGGGTGGCGTCAGCGATGCCGATGTAGCCTGGCAAGCCGTTCAGCATGTCTTGGCTCGGCAGATTCTGCTGGCCGAAGACAGTCTGCTCGACTACGGCGGTGTGGTTGCCCTAGTGGGGCCGACCGGCGTCGGGAAAACGACGACGATCGCCAAGCTGGCGGCTCGCTTCAGGCTCAAGCATGGTCCCCGGCAGATCGCACTGATCACCACCGACAACTACCGCATCGGAGCGCACGAACAGCTCGCCACCTACGGCCGCATCCTCGACGTGCCGGTTCGGGCCGCATCCAGCGTCGAGGATTTACGTCAGCTGCTGTCCAGTTTCTACGACAAGCGCCTGGTGCTCATCGATACCGCGGGGATAGGGCAGCGGGACCGGCGCTTGGCCGAGCAAGCCGAGTTGTTCGCCGGTGTCGACATGCCGATCAAATCGTATCTGGTCCTGTCCGCGGCCAGCCAGTTGCGTGTCATGCAGGAAGCAGTGAACGCCTTCAAGGTGTTTTCTCCGTCGGCTTGTATTCTGACCAAACTGGACGAAACCGGCCAGCTCGGTGCCGGCGTGTCCGCGGTCGTGGAAAACCGGCTTCCGCTTGCATTCTTGTGCGACGGACAGCAGGTTCCGGAGGATCTGCACGTCGCGAGAACTCATCTATTCTTAAACCGGTGTTTTGCCGAGCAGCCCGGCACCGAGGCTGTCGGCGGCCCGATGCCTTCCTATGAAGACTGGATCGTCCATGCGAATGTTTGACACAGACCAAGCCGACGGAATTCGACGTATGGCGCCGCCGAGACCGGTGCGCGTCTTGGCGGTGAGCAGTGGCAAGGGAGGGGTCGGCAAGACCAACGTTGCCGTCAATCTAGGGGTCAGCCTGTCCGAGTTGGGCCGCCAAGTGGTCCTTTTGGACGCTGATCTCGGGCTCGCGAACGTCGACGTGCTCCTGGGGCTGCAGCCCCAGTTCAATCTGTCCCATGTGTTGAGCGGTGAGCGCACTCTGGACGAAATTCTGATCGAAGGGCCATCGGGCCTCAAAATCGTGCCAGCCTCGTCCGGCATTCAGCGCATGTCCGAACTGACCACTGCGGAACAGGCGGCGGTGATTCGCGCGTTCGGGGAAATGAATCAGAACATCGACGTACTGCTGGTGGACACTGCGGCGGGGATCTCGGGGGGCGTGGTCAATTTTGCGCGTGCCTGTCAGGACATCGTTCTGGTGGTGTGCGACGAACCTACATCGCTCACCGATGCTTACGCCTTCATCAAGTTGCTCCACCGAGACTACGGAGTTCATCGCTTCCAAATCCTGCCCAACATGGTTCAGGACTATCAACAGGGGCGGGCTTTGTTCTCTAGGCTGTGCCGGGTGACCGACCGCTATCTCGACGTGACGCTCGATCTTCTGGGCGTGGTTCCCGACGACGAGCACGTGAAGAAAGCGGTGCAAAGGCAAACGCCGGTGGTCATCGCCTATCCGCACAGCAAGGCGGCGCAGGCGTTCCGCAGCTTGGCGCAGAAATTGGACGCCCAGCCGATCTCTGGGCAATCCAGCGGCCGGCTGGAGTTTTTCGTGGAACGCATGATTCAGTACAACCGTGCGGCGGCCTTATGAGCGGTGTTGCTTTGTATGCATCGGTGCAGGCGCCCGGCTTGGAAGCCCTCGTCGGGCAGCATGCACCGCTGGTCAAGCGAATCGCCCACCATCTCATGGGCCGGCTGCCGTCCAGCGTACAGGTGGAGGACTTGATCCAGGCCGGTATGGTGGGTTTGTTGGAAGCGGCCCGCCAGTACGACCACAAGCAGGGCGCCAGCTTCGAGACTTATGCCGGGATTCGAATACGCGGCGCCATGTTGGACGAACTCAGGCGTTACGATTGGACCCCGCGCTCGGTGCATCGCAAAGCGCGTGATGTAGCGGAGGCGATACGGGTTATCGAGGCCAGGACCGGCCGCGATGCGCGCGATGCGGAAGTCGCCGAGTATTTGGGGCTGACGCTGTCTGAATACCATCAGGTCCTCCAGGACACCGTGAGCTGTCGCATGTTCAGCTTGGACGAACTGCTGGAGTCGGGGGATACGGTCTTGGATGAGTGCGAGGATTCCGCCGCGCCTCCGGTCGAAGCGTTGACCCAGTCCGGCTTCGCCGAAGCACTGGCGGATGCCATCGCCGGGTTGCCGGAGCGTGAGCGGTTGGTGATCTCGCTCTATTACGAGGAAGAGCTCAATCTGCGCGAAATCGGCGAAGTGCTTGGGGTCAGCGAATCGCGGGTGTGCCAGCTTCAAAGCCAGGCCATGTTGCGTCTTCGGGCGAGGATGCAGGATTGGCTGGATATTGAGCAATCCGCCGCGGCCCGGCCGAAGGGTCGGCGTAAGGCCGTATCGAAAGCTTGAGGCTCGGATGCCCGATGACTCGAAAGATCAATAGCGGAACGAGAGGTGAGCGTCCTTGAACAAGAACATGAAAATCCTGGTTGTGGATGACTTTTCCACCATGCGAAGGATTATCAAGAACCTGCTGCGCGAGCTTGGGTTCAACAATATCTTCGAAGCCGATGACGGGCAGAGCGCCTTGCCCAAACTGCAATCGGGGGAAATCGACTTTCTAATCACCGATTGGAATATGCCGGGAATGACGGGCATCGATCTGCTGCGCGCGGTGCGCTCCAATCCGAGCATCTCCCAGCTTCCGGTGCTGATGGTGACCGCCGAGGCTAAGCGCGACCAGATCGTGGAGGCGGCCCAGGCCGGCGTTAATGGCTACGTGATTAAACCGTTTACCGCGGCGACCTTGCAGGAGAAGATCGAAAAGATCTTCGAGCGCCTGGAAGCCTGAGCAAGACCGGCTAGAGGCGGGCAATGACCGATATTCAACCGTCCGCCGAGGTGCGGATCGAACAGGTGCGAGCGCTGCTCGCGGCTCTGGAGAGGGGTGACCACGAATCGGCCGACCGTATTCTCGATGACATCGGGCGTGTCCGGGAAACTCTCATGTTCCGGGAAATCGGCAAGCTGACCCGCCAGCTTCACGACACGCTCGCGAATTTCGCTTTAGACGGACGCATTGCGGAACTCGCAGAAAAAGAAATCCCCGACGCCAAGGAGCGCCTCAACTACGTCATTGCCATGACCGAGCAGGCTGCGAACACGACGTTGAACGCCGTGGAGTCCATCCTGCCGTTCGCCGAAAGCCTTCGCGAGCGGTCCAACGAGTTGGGGGCTCAATGGCGGCGCTTTCGCCAGCGGGAAATGCCGTACGAGGAATTCAAGTCGCTCACCCAGGACCTCACGCAGTATTTCGATGTTTCCGCAGGACATTTGGAGACCATTCAGCGGAGTCTGACCGAAGTGCTCATGGCGCAGGGATTTCAGGACCTCACCGGGCAGATCATTCGGCGCGTGATTCGGCTCGTTCAAGATCTGGAACACAATCTGGTCGATCTGATCCGCATTTCGGGGCGGCGCATCAAGCCGTCCGACGAAAGCGCGCAGGATCTCAAAGTACAGACGCTCGGCCCGGCCGTTCCCGGCGTGGACAAGGACACCGTGCAGAACCAGGACGATGTGGACAGTTTGCTGTCGAGCTTGGGCTTCTGAAGGTCCCACGCCATGGCGATCGATCTTGACGACGAAATCGTTCAGGACTTCCTGGTCGAAGCCGGAGAAATACTGGAAAAGCTCAATGCTCAGTTGGTCGAGCTCGAGCAGTCGCCGGACGATTACGACTTATTGAACGCCATTTTTCGGGGGTTTCATACCATCAAGGGCGGGGCAGGTTTTCTCAACCTCACGGCCTTGGTCGACGTTTGTCACAGAGCCGAGGACGTGTTCAACGCGCTCCGGCAGGGCGAACGGCGCGTCGACCCGGCACTGATGGACGTCATTCTGGAAGTCTTGGACGTCGTCAACACCATGTTTCGGGATATCCGCTCCGGGCACGATCCAGAGCCGGCTGATCCCTCCCTGATCAATAAGCTGAAAGCACTGGCTCAGCCGCAAAGCGAAGCGGATCCCGTCGCCAATGGGAAAGTGCCGGCATCTACTGGAGCCAAAGCAGCTCCGTCCCCGAGCAGCGTTGTGGAACAAGCGCTTGCGGCGATGCTGGAACCCGCTCCGACCGACGATCCGCCAGGGCCGGATTTCCAATCATTGTCGGACCCGTCCTTGGCCCGCTCGAAGGTCGGAACGACGAGTCCCGATTCGGACGAGATTACCGAGGAGGAATTCGAGCGCTTGCTTGACGAACTCCACGGTAAGGGCAGGCATGGCGGTGTACCCAAGGCTGCGCTGCCGAAAGCGCCCAACACCGAGCCGGAGGACGAGATTACGGAAGAAGAGTTCGAGCGCTTGCTTGACGAACTCCATGGCAAGGACAAGCACTCGGGCGTACCCGGCAACGCGATTCCGGACGCGCCGACATCGGCAGTCGAAAGCGATCACATCACCGAGGAAGAATTCGAGCGTTTGCTGGATCAGCTTCACGGCAAAGGCCGGCACGGTGGTGTGCCGAAGCAGGCGATCACCCATTCGCCCGCCATACCCTCGGTGCCTGAGGACACGCGTGGCACGCCGAAAAAGCTAGCCGAGCCGACCAAGGCGCTGCACGCTCCCGCCGTAGAAACCACGGTGCGCGTCGATACCCAGCGTCTCGACGAGATCATGAACATGGTGGGCGAGCTGGTCCTGGTCCGAAATCGCTTCAAAACTTTGAAGAGCGCGCTCAACGATGAAGAGATCGCGAAGGCTGTCGCCAATCTAGACGTGGTGACCTCGGATCTTCAGCTGTCGGTCATGAAGACGCGCATGCAGCCCATCAAGAAGGTCTTCGGCCGTTTTCCGCGCGTGGTGCGGGATTTGGCCAGAAGCCTCAACAAAGAGGTACGGCTCGAATTGCGCGGCGAGGAGACCGATCTCGACAAGAATCTCGTCGAAGCCCTGGCCGACCCTTTGGTGCACCTAGTGCGCAATGCGGTCGACCACGGTATCGAGACGCCGGAAGAGCGGACCGCGGCGGGCAAACCGCGTGAGGGCTTGATTGTCCTAACCGCGTCGCAAGAGGGCAATCACATCGAATTGACCATCGAGGACGACGGCAAAGGCATGGATCCAGAGGTACTTCGGCGCAAGGCCGTGGAAAAAGGGTTGATGGACGCGGAAAGCGCGGCGCGTTTGGACGACAAGGACTGTTACAACCTCGTTTTCATGCCCGGTTTTTCTACCAAGTCGGAGATTTCCGATGTTTCGGGGCGGGGCGTTGGTATGGATGTGGTCAAGACCCGGATAGCCCAGATGAGCGGTTCGGTCGCGATCGATTCGGTTAAGGGGAAGGGCAGTCGTATCACCATCAAGCTGCCGTTGACTTTGGCCATCATGCCGACCTTGATGGTGAAGCTGAACGATCAACCGTTTGCGCTTCCCCTGGCGAACGTCGTCGAAATCCTCGACCTCGATCTCAAGAAATCCAACACAGTCGACGGACAGTTAGTCGTACTGGTCCGCCAGCGGGCCTTGCCGCTGTTCTATCTGAAGGAATGGCTGATTCCGGGCTATCGCCACGACAGAAGCCGGAAGGAGAGCTCCGGTCATGTGGTGGTCGTGAACGTCGGGGGCCGGCATGTCGGCTTCGTGGTCGATCACCTGGTCGGGCAGGAAGAAGTCGTCATCAAGCCACTAGGGGCAAAACTCCGCAATGTATCTGGCATGGCCGGTGCCACGATCACCGGCGATGGCAAGATCGCCCTCATTCTGGACGTGCCGGGCTTGATGAAGCGGTACGCCTCTTTACATTGAACGCTGAGCAGCCGCGAGGTTTTCATGACGATTCGAGTCTTGGTGGTGGACGATTCCGGCTTCATACGCAGGAGGCTGACGGAAATCTTCAATGCCGATGCTGATCTGGAGGTGGTGGGAAGCGCGGCTGATGGCGCCGAGGCGGTGCAGAAAGCTGCTGCCCTGAACCCGGATGTCATCACCATGGACGTGGATATGCCGGTTATGGACGGTATTACCGCCGTGCGCCACATCATGAAGGAACAGCCCACGCCGATTCTGATGTTTTCCGCCTCCACCAAGGCCGGAGCCAAGGCCACCTTGGACGCTCTCGAAGCCGGAGCCATGGATTTCATGCCCAAGCAATTGCAGGAGATCAGCGGAGACCAGGATTTGGCCAAGCGTATCCTGCGGCGCCGGGTTCGTGATCTCGCCGAGCATGCGGGAAGGCTGAGGCGGCTGCGTCGGACGTCGAAGCCTGTTACCGCGTCGTCCGCTGCTGGAACCGGCGCTGCCAAGACGTCGATTCGGGATTTCCGTTTGCTAGTGATTGCCGCGTCTACCGGAGGGCCGGTAGCGCTACAGAAAATTCTGACGGCGATTCCGGAGACCGCGTCGGTTCCCATCCTCTTGGTTCAGCACATGCCGGGAAACTTCACCAGCAGCTTCGCCGAACGGCTGGACCAGCTCTGCCGCATTCGAGTCAAGGAAGCCCGGAACGGCGACGAATTGAGACCAGGCGTCGCGCTTTTAGCGCCGGGCGGTTTTCAACTGGAGTTGAGCGAGCACAGGGCACGGAAGACGGTCGTCGTTCGTGAGAGCGAAAGTGGAGAACATTTTCGCCCTAGTGCCGACGTCACCTTTACATCCATAGCCAGAAACATGCCCGGCAAGGTTCTCGCCGTCGTACTTACCGGCATGGGTTCGGACGGGAAGCTCGGAGCAGAAAGATTGAAAGCCAAGGGCGCGGTCGTCTGGGCTCAAAGCGAGCAGAGCTGCGTCGTTTACGGCATGCCAAAAGCAATCGTCGACGCCAACCTAGCCGATTGCATCTACGATCTGGACGAGATGGCGGGCGAGCTGAGGAACCTTTAGGCATGGACCCTTTAAGCGTCATCGGATTGATTCTCGGCGTCGCCGCAGTCCTGGGCGGCAACTGGCTCGAGGGCGGACACGTAAATTCGCTGCTGAACGGGCCGGCGATCGTGATCGTGTTCGGCGGCACGCTGGGTGCGACCATGCTGCAGACACCGCCGGCGGTGTTCTTCTATGCGGTGAAAATGCTCAAGTGGGTATTCGTGGCTCCGCCCATAGACCATAAGGAGCAAATCAAGAAGATCGTCGGCTGGAGTGCGCTGGCGCGGCGGGAAGGTTTGCTCGGCCTTGAAACCTTCATCGGCGAGGAGAGCGATCCCCTGGCGAAGAAGGGGCTTCAGTTGCTGGTCGACGGCAACGAACCCGGGATGATCCGGGATAGTCTGGAGGTGGAAATCTATGCTCGGCAGGAGCGGGACTTGGTCGCGGCCAAGGTATACGAGGCGATGGGAGGCTACGCGCCAACCGTCGGCATTATCGGTGCGGTGATGGGCTTGATTCACGTGATGCAGAATCTGTCGGACCCCGCCAAACTGGGAAGCGGCATCGCGACGGCTTTCGTGGCGACGATCTACGGCGTCGGTTTCGCCAATCTGGTCGTGCTTCCCATCGCCAACAAGCTGAAATCCCGTGCGCAGGCCTACAGCCAAGCGCGCGAACTGATTCTAGAAGGCATTATCTCCATCGCGGAAGGTGAGAATCCGCGAAATATCGAGATGAAGCTGACCGGTTTTCTCGACGGATGACGTTACGATGGCGCGACGCAGGCATTCCGAAGAAGAGCACGTGAACCTGGAGCGCTGGCTGGTGTCCTATGCCGATTTCATCACGCTCTTGTTCGCGTTTTTTGTCGTCATGTACGCGATTTCTTCGGTCAACGAAGGCAAGTACCGGGTGTTGTCGGAATCGCTGTCCGAGGTCTTCAAGGAACCTCGGAAAGATCATGACCTTGCCGCGACCTTAGAGCCGATCCAGATTGGCCATTTGAAGAAGGGGCAGGATCTCTTGGGCGAGCCGGTGACGCAAGAAGACTCGAAGTCCTTCGAAAGTAAGGTTGACGCGGCAACCGAGGATCTCGAGACGGAATACGCACGGCTGGAACATCTCGCGGATCAGATCGAGGCAGCGCTGTCACCGTTCATCGACGACGACTTGGTTGTTGTCAAGCGCCATGAGCTATGGGTAGAAGTCGAGATGAAAAGCGGCCTGTTTTTCGCCAGCGGCAAAGCGGATCTTTCGAAGGAATCGCTGCCCATTCTTGACCGGCTGTCTGAAATCTTGCGCGAAGTCGACAACACCATTCATGTCGAAGGCCATACCGATAGTGTGCCGATCAATACATCCCAGTATCCTTCCAACTGGGCCTTGTCTTCCGCCCGGGCTGCCGTGGTGGTTCATCAGTTGATGCGAAACGGCATCGATCCGCGCCGGATGGCCGCAATCGGGTACGGTGAGTATCATCCGGTTGCTGACAATGGGACGGATGAAGGACGTTACCAAAACCGGCGAGTGGTGATCGTTCTGATGTCCCATGCGGCGGCACGTTACAAGCTTTCATCCGCAGATCAGGTATCCGACCTCGACGCTCCCCAAAAGCCTGTGTCCGGAACATCCCCTATCGTTTCGACGGAGGTTGCCAAGCCATGAAGATCTGGGCCGTATCCAACCAGAAAGGCGGTGTCGGCAAGACCACGACGGTCGTGACCTTCGGTGGAATTCTTGCGTCTCGGGGATACCGTACGCTATTGATCGATCTCGACCCTCACGGTTCGTTGACCAGCTATTTCAGGATGAACCCGGACCGGATCGATTTCAGCGTCTACAACCTGTTTCAGGACGCGATGGCTCGGAAAAAGCCGCTTCCAGAGCCTTACATCGTTTCAACCGGGTTCGAGGGGTTGTGGGTATTGCCCGCGTCCACCGCGATCGCAACCGTCGAGCGTCAAGGCGGTGCTGGCGGCATGGGACTGGTGATCGCCAATAGCCTGGCCGCGGTTCGTGCACAATACGATTTTGTGGTGATCGACAGCCCGCCCATGCTCGGCGTTTTGATGGTGAACGCGCTTGCCGCGTGTGAGCATTTGTTCATACCGGTGTTGTCCGAGTTTCTCGGGCTCAAGGGCTTGGAACGCATGCTCCACACTCTGGATATGATCGGCAAATCTCGAAAGGCGCCGCTGAACTACACCATTGTCCCTACCTTGTTCGACCGGCGCACCCGGGTATCGGTACAGACACTGAGGATCATGCGCGAACGTTATGGAGATCGGGTCTGGGACGCAGTTATTCCAGTCGATACTCAGGTACGGGAAGCGAGCGACGCCGGAATCCCGCTCTCCCATTTCATGCCCCGGTCCCGAGCGGCCATGGCTTACACCGAATTGCTCGACCACCGGTTGTCGCAGGATCGATCGCGTTCGGCCGAGTCGGCGTTTGCGACAGCATGAAAGCCGGCCGTCCTCGACAAACGAAAACCGGCTGGCAGGAGCAGGTTGTCCTCTTTTATCTGAGGGGTTTACTGAACCAGACTTTCGGGCAAGCGGAGGGAGTGGCGGCAGAACCCGAGGAACCCCGCGCCTCGACAATACCTGAGGAGACCTCGACCGAGCCCGCGAGAGTGCCGGACTGGGGACGACCAGAATTCCAGGTCGTTTGCTTTCGGATTGGGCGGATGGTGCTTGCCGCACCTTTGGCCGAAGTGAGGCGAATCGAACGACTCGATGATAAGACGGTGGTCACCGTCCTACCGGGAAAACCCGCATGGTTCCAGGGAATCGCCAGGTTTCAGGGCGAATTGATCCAACTGGCGGATGCCGGTCTTCTCATCAGCGGCAAGCGTTCTGCGCCAGTGGATGGTGATCGTCGCCATGTCCTGCTCCTCAATGACGGAAGGTGGGGCTTGGTCTGCGGCGACATCGTTGGTTTGGTCCGGTTGCACGAAAGCGATGTCAGCTGGCGCGCCAACCAAAAGCGGCGGGCATGGGCGGTTGGTACCATCAAAGACCGCTTGTGTGTGCTGGTGGACCCGAGCAATCTGATTCCGGTAGGTCGATGCTCGGATACGAATACTATGGCTTTACATGGCTCTGAATAATGGGCGGGTTCGATTTTTGCCTTTCGACTCGGCTCAGGCGAGTGTTCAACCGGTCTGTCGAACGGCTTAATCACGGTTTCCTTGATGATGACGCTAGAAGCAAGAGGACGATATGAGCGAAGCGCTGGCAAAAAAACGCAGCGATCCGGTGAACCAATGGGTAACATTCCGCTTGGGTGACGAGACCTACGGCATCAATGTGATGCAGGTGCAGGAGGTGTTGCGCGTCACCGAGATCGCGCCGGTCCCCGGAGCCCCGGAATATGTCGTGGGTATTATCAATTTGCGCGGAAATGTGGTCACGGTCATCGACACCCGAAAGCGTTTCGGGCTTACTCCTCAGGAGCCGGACGACGCCTCGAGAATCGTCATCATCGAGGCGGCGGATCAGGTGATTGGGATTCTGGTCGATAGCGTCGCGGAGGTGGTGGAACTCAGGGCTTCCGAGATCGAATCGGCTCCCAATATCGGTAATGAGGAAAGCGCGAGATACATACAGGGCGTGACGAGCCACGGCGGGCGGCTATTGATTCTGGTCGACCTGAATCAGTTACTGAGCGACGAAGACAAAGCGCTCGGTCAGCTTTGACCGGTGCGCTCGAAGGTCGCTTTTCGAAAAGCAGCGATAAGAAAGACCATGGTCGATATTCACCCCGTGGAGCACGTGCAGCCTTTACCGGCTACAAAAAGGGTTACGCGAGACCAAGATCGAGAAAAACGGCGGGAACCCGATTTGCAGGGCAAGAATGAAAAGCGGCCGGAGAACGACGCAGACTCGCCGCCTCACATCGATAGCTACGCCTGATGGACTGGCACCTTCCCTATTTCATTCTGGCCGGATTGCTGGTTGCCTTGCTGGCAGCAACACTCATGCTGGCCCGGGCGTACCTGAGCCTTAAGCGCGCTCATGCGGCCCTGGTCGCGAAAGTCGCTCAGCAGCAAAATGACTTGATCGGGTTGTCGTCTGCCGCCGTACAGGTCGATCAGCGCATGTTGAATCAGGAACGAAGGCTTAGGGAATACGAGGAGAAGCTGGCGTCTCTTTCCCAGCAAGATACCAGCTATCAATCGTACAGGACCGCAATCGAAAAGCTCAAAGGCGGCGTCGCGCCCCAGGAACTGGTTTCCCAGTTGGGACTCTCTCTGTCCGAGGCCAACCTGCTGGCGCACCTTTATGCAGAACGCCAGGATTGATAAATCCGATTTCGTGGAAAAGAACGATTCCGGCAGGTCCGAATCGAATAGAAAAAGCTCAATCGGAAGATCATCCTGGATATGGTGGTCGAACGTGACTTCACCAATACAGTGAGCGAGAGGAGGAGGGATGCCATGATTCTTCGCGTGTTAGTTTCCATTCAAGCGGTCGGCAAACACTCCTGGAATTATTTGTTGTTTGCGCGCAAAATCGTAGCGGGATAGCAACTGAGCGTAGCGTTTCGTCGGGACTTTTATGATATAGTCGCGACGAATTTCGATTCGGACTCATGGGAAAAACAATGTTTCTTCAATTTCTCCTGGGATTATTCCTGATCGCAGCGTCCACCTTGTCCGTCGCAGGGGATGCCGTGGCGGATGCGAAACAAACGGTGGACTTACTCAACAACACCTTGATCGATGTGATGAAGGACGCCAAGAAATTGGGTTATCAGGGACGCTATAAAAAGCTCGAACCGGTGGTCAAGCAGGTGTTCGAGTTCGAGGCTGTTTCCCAAATCGCTCTCGGGAACCATTGGAAAAAGCTCGACAGGCAGCAGAAAACCGCTTTCATCGAGAAGTTGACCGACCTGAGCATCGCCACCTATGCCGCCCAGTTCAACAGCCACTCAGGGGAAGAATTCAAGTACGACTCCGCTCAAGAAGTAAAGAGCGACCGTGTGTTGTTACGCTATTATCTCGTCGCACCGAATGAAAAGCCCATCAAGTTTGAATACGTCGTGAATCAATTCGGCGGGCAATGGCACATCATCAATATCGTTGTCGACGGTATCAGCGATTTGGCTCTCAAGAAGGCGCAATATACCAGCGTTATCGACCGCGAAGGCTTTGACAGTCTCCTAAACAAGCTTTCTCAGAAAATCGCCGATTATTCGAGCAACAATTCCACGTCTGGCTAAGTTCGTCGAAGACCGCATGAAAACGTCTTGATCGGCGTTTTCATGCGGCCCGGTCTGCCAAGGGCGGGAACTATTCCTCTCAATCAGGTCTGGGGATTCTTCGCTAGGTCCAGGATAGGTTTGTCGGAAGGCTCGGGGTGAATGCCCTCGCTCGTAAGAATCCGGAATAAAAAATGCCCGTCATTCGACGGGCATTTTTTTGTGTGTAATGTCTGGTTTTTCGAATCGACTCTAGAATAGCGGCTCGCGATAAACCATCAGTATCAAGCCGATCAGGAACATCGCCACAATACCGATGAAGCCGGCGATTTTTCCTTCCAAGACACCGCCGACTGTATAACGCTCGTCGGTTTCCGCCAAACGCAGTTCCAGCCAGCGTCCGCTGGCCACGATGACGGATAAAAGTCCCATGGCCGTATGCGTCGATTGAATGAGGTATTCGCTCTTCAGCTCGAACTCCGCATGGGCGTGGGTGAGCAACAAAATGCCACCGAATGCGCACAATATCGGAAACAAATAACGTAGTTGCCGAGCCTTTGGGTTAGTGCGCGCCCGTATTTCGAGCACGCCCAACGCGAACGCCAGAAGAGTGGCGATACGGTGCTGGAACACTTCGCCGTTGCCGAAGGTGCTCTCCCAAAAGCCGATCGGGCCCAAGGGCCAGGTTTCGGCGTCGCTTCGGAAGAATAGGAAAATGCTCAGTCCTACGAAACCGAGAGGCCAGTAGCGAGCCCATTCGAAGCGCTTGCTGTAGGAAAGCATCGCAACCAGAGCCATCACGGTCAGGAAGATGCCCGATACATTGTGATTATAATCCGACCATTCCGTGGCAGCGGGTGACGGAACCTTGTCGACCACTGCCACGCGCCCGGGCTCTCCGGCCAGCAGCTGTTCGTGCGTAGGCGACGTGAGCCGGGGCATGCGAGGGGCGAACATTTCCGCGACTTCGGAAACGGAGGCGGTCAGTTCCTTGATGTCGACGGAAGGCGGTTGGGAGGACAAGGTGGCGGCGATGAACAGTATGCCGACCAGAATGAAGGTTTCGGCCTCGATATAATGCGGGACCTTGTTGTCGAGTCCTTCGGTTTGGCGCTGCTGGAGCCACAGCCGACCGGCCCGGTTGTTCAGATAAGCGA